>NZ_CP040786.1:2400000-2751846 GCF_021922925.1 Clavibacter phaseoli
CCGCCGGTGGGCGGCGTGTAGAGCTGCAGGTCGTTGCCCTCGCTGTCCTGGAACGGGAGGATGCGGCCCCACTCATGGTCGCTGATCTCGCCCGTGATCTCGGCGCCGCGGGCCGTGATCCTCTCGAGCTCGTCCTCGATGGAGCCCTCGGGCGTGAACGAGATGACCGCTCCGCCGCCCTTCGAGCCGCCCGCCTCCTCGCGCGCGTTGAGCCCGATCATCAGGCCGTCCGCGTCGATCTCGCTCCAGTCCGCGTCCTCGCTCGTCACCGTGAGACCGAGCGTGTCGCGGTAGAACGCCACCGCGCGCGTCATGTCCTGCACGGGCAGCCAGACCGTCGCCACCGAATCGACCATGGGATTCCTCCTCGTTCCGAGGCCGGTCGGTCGACCGGCTCACCCTCCCGGTCTACTCCCGGCCACGCGCCGCCTCCGGGGCGGGGAGCGGATCCACGGCCAGCCGAGATAGTTGACACCTGTCCACCACAGTCATATGGTTGCGGGTAGTCAACTATCCGGAGGAACATGTCCCAGCACCACCCGGCCACCGCGGCACCCGCGAAGGCCCCCCGCCGCACCGTCTCGGCCGACGGATCCATGTCGAAGCGCCAGGTCCTCGAGTCCCTCTCGGGCCTCCTGCTCGGCATGTTCGTCTCGATCCTCGCCGGCACCGTCGTCTCGACGTCGCTGCCGATCATCATCAGCGACCTCAAGGGCGACCAGTCCGGCTACACCTGGGTCGTCACCGCGACGCTGCTCGCCACCACCGTGAGCACGCCGCTCTGGGGCAAGTTCGCCGACCTCTTCAACCGCAAGCTGCTCATCCAGCTCGCCCTCGGCACCTTCGTGCTGGGATCCGCGCTCGCCGGCTTCTCCCAGAACACCGAGACGCTCATCGTCTTCCGCGTGCTCCAGGGCCTCGGCGCCGGCGGGCTCGCGGCGCTGAGCCAGATCATCATGGCCGACATCATCAGCCCGCGTGACCGCGGCCGCTACGCCGGCCTCTTCGGCGCCGTCATGGCCGTCGGCACCGTCGGCGGCCCGCTCCTCGGCGGCGTCGTGACGGACGCGTTCGGCTGGCGCTGGAACTTCTTCATCGCGCTGCCGATCGCCATCATCGCGATCATCCTGCTGCAGGTCACCCTCCACCTCCCGGCCCACCCGAAGCGCAAGGTGCACGTCGACTACCTCGGCGCGGTCTTCATCGCGAGCGGCGTCTCGCTCCTGCTCATCTGGGTCTCGCAGGCCGGCAAGCAGTTCGAGTGGGCGTCGGGCACCTCGTACCTCATGGCGGGCGGCGCGGTCGTGCTGCTCATCGCCGCGGTGATCACCGAGCTGCGCGTCTCCGAGCCGATCATCCCGCTCACCATGTTCCGCAACCGCACCTTCACCCTCGCGGTGCTCGCGAGCCTCGCGGTCGGCATCTCGCTGTTCGGCACCTCGGTCTTCCTCGCGCAGTACATGCAGCTGTCGCGCGGCGCCACGCCGACCCAGTCGGGCCTGCTGACCATCCCGCTCATGGCGGGCCTGCTCATCTCCTCGACCGTGTTCGGCAACCTGATCAGCCGCCGCGGCAAGTGGAAGGCGATCATGATCTCGGGCGCCGTGCTCATCGTCGCCGGCACCTCGCTGCTGTCCACGCTCCGCTACGACACCGACTTCGTGCTCGTCGGCATCTTCATGTTCGTGCTCGGCGCGGGCCTCGGAATGCTGATGCAGAACCTCGTCCTCGTCGTCCAGAACGCCATCGAGGTCAAGAACCTCGGCGTCGCCACCAGCGCGGTCACGTTCTTCCGCAGCCTCGGCGGCACCATCGGCGTATCGGTGCTCGGCTCGATCCTCGGCACGATCATCGCGTCGGAGATCACCGCCGGGATCACGAAGCTCGCCCCGGCCGACCAGGCCGCGGCCGCGCAGGCGCTCGGCTCCGGCGTCATCCCGCAGGTCTCGCAGCTCAGCCCCGCGGTCCGCACCGTGGTCGAGAGCGCGTACGGCGTGGGCATCGGCGACGTGTTCCTCTACAGCGTGCCGCTCGCGATCGTGTCGCTGATCGCGGTGATCTTCCTGCCCAACGCGCAGCTCGGCAGCAAGAACGCCGTGCAGCTCAAGAGCGATAAGGCCGCCACCGCCGACGCCCGCGAGGTGCACCGCACCGACGCCGAGGACGCGCTCATCGGCGCATCCGCCGGGGCCGTCGCCCTCACCCCCGCCGGCGAGGCGAACCCGACCGGGTCGATCCGACTGCCCGAGGCCGAGGACGCCGGGGTCGACTCCCGACGATGACCGACGAGGACCGCTCCCCCGTGGGCGACGCCGAGGGTGACTCCCCCGGCGTCGCCGAAGGGCTCGCCGACGGGATGGCCGACGGCGTCGCCGCGGGCATCGCCGAGGTGGAGGAGCAGATGACCGCCCTCGCCGCGCGCATCCGGGCGACGACCCGGGAGGCCGCGGCCAGGATCCACCCGGAGCTCCCGCCCATCGGCTACAAGATGCTCCGCGTGATCCGCCGCTGCGGCAGCGCCCACGCGAGCGCCGTCGCCGACCAGCTCGGGGTCGACCGCAGCGTCGTCAGCCGCCAGCTCCGCCAGCTCCAGGACCTGGGGCTCGTGGAGGTCGGCGCCGACGCGCAGGACGGCCGCGTGCGCGTGCTCGCCCTCACCGCGGCCGGACGCACGGGGATCGAGGCGGACGACGCCGAGGGCGGCAGCCGCCTGATCCGCGGCCTCGGCGAGTGGACGCGCGCCGACCTCGACGCGTTCGCCGGTTACCTCGCGCGGCTCAACGCGGGGGCGTCGTCCAACGCCGTGCCCGGCCCGCTCGCCTGCGGCCCGGACGCCGACACGGCCGCCGAGGCCCCGTCCGCGCCCGTGCACGCGGCCTGACGCCGGGCGGGACGGCTCAGAGGATCACGACGCGCCGTCGGACGGGGATGCGCTCCCCGACCGGCGGCGCGTCGTCGCGTCCGGGGCGCAGTGCTGGATCACCCCTCTTCCTCTGCCAGTCCACGGGCGAATCCATCCAGCGCTCGCACCAGTCGCACCTCGTCGGCGTAGATGCCCCGCGAGATGAGCAAGCAGCTGTCTCCGACCTGCGACGCGTGCGGTTCGAGGATCGGGAGGACGATGATCGCGCCGAGGCCACGACCCATTGCCGCCACCGTGGCCGCCTGAGAGCGCTCCTCGTCTGCGTCGACGAGACCGTACGATGCGGCGGGGAGGCTCAGGAAGAACTCCGTGTAGCGGTCGAGGTCGAGGAGGGCTCCGACTTCCGGATCCCATCGAGGAGGTATGACCTCGCGGATGGCGGCGGAATCGCCCGCCTCCGCGGCGAGCCGGGTCGCGTGCAGTCGGTCAGTTCCTCCTGCGTGCCAGGCGATCGCCTCCAGCCAGTGACGTCGCACCTGCTGCCCGACCTCGACGCCGGCGACACCCTCGAGTCGAGCGGCAGGTGCTGCGGGCCAGCGAGACGGCGGGATCCCCGTGTCCGGCAAGGCCCAGACGTCACGGATGTACATGAGCTTCACGAGCCCGTCATCGTCGACGACGATCGACGGTCCGGACGCCGGCGAAGAGGGCATTCCTTCCTCGTTCAGCATCTCACGGGCCTCCCCACGAGCTCGCGGCTCTCGCCCTCGGGACCGTCGAAGACGAAGTCGACGCTCATCCGAAGGACGCCGTCGGCCCGGCCGAGTAGCAGACCCGGCCGTTGACCCCCACCACATGCGCAGTCAACGGGACGACCGCGACGCCTGGACCGACGAGCGTCGCAGCGGCCTGAGCAGACCAGGCACCGCCGCTCGGCCCATCGCACGGGAACGTGTGAGAGGAGAACACCGACACGGCGTTCACGCGCCATGTCTTCTCAGCGACGGTGAAGGGGACTTTGTAGCCGGTCGTGACAGCCAGAGTGTCGTTGGACAGCTTGGCCGCGTTGACGAACGACGAGCCGCAGTCTCCCGGAGCGACGTTGTCGAGCACCGTCTGCCTCCTGGCTTCCGCGGAGACCGGCACGCTCGTCTGGCGCCCATCCGAGTTCGTCACGATGCGGTAGCCGTGCGCTTCGGCGACCGACGAGTCGTACCCGCGGAAGGACATGGGTGCACTCGCATAGGTGCCGGCGGTGGGGGTCGCATCCCGGCTGGCGGCTTGGGCAGGAAGAGCCACGCAGGTCGATGCGGCGATGGCGGCCAGCGCCACGACGGTGGCGGCGCTTCGTAGACGGGCTCGCGATTCCATGGTGATCTCCTTTGATCAGGTTGCGGCGAGGGCACCAATATGACGTCTTGGCCGCCTGATCCGGCGATCCGTCCACAGGTGCCCGCAGGTCGCCACGACATCCCGCGCCTACTCCCATGCGACAGCTAATCGCCGCGGGTGGCCGGTCCGCCGGTGCGCCGGGGCTCTCCGCCGATCGCCGCGTGCAGGGCCTCGAGGGCCGGCAGCGCGCGGGCGATGGCGCGCCGCTCGTCGGCCGTGAGGCTGCGGAGCGCGCCCACGAGCACGCCCTCGGCCGAGCGGTCGAAGGTGCGCAGCAGATCCCGCGCGTGATCCGTGAGGCCCACCTCGGTGCTGCGGCCGTCGCCCTTCGCGAGACGCCGGTCGACGAGGCCGTCCCGCTCCATGGCGAGGACGAGGTTGCTGATCGTGGAGCGCGCGAGGCCCAGCCCGCGGCCCAGCGCGGTGGGCGTCGCCCAGCCGGTGGTCTCGAGGCGGCGGAGCACCTCGACCTGCGCGTCGGGCAGGTCGGGGAGGTCGGCCGCGCTCCGCGACGCGTTCATGAGGCGCCGGCGGAAGGGTCCGAGCTCCGAGCCGAGGCGCCGGGCGACCGCCGCGAGCTCGGCGTCGGTCGGCTCGGAGGGCATGCCCCGAGGATACCCAGGCAGGTGCGCTTGTCACAAACGCATTCCGGGGTCAGGATCGTAGGCATGGAGAACATCACCACGAGCGTCGAGCACCCCGTGCCCGCTCAGGACCTCAGCCCCCTCGTCGGACACCGCCTCATCTACACGTACGCCAACGGCTGGCAGTACGAGATGTACGTGAAGAACGCCACGACCATCGACTACCGGATCCACTCCGGCATGGTCGGCGGCCGCTGGGTGAAGGACCAGACGGTCGACCTCGTCGCCCTCGCCGACGGCGTCTTCAAGGTCTCGTGGAACGAGCCCACGGGCACGAGCGTCGTCGTCAACATCATCCCGGCCGCGCGCGTGCTGCACGGCACGATCTTCTTCCCGCGCTGGGTGGAGGAGGACGGATCCAAGACCGTCCTCTTCCAGAACGACCACCTCGACGAGATGCGCGCGCACCGCGACGCGGGGCCCACGTACCCGATCTACGTCGTGCCGGAGTTCGCGCACATCACCCTCGACGAGTTCGTGGGCGCCGACGACGAGACCGTCGTCGACACCGCCCCCGGCGACCTCCCGGCCGGGTTCGCGGACCGGCGCAACTGATGGCCGCAGCGCCGGCGCCGGCGCCGCGCGTCGCGCCCCTCGAGCTCGACCACGGCGGGCGCACCCTCCGCGGCTGGGAGCACGGCACCGTGCGGCCCGGCGCCCCCGCGGCGCTCCTCGTGCACGGCTTCAGCGACACCGGCACCGGAGGCCACGGCCTCTGGGTGCCGGTCGCCCGGGCGCTGGCGGCGTCCGGCACGGCGGCGCGCGCGTACGACCGGCTCGGGCACGGCGTGAGCGACGGCGACTTCGCCGACGTGCGCCTCCTCGACGAGGTCGACCAGGTGTCCGCGATGATCCGCGCACTCGCCCGGGACGCGGACGGACCCGTGCACGTGGTCGCCCACAGCCTCGGCGCCGTCGAGTCCGCGCTGGCCGCCGCCCGCGCCCCCGAGCTCGTCGCGAGCCTCACGCTGTGGTCGCCGGCCGGCGTGGTCGTGGACGACATCACTGTGCACGGCCGCGTGATGAGCGTGCCTCTCGACGCAGCTCGCGACCGCGGCGTGGTGGACGTCGGCGGCATGGGCCTCGGTCTGGGCTTCCCGGACGAGGTGCTCGCGGGCGTCGACGTCTACGGACCAATCGCCGCATATCCCGGCCCCGTGGAGGTGCTGCACGGCACCGCCGACGAGGTCGTGCCGGTCTCGTACGGCGCGCGCTACGGCGAGCTCATGCCGGGGGCGACCTTCACGGCCGTGGAGGGCGCGGACCACGGGTGGTCGTCGGTGGAGCTGCGCCGGATGCTGGTCGAGCGGCTGCTCGCGCACGTGGCGCGGGCGTCGGGCTCGGCCGCGTAGCCGCCACGGCGCTCGGCGGGGAGGATGGGGGCGTGCTCGCCGACCTCGTCCTCCCCGTCCCGCTCGCCGCCCGCGTCGACGGGGTGGTCCTCCGCCGCGCGACGACCGCCGACCTCGCGCCGCTCATGGCCCTGCTCGCCGACGACCCGGTTAGCGCTTCGCGCGGCGACCGGGCGGACCCGAGCGACGCCGACCTCTACCGCGGCGCGCTCGCGCGCATCCTCGCGGACCCCGCCAACGACCTGCTCGTCGCGACCGACGCGGGCGGCGCGGTCGTCGGCACGCTGCAGCTCACGGTGATCCCCGGCATGGCCCGGCGCGGCGCCTCCCGCCTCCAGGTGGAGGCCGTGCGGGTGCGGAGCGACCTGCGCTCGAGCGGCATCGGCGGCGCCATGATGCGCTGGGTCGCTGAGGACGCCGCGCCCGCCCTCGGCGCCGCCCTCGTGCAGCTCACCTCGGACGCCGCGCGCGTCGACGCGCACCGCTTCTACGAGCGGCTCGGGTACGCGCCGTCGCACGTGGGGTTCAAGCTGCGGATCCCCCGCGACGCGTAGCCGCGCGGCTCAGCCGAGCGCGGACCGCATCGCCTCGAGCGCCGCGCGCGCCGCCGTCGGCCCGGTGTTGAGGTAGAACACGTCGTCGTCCACGAAGGTCACCGCGTCGTCCTCGACCGCCTGCAACGTCGGCCAGAGCGGCAGGCCGGTGAGCGCCGCCTCGTCGCCGCCCTGCACGCCAGCGAACACGTGGTCGCCCTCGGCCAGGTCGATCTGCTCCTCGCTGATGTCGCGCGAGGTCTGGTCCGTGAAGTCCTGCTCATCCGGGCGCGGGAGGCCCGCGTCCTCGGCCACGGATCCGGCGAAGGACGCCACGCCGAAGACGCGGATGCGGTCGGCCGAGGAGCGGAGGAACGAGACGGTCGGGCGGTCGGCGAGGCCCGCCCCGAACGCGGCCGCGTCGGACTGGTAGGAGTCCAGCCAGGACGCGGCCTGCTGGGTGCGGCCGACCGCGTCGGCGAGGAGCAGGAGGTCCTGCTTCCAGTAGAGGCCCGTGCCCTGGGTCGCGACCGTGGGCGCGATGGCGGAGAGGCTCGCGTAGAGCGACGCCGCGTCCTTGCCGGTGACGTTCATGAGGATCAGGTCGGGCGCGGCGGCGGCGACGCTCTCGATGTCGGGCGAGACGCGGTCGCCGAGCGGCGCCACCGCGGCGAGCGCGTCGGCGTCCTCGGGGAACGCGCGGGTGAGGTAGTCGGGGACGACGGCCGCTCCGTCCGCCGCCGTGGAGGCGACGGGGACGATCCCGAGGGTGAGCAGCGAGTCGGCCTGGCCGGTCGAGATGACGGCGACGCGCTGGGGCGCCGCGGGGATCGTGGTCGTGCCCGCGAAGTGCACGACGGTGCGCGGGAAGACGCCGTCGGGCTGGCCGCTGCCCTTGCCATCGGGCATGGTACGCGGCGTCGTGTAGCCGGCGCCGGCGGGATCGGCGGCGGCACCGGTGCCCGCGGCTCCGGCTCCGGTGGATGCGGCGGGCGCGGCGCACGCGGTGAGCGCGACGAGGACGGTCGCGGCGAGCGCGAGGCCCGCGACGCGGCGGCGGCGGGTGGGTCGGCGGTCGGGATGGGGAGGGGAGGCGATGATCACCGAGGCAGCTTAGGGTAGCCTTACCCGGCCATGCCACCGACCCGACCCGCGCCCGTCGCCGCCACCGCGGTCGTGGCCCTCGCGGCGCTCGTCGCGCTGTGCGCCGTGAGCCTCGCGACCGGATCCCGCGAGATCGCCCTCGACGCCGTGTGGCGCGCGATCCAGCATCCGGACGACGGCAGCCGCGACGCGATCATCGTCTGGCAGTTGCGGGCGCCGCGCACGCTCCTCGCGGTCGCGGTCGGCGTCCTCCTCGCGGTCGCGGGCGTCGTGATGCAGGCCATGACCCGCAACCCGCTCGCGGAGCCCGGGCTGCTCGGCGTCAACGCGGGCGCGTCGCTCGCCGTCGTGCTCAGCGTCGCGGTCCTCGGGGTCGGCTCGGCCGCCGGATACGCGGGGCCCGCGTTCGCCGGCGCCGCCCTCGCCGCCGTGGTCGTGGTGCTCGTCGGGATGCGGGCGGGGCCGCGCGCGGATCCCACGCGCCTGCTCCTCGCCGGCACCGCGCTGACCGCGAGCCTCGCCTCGGTCACGGGCGTCGTCACCCTCTCCGACCCGCGCACCTTCGGCGACTACCGCTCCTGGGTGGTCGGATCCGTCGCCTCGCGCGACCCCGCCGACCTCGTCTGGCTCCTGCCGCTCACGGTCGTGGTGGTCATGGGCGCGCTCCTGCTCGTGCGCCCGCTCGCGGTGCTGGCGCTCGGCGACGACACGGCGACCGCGCTCGGCAGCTCCGTCGGGCGGGTGCGGCTCGCGGGCTTCGCCATCGTGACGCTCGCGTGCGGCGCCGCGACCGCGGTCGCCGGGCCGATCTCGTTCGTCGGGCTCGTCGTGCCGCACGCGGTGCGCCTGGTCGTCGGGCGGCGGGAGCGGCGGGTGCTGCTCGGATCCGTCGCGGCCGGGCCCCTGCTCGTGCTGGGCGCCGACGTCCTCGGCCGCATCGTCGCCCGGCCCGGCGAGCTGGAGGCGGGCATCGTCACGGCGTTCATCGGCGCGCCCGTGCTGCTCGCCCTGGTGCTCCGGCGGACGGGCGCGCGGTGAGGCCGCGCATCCCGCGGCGGGACCGCGTCGTCCTCGGGATCCTCGTGCTCGCGCTCCTCGGCGCCGCCGCGGTCGGCCTCGGCACGGGCGCCTACCCGCTGTCGCCGCCGCAGGCGCTCGACGCCCTGCTCGGCGGCGGCGACGCGCAGGCCCGCTTCATCGTCGCCGACCAGCGGCTGCCGCGCGTGGTGTGCGCGATCGCGGTCGGCGCCGCGCTCGGCCTCAGCGGCATGGTGTTCCAGAGCGTCTCGCGCAATCCGCTCGGGAGCCCGGACGTCATCGGGTTCAGCACAGGCGCGGCGACCGGCGGGCTCGTCGCGATCCTGGTGACCGGATCCACCGCCGCGGCGCCCTCCTCGGCCGGATCCATCGCCCTCGGCACAGTGGCCGGCGGCTTCGCGACCGCGTTCGCCGTGCACCTGATGAGCTCCCGCACCGCGACGACGGGCGAGCGGCTCGTGCTGGTGGGCATCGCGGTCGGGGCGATGCTCGCCTCGGTCAACGACTTCCTCATCACCCGCAGCGACCTCGAGCTGGCACAGGCCGCCGCGACCTGGCGCTTCGGCACGCTCAACGGCATCTCGTGGCCGCAGGTCGCGCCCGCCGTCGCGGTGCTCGCCGTGATCGTGCCGCTCGCGTTCCTCGGCGAGCCGCCGCTGCGCATGCTCGAGATGGGCGACGACACCGCTCGCGCGCTCGGCCTCGACGTCGGCAGATGGCGGACCGCGTTGCTCGCGGCGGGCGTCGCGCTGGCCGCGGTCGGCGTCGCGGCCGTGGGCCCGGTCGGCTTCGTCGCGCTCGCCACGCCGCACCTCGCCCGCCGCATGATGCCCGGGAGCCGGGGCCGCATGCTGCCCGCGCTCGTGGTCGGGGCGCTGCTGCTGAGCGTCGCGGACCTCGTGGCCGGGCGGCTGCTCAGCCCGTTCCAGATCCCGGTCGGGCTCGCCACCTCCGCGCTCGGCGGGATCTACCTGCTGTGGCTGCTCGCCTCGCCGGACACGTCGCGCCGGGCGGCCGCGGGCGGCTGATCCACGGGCAGCTGGTCCGCGGAGCCGCTCAGTCCTCGACGCGCACGCGGAAGTGCCGCGCGAAGACCGGCCCCAGCGCCATGAGCTGGGTCGAGTCGAGCACGGCGCCGCGGAGGCCGTCGGGGGTGTCGAGGTCCATGATCTCGGCGCCGCGGAGGTCCAGGTGCGTGAGCGACGAGTCGGCGAGGTCGAGGGTGCCGATGGTGGTGCGGGCGAACGCGACGCGCATGCCGGCGGTGCCGCGGAGGTCCAGCTCCTCGATGGCGCAGTCGGTGATGAGCAGGTCGGTGATCTTCGAGCCGCGCAGGTTCACGAAGCCGAGCCGGCAGTCGGTGATGTGCACGGAGGAGAGCGTGGCGTCGTAGAGCTCGGCGGATCCGACGCGCGAGCCCTCGAGGCGCACGTCGCGCATCCGGATCCTGGGCGCCTTCAGCACGGGCGCGTCGAGTCGGGAGGCGAGCACGTCCACGAGGCTCGCGGCCGTGAGGTCGGCCTCGTGCAGGCGGATCCGCTCGAGCGCGCACTCCTCGAATCCGATGTCGACGAGGTCGGCGTCCGAGAGGTCGGCGTCGGCGAACCGCAGCCGCTCGAAGGACGCGTGCGCGTCGAGGTCGGACGGGTCGCCGTCGGCGAGCCCGTCGAGCCGCGGGTCGCTGATCCGGGGCGGGAGGATGCGGGTGGATGCGGCCATGCGGAGCCTCCGGGTGCTCGGGTGGATGCCGTCGGCGGGCGGCGCTCCCACGGTACGGGAGACCCCCGCGGGTGCGGGATGCGGGGATGGCCGCGGGTGCGGCCATGGGCACAGCCCCCGCGAAGATCGCCCCCATCGGGGGTCGTGACGGCGCCGTCGTCGCGGAGTAGACCGGTCTCCCGACCGGCAGCCCGCCGGTCCGAGCATCGGAGCCCCCATGCCATCCGTCCGCCGACGCGGTCTCGTCGGCCTCATCGCCCTGGCCCTGATCACCGCCGCTCAGGCCGGCCCCGCCTCCCCCGCGTCCGCGGGTCCCGCCCCCGCGCCCCGCGCCATCACCGCGACCGTCGTCGGCCGCGTCTACCTCGACCGCGTGGATCCCCGGAACCTCGTCCGCGCGGGCGAGGTCTCGCTCGAGCTCGCCGACATCCCGTTCGGGGACAGCGTCGACATCGTCGACGGCGTGTTCCGCTTCGACGGGATGCGCGCCACCCGCTACACGCTGCGCGCCTGGGTCTCGCTCGGCGGCAAGCCCGCGTCGCAGTACCTCGGCCAGGTCAACGAGTGGCGGGACGCGCGCTTCTTCACCGCCCCCGCCGGCCGCGAGACCCGCGTCGACATCGTTCTCCGCACGCCCGCGGGCATCGGCGGCACGGTGACGCTGCCCGGCGGAGCGCCCGCCGCCGCCGCGCCCGTTGACGTCCTGCGCGCGACCGGCGACGGGCGACTGGAGGCGTCCGGCTTCACGGACGCGTCCGGCCGCTACGCGCTCGGGAACCTGGAGCCCGGGTTCTACGTCGTGCGCTTCGGCACGCCGTCGTCGGATCCCCGCGCCTACCTCCCCGAGTGGTCCGGCGACCGGACGCAGCGCGCCCTCGCGACGCGCATCGCCGTCTCGCGCTGGGGGCAGGTGGTCACGGGCGTCGACGCGACGCTCGCGCCCACCCCTTGACGCGGTTTCCCCACCCGCTGGACGATGGCGCATGGCCGCTGTCGAGCACTTCGAGATCCCCGCCGATGACATGGCGCGCGCGAGCGCGTTCTACTCCGCCGTCTTCGGCTTCCGGTACGAATCGTGGGGAGACGACGCGGGCATGATCCTCACCGGCTCGGACGACGGGATAGACGGCGACCTCCACCGGCGCGCGGACGTCCCGCACCCCACCATCGTGATCACGGTCGACTCCATCGAGGAGACGGTCGCGCAGGTCGAGGCGCACGGCGGGTCCACCATGGGCGGGATCCAGATGCTCAACGAGACCGACCGCTGGGCCTACGTGCGCGACAGCGAGGGCAACGCGATCGGCCTGTTCGACCACGGGCCGGGTGCATCCGCAGACCCGGCCGACCCGCCCACGGCCGCCGCCGGCTGACGGCGGCCGCGCGCGGTCACGCCCGGCTACGCGTTGTCGTCCCCATTGTCGATCACGACCTGCCGGTTCGGATCCGCGAACGGCAGCCCCTCCGCGCCCGACACGTCCGGCATGTCCTCGCCGTGCTCGCGCGTGAAGACGCGGTGCGCGATGCGCTCGTCGTCCATGCGCTGCGAGAGGCCCGCGTAGGTGGTCTCGAGGTGCGGCACGCGGCGGATCACGTCCATCACGAGCCGGAACCGGTCGAGGTCGTTGAGCATCAGCATGTCGAACGGCGTGGTCGTGCCGCCCTGCTCCACGAAGCCGCGCACGTGCATGTTCGCGTGGTTGTGGCGCTTGTAGGTGAGGCGGTGGATGAGCGACGGGTACCCGTGGAAGGCGAACACCACGGGCTTGTCGCGCGTGAACAGGGCGTCGAAGGATCCGTCGTCGAGGCCGTGGGGGTGCTGCGTGGAGTCCTGCAGCCGCATCAGGTCGACCACGTTGATGAACCGCACGCGCAGCTGCGGGATCTCGCGCTTGAGGATCTGCACCGCCGCCATCGCCTCCACGGTCGGGATGTCGCCCGCGCACGCGACGACCACGTCGGGCTCGAGACCCGGCACCTCGGTGCCCGCCCACTCCCACACGCCGACGCCGCGCGCGCCGTGCGCCCGCGCCTCCTCGAGCGAGAGCAGGCTCGCGGTCGGCTGCTTGCCGGCGACGACCACGTTGATGAGGTCGGTGCCGCGCAGGCAGTGGTCCATCGTGACGAGCAGCGAGTTCGCGTCGAACGGCAGGTACACGCGCACGATCTCGGCGCGCTTGTTCACGACGTGGTCGAGGAAGCCGGGATCCTGGTGCGAGAAGCCGTTGTGGTCCTGCCGCCAGACGTGCGAGGAGAGCAGGTACGTGAACGACGCGACCGGCCGCCGCCACTCCACCTTCGAGCTCGACTCGAGCCACTTCGCGTACTGGTTGAACATCGAGTCGACGATGTGGATGAAGGCCTCGTACGAGGTGAAGAGCCCGTGCCGGCCGGTGAGCAGGTACGCCTCGAGCAGCCCCTGCGTGATGTTCTCGTTGAGGATCTCGATGACCCGGCCCTCATGCGCCAGGTGCTCGTCGACCGGCAGCACCTCGCCCTGCCAGGCCTTCGCCGTGACCTCGTAGACGTCGTCGAGCCGGTTGCTGGCGGTCTCGTCGGGGCCGAAGATCCGGAAGTCGAGCGGGTTGCGGGCGATCACGTCGCGCAGCCAGCCGCCGAGCACGCGGGTCGGCTCGGCGATGACGCCGCGGCCGTCGCTGAGGTCGATCGCGTTCACCTCGAGCGGCGGGAGCCGGAGGTCGCGGCGGAGCAGGCCGCCGTTGGCGTGCGGGTTGGCGCTCATCCGCCGGTCGCCCTCGGGCCGGTTCGGCTGGAGCGCGGGCGTCAGGCGGCCGTCGCGGTCGAAGAGCTCGTGCGGGCGGTAGCTCTCGAGCCACTCCTGGAGCTGGCGGAGGTGATCCGGGTCGTCGCGGACACCTGAGAGCGGCACCTGGTGCGCGCGCCACGTGCCCTCGACCGGCTTGCCGTCGACCTCCGCCGGGCCGGTCCAGCCCTTCGGGGTGCGGAGGATCAGCATCGGCCAGGCCGGGCGCTCCTCGCTGCCGCCCGTGCGGGCCGCGAGCTGGATCCGGCTGATCTCGTCGAGCGCGTCGCCCAGCGCGAGCGCGAACCGCTCGTGCACCGCCGCGTGGTCCTCGCCGTCGAAGCCGCCCGTGACGATCCGCGGGGAGTAGCCGTAGCCCGTGAAGAGCGCGAGCAGCTCCTCCTCCGGGATGCGGGCGAGCACGGTGGGGTTCGCGATCTTCCAGCCGTTGAGGTTGAGGATCGGCAGCACCGCGCCGTCCGACTCCGGGTCGAGGAACTTGTCGAGGTGCCAGCTGGCGGCGAGGGTCCCGGTCTCCGCCTCGCCGTCGCCGATCACGCACGCGACCACGAGGTCCGGGTTGTCGAGCGCCGCGCCGTACGCGTGCACGAGCGAGTAGCCGAGCTCGCCGCCCTCGTTGATGGATCCGGGCGTCTCGGGCGCCGCGTGCGACGGCACGCCGCCCGGGAACGAGAACTGGCGGAAGAGGTGGCGGAGCCCGTCGCGGTCGGGCGTCGCCGCCGAGAACAGCTCCGAGTAGGTGCCGTCGAGGTAGGCGTTCGCGACCATGCCGGGACCGCCGTGGCCGGGGCCGGCGATGTAGATCATGTCGAGGTCGCGCTCGATGATCGCCCGGTTGAGGTGCGCGTAGACGAAGTTCAGCAGCGGGGTCGTGCCCCAGTGCCCGAGGAGGCGCGGCTTGATGTCGTCGCGCGTGAGCGGGCGCTCGAGCAGCGGGTCGTCGAGCAGGTAGATCTGGCCGACGGAGAGGTAGTTGGCGGCGCGCCACCACCCGTCGACGACGTCGAGGTAGAGGGGCGCGGCGGGGTCGCGGGGTGCGGTGTCGGAGGCCATGAGTCAGCCTACGGCGGGGGCTGGCGGGTGGGCAGGGCGGGGCGGATCCCGTCAGGAGGATCGCAGCCAGGGGCCGGTCGCGGGCGTCGCGGCTAGCCGCTGCGCGACGGATCCGCGCCCCGCGGCCACCCCGCCGCGGGGCGCCGGCGCATCATGGCCACGCGGAGGACCGGCGCGCGGCGCGCCCGCCATCGCGACGAACCCACCTCACGAGAAGGAGGCCATCGTGCCCACGAAGATCACCCTCATCATCGGCGAACCGAGCGACCCGGCCGCGTTCGAGGAGGCCTACCGCGGCATCGCCGACCTCGCGCGCGAGCTCCCGGAGCTGCGCCGCCTCGAGTCGGCCAAGGTGCTCCCCAAGGAGGACGGCACCCCGACGCCCGCGCACCGGACCCTCGACCTGTACTTCGACTCCTACGAGGACGCCTCCGCGGCGGTGGCGACGCCCGAGGCGGGCGAGCTGTTCGGACGGCTCGGGAAGACGGGCGCATCGCTCACGGGCCTGTTCTCGGACATCGAGAGCGCCTGACCCGGCCCCGCACGCGACGACGGCGCCGCATCCCCACGGGACGCGGCGCCGTCGTCATGCGGTGTGGCGAGGATCAGGCCTTCGTCGGCCCGTAGAACGCCTCGACCTCGGCCAGCTCGCGCTCAGCCGTCTCCTGGATCAGCGCCAGCAGGTCCTTGTCGAGACCCGGCGCGAACTCCTCGAGCCGCTCGGGCGCGATGGTCGACGGGACGCCCTGCGGCGCCTGCTCGGTCGCGGTGAGGTCGGTGCCGTCCTTCGAGGGCGACGCGCCCTGGAAGATCCGGCCGGCCTCGCTCTTGCCGTCGAGGTCGAAGCTGTACTGCTTGCTCTGGAGGCCGAGGTCCACCAGCTTCTTCACCTCGGGGAACTGCTCCGCGTTGGTCTTCGGGATCGGCAGGAGCTTGCCCCAGTCGACGCCGAGCGTCTCGAGCGCCTTCGCGTACGCGTTCTCGTGCGCCTGGTCGCGCACGATGAGGTACGCGACGGTCGCGCGGGCGACGGGGTTGTCGGTCATCTCGTAGATGCGGCACTTCTGCAGGCGGCCGGTCGACTCGAGCATGACGTTGTAGAGCAGGTCGAGCGGGAGGTTGCCCGAGTTGTAGACGTAGCTGCCGCTCCACGGGTTGCCGGCGGCGTCGACGGGCAGCGCGCCCTGGGCGCCCACGAGGTGGTGGTGGATGTTGCCGTGGTCGAGCGCGATGCTCAGCGGCGTCGCCCCTCCCTTGCCCGGGGTGTCGAGCGGGTCGGTGAGCTTGCCGCTGTACTCGGGCGCGCCGTCGAGCAGGCGCGAGATCGTGGTGCCGATGAGCTCGACGTGGCTGATCTCCTCGGTGCCGACGCCCTGGATCAGGTCGCGGTACGGCTTGGCGGCGGCGCCGCGGAAGTTCATCGCCTGGAACAGGTACTGCATCATCGTGCGCATCTCGCCGAACTGGCCGCCGAGGCCCTCCTGCAGCGCGCTGGCGGCGGCAGGGTCGGGCTCGCCGTCGGCGATCTCGTTGATCCAGGTCTGTGCGTGGAAGTACATAGGAGCTCCTATTTCTTCATGCGGCGAATCCGCCGTCTCCCCCACCCTGCTCCGCATGCCGAGCAGCGACCGGACCCGCCGAGGGGGTTGCCAGGCGCGAGGCGGTCGGGTAGGTCGGGACGGCTGTCCGGTCGTCCCCGCTCCCGGGCCCGCGCGGATCCGCCCCGGTAGGGTGTGCCCAGCAATGGGAGATCCGACCAGCCCGCGACCCGGCGGGCGCGACGTCCGTCGCCGCCTCGGAGGATGCCGGATGGAGCACGGGTGAGCGTCAGGAGCGGCGGCGAGCGGCTCGGGCTCCGCGAGGTCGCGGAGCGCGCGGGCGTCTCGCACATGACCGTCTCGCGCGTGCTCAACGGGCACCCGCAGGTGAAGGAGTCCACGCGGCAGCGCGTGCTCGAGGTGGTCGCCGAGCTCGACTTCCGGCCGAACAGCGCCGCCCGCCAGCTCGTCACGCAGCAGGCGCTGCGCATCGGCGTGCTCATCGAGAGCGCGGTGGAGTTCGGGCCGTCGAGCATCCTGCGCGCCATCGAGCGGTCGGCGCGCGACGGCGGCTACTCGGTGGCCTCGTTCGCGCTCCGGGACGACGAGGACGCGACGCCCGAGGAGGCCGTGCGCCATCTCACCGGGCAGGGCATCGACGCGCTGTGCGTCGTCGCGCCGCGCTCGTCGTCCGTGGCCGTGCTGCGCACCATCACGACCGGGCTGCCCACGCTCGTGGTCAAGGCCGAGAAGGACCCCGCGTTCCTCACGGTCTCGGTCGACCAGTCCGCGGGCACGCGCCTAGCCGTCGACCACCTCGCGAGCCTCGGCCACCGCGACGTGCTGCACGTCTCCGGCCCGCTCGACTGGCTGGACGCGCGCGCCCGCGAGCGCGCCTTCCACACGCGCACCCGGGCGTGGGGCATGCGCGAGCGGCCTATCGTGATCGGCGACTGGTCGAGCGACTTCGGCTACGACTTCGCGCGCGGGCTCGGGGGCGTCCCCGAGTACACGGCCGTGTTCGTGGCGAACGACGAGATGGCGCTCGGCGTGATCCACGGGCTGCACGACCGCGGGATCCGCGTGCCCGAGGACCTCAGCGTCGTCGGCTTCGACGACCTGCCCGTCTCCCGCCACTTCCTCCCGCCGCTCACGACGGTGCGACAGGACTTCCCGGCGCTCGGCGCGCTCGTGGTGGACGCGCTCATCGCCGCGATCGAGGGGCGCGAGATCCCGCAGGCGAGCCGGATCCCG
This sequence comes from Clavibacter phaseoli, assembly GCF_021922925.1. Lineage (NCBI taxonomy): Bacteria > Bacillati > Actinomycetota > Actinomycetes > Micrococcales > Microbacteriaceae > Clavibacter > Clavibacter phaseoli. Next base: position 2,417,276 of record NZ_CP040786.1, read on the forward strand.
CCCGAGCTCGTCGTGCGCGACTCCAGCGCGGCCGCCCGACGCGTCGACTGAGTCCGGCGCCCGGGGGATCTCGGGCCGCGACCCCTCGCCCGCGCCGCCGACCGGCGGCTACAGTCGTGCACACCGGGCCCACCCGGCACGCGGCCGCCACCCGGCCCGGAACCCGAGGAGCACCAGGTGCGTCACGCACGGGGATCGACGACGATCCGCCCGACCGGCCCGACCGCCGCTCCCGCGCCCGCATCCGCGCACCCCGCGCGCCCCCGGGAGCCCGCCCGCCCCACCGTGCGCATGCGGGGCATCACGGTCGCCTTCCCGAACGGCGTGGCGCTCGACGGCGTCGACCTCGACCTCCACCCCGGCGAGGTGCACGCGCTCCTGGGCGAGAACGGCGCGGGCAAGTCGACGCTGATCAAGGCGCTGCTCGGGGTGCACCGGATCGACTCGGGCGAGATCCTCGTCGACGACGCGCCCGTGCGGCTCGGCGGGCCGGCGGACGCGCGCGCCCTCGGGATCCAGGCGGCGTTCCAGGAGTCGCACCTGGCCGAGAACCTGAGCGTCGGCGAGAACGTGATGCTCGGCCACGAGGTGCGCGGCCGCCTCGGCATCTCCTGGCGCGCCACCCACGCGCGCGCCGCCGCCATGCTCGCGGAGCTCGGCCTCGCCGACCTCGACCCGCGCGACCGCCTCGCCGACCTCTCCCCCGCCAGCCGCCAGCTCGTGTCCATCGCGCGCGCGATGGTCGACCGGCCGCGCGTGCTGGTGCTCGACGAGCCCACCTCGAGCCTCGACGCCGACGACGTCGCGCGGCTCTTCCAGGTGATCCGCCGCCTCCGCGACCAGGGCGTCGCGATCCTCTTCGTGTCGCACTTCCTGGAGCAGGTGCTGGCGCTCAGCGACCGGATGACCGTGCTCCGCGGCGGCGTGAAGGTGAGCGACCACCTACCGCACGAGATCGACCGGGCCGAGCTGATCGCCCGCATGATCGGCTCGGACGTGGCGCACCTCACGCGCATCGGCTCAGAGCGACGGGCGCACCGCGTGGACCCGGTCGGGCCGCCGCTGTACCGTGCCGCCGGCGTCAGCCGCCGCGGGATGCTGCGGCCCGTGGACCTCGAGCTGCATCCGGGCGAGGTGGTCGGCATCGCCGGGCTCCGCGGATCCGGCCGCACGGAGCTCGCGCGCCTGCTCGCCGGCGCCGACCGGGCCGACGGCGGCGTGGTGACGCTCGGCGGTCGCGACGTGGTGATCGACCGCCCCTCGGACGCGCTGCGGAACCGCGTCGCCCTCTCGGCGGAGGACCGCGGCGCCGAGGGCCTCATCGGCGAGCTGAGCGTGCGGGAGAACATCGTGCTCGCGCTGCAGGCGCTGCGCGGCTGGGCGCATCCGCTGTCGCGGGCCGAGCGCCAGGACCTCGTCGAGCGGCACATCGAGCACTTCTCCATCACGCCGGCGGATCCCGCGATGCCCGCCGGCCGGCTCTCCGGCGGCAACCAGCAGAAGGTGCTGCTCGCGCGCTGGCTCGCGATCCGGCCACGCGTGCTGATCCTCGACGAGCCGACCCGCGGCGTCGACATCCGCGCCAAGGTCGACATCCAGGCGCACATCGCGCAGCTCGCGCTCGAGGGCGTGGCCGTCGTGTTCATCTCCAGCGCGTTCGACGAGCTCGTGCGCGTGAGCGACCGGATCGTCGTGCTCAAGGACCGGGAGAAGATCGGCGAGCTGGCCAACGGGCCGGGCGTCACGGTCGACACGCTCGTCGAGTTGATCGCGGCCCCCGCCGACGAGGACGACGAGGAGGACTTCCCCCTGCCGGGGCTGCCGGAACCGCCTCGACGCTGATGTCGTGTTCCCGGTAACAGCGCTCTTGTGCCCCTGGAACTGTTACCGGTAACATCCCGAGCACGCGGCAGCACCCCGCGGTCCGCAACGGCCGGTCCCCGAGGGCCGGAACGGGACGCCGACGTCCCGACATCTCAAGGAGGAGATACATGTCCACGAAGAGGCGCATCGCCACCATCGCCGCGGCCGGGGCCATCGCCCTGAGCCTCGCGGCCTGCAACAGCAACTCCGGCACCGGATCCACCGCGGGCGGCGCCGCCGACGGCGGCGGCGAGACGGCCACCGTCGGCTTCGTCGCGGTCGGCCCCGAGGGCGCCTGGCGACAGGCCAACGAGAAGGACATCCAGGACACCTTCACGAAGGAGGCCGGGTTCGACCTCAAGTACGCGCCCGCGACGAACAACGACCAGAAGTCGCAGATCGACGCGTTCACGTCGTTCGTCGACGAGGGCGTCGACGTGATCCTGCTCTCGGCCACCGAGGGCTCCGGCTGGGAGGACTCGCTCGAACGCGCCAAGGAGGCCGAGATCCCCGTGGTCCTCATCGACCGCGGCATCGAGCCGGACGACGACTCGCTCTACGCGACCCGCATCGCCCCCGACAACATCGCCGTGAGCGAGTCGGTGGCGAACTGGGCGAAGACGGCGCTGCCCGAGGGCGGCAAGTACTTCACCCTCGAGGGCCCCGCCGGCGTCTCGGTCGTCAACGAGCGCAACGAGGGCTGGAACGACGTCATCGGCGCCGACACCGCGTTCACCAAGGTCGGCGCGCAGACCGCCAACTGGTCGACCGAGGAGGCCAAGAGCGTCTTCGAGACCGTGCTCAAGTCGAACGCGAACGACGTGCAGATGGTGTTCGCGCAGAACGACGAGATGGGCCTCGGCGCCGTGCAGGCCGTCGAGGAGGCGGGCCTCACGCCCGGCGAGGACGTGAAGATCGCGACCATCGACGGAACGAAGGGCGCGCTGCAGGCGCTGGCCGACGGCAAGCTCAGCTTCGTCGCCGAGTACAACCCGCTCTTCGGCGACACCGCGCTGGAGGCCGTGCAGAAGCTGCTCGACGGCGGCAGCGTCGAGTCGTCGATCGTCGTCCCCTCGGACACGTTCGACTCGCCCGAGAAGGCCGCCACCGCGCTGCCCGACCGGAAGTTCTAGCCCGCCCGCACGGACACCTGCGGCGGGGCGGACCATCCGCCCCGCCGCCCCACCCGCCAGGCGACGACGCCGGCGGAGGAACGGAGCACGCGCCATGCAGGCATCCAGCCCCATCGTCGAGATGCAGGGCATCACCATCTCCTTCCCCGGCGTCAAGGCGCTCGACGGGGTGGACCTCCGTCTCTTCCCGGGCGAGGTCCACACGCTCATGGGCGAGAACGGCGCCGGGAAGTCGACGCTGATCAAGGCGCTCACAGGCGTGTACGGGATCGACTCCGGCCGCGTCGTCGTCGACGGCAGCGAGCGCCGCCTCTCCGGCACCGCCGACGCGCAGGCCGCCGGGATCTCCACGGTCTACCAGGAGGTCAACCTCTGCGGGAACCTCACGATCGGCGAGAACGTCATGCTCGGCCACGAGAGGCGCGGCCGGTTCGGCATCGATTGGAGGGGCACGCACGCCGCCGCCTCCGAGGTGCTGGCGCGCGTGGGGCTCGGCCACCTGGATCCGCGCACCCCGCTCGCCTCGCTGAGCCTCGCGCTGCAGCAGCTCGTCGCCATCAGCCGCGCGACCGTCGTCGACGCGAAGGTGCTGATCCTCGACGAGCCGACCTCCAGCCTCGACGCCGACGAGGTCGAGGGACTCTTCCGCGTGATGCGCCGCCTGCGCGACGAGGGCGTCGCCATCCTCTTCGTCTCCCACTTCCTCGACCAGGTCTTCGCGATCAGCGACCGGCTCACCGTGCTGCGGAACGGCCGGCTCGTGGGCGAGCACCTCACGCGCGACATCGACCGCGCCGGCCTCATCGCCGAGATGATCGGCAAGGACCTGCAGAGCCTCCGCTCCCTCGACCGCGAGCGCGCCTCACACCAGGTCGCGACGGGCGAGCCCGTGTACCGGGCCACCGGGATCGGCCGGAAGGGCTCGCTCGACGCGACCGACGTGGAGCTCCGCCGCGGCGAGGTCGTGGGCCTCGCCGGGCTGCTCGGCTCCGGCCGCACCGAGCTCGCGCGCCTCCTCTACGGCGTCGACCGGCCCGACACCGGATCCGTGACCATGGACGGACGCGCCGTCTCCGTCTCCTCCCCCGCGAAGGCGCTGAAGCACCGCATCGCGTTCTCCAGCGAGAACCGGCGGGACGAGGGGATCATCCGCGACCTCAGCGTGCGGGAGAACCTCGTGCTCGCCGTCCAGGCGAAGCGCGGCTGGGCCCGGCCGCTGCCGCGCAAGGAGAAGGACCGCATCGTCGCCAAGTACCTCACCGAGCTCAAGGTGCGGCCCGCCGACCCCGACCGGCCCATCCGGAACCTGTCCGGCGGCAACCAGCAGAAGGTGCTGCTCGGGCGGTGGCTGGCGACCGAGCCGGAGCTGCTGATCCTCGACGAGCCGACCCGCGGGATCGACGTGGGCGCGAAGGCGGAGATCCAGGAGCAGGTCGCGGCCCTCGCCGACACGGGCGTCGCGGTCGTCTTCATCTCCTCGGAGCTCGAGGAGGTGGTGCGGCTCAGCGACCGCATCGTCGTGCTCAAGGACCACCGCAAGATCGCCGAGCTCGAGGCGGGACCCGACGTGACGGCGCAGTCGATCGTCGCCGCCATCGCGGAGGAGGGCGTCTCCGACGTCGCGCTCGAGACCGTGCCCGACACCGCGCCCGAGGAGGCAGCCCGATGAGCGACCCGACGACCACCGCGACCCGGCGCCCGAGCGCGCGCGGCCTCGGCGACGTGCTGCACCGGCCCTGGTTCTGGGGCACCGTCGCGATCGTGCTGCTGCTCGCGATCAACGTGGCGAAGGACCCGGGCTACCTCGCCCTCTCCGTGAACCCGGACACGGGCAACCTCGTGGGCAACCTCGTCGACATCCTCCGCGCCGCCGCGCCCGTGCTGATGATCGCGGTCGGCATGTGCCTCGTGGTCGCCACGGGCGGCATCGACCTCAGCGTCGGCTCGATCATGGTCGTGGCCGGCGCCGTCTCCATGGAGTTCCTGAAGGCCGCCGGCTCCGACTCGCTCGGCGTCGCGCTCGGCGCGATGGGCCTCGCGCTCCTCATCGCCGGGATCCTCGGCGCGGTGAACGGCATGCTCGTCTCCGTCGTGGGGCTGCAGCCGTTCATCAGCACCCTCGTGATCATGCTCGCCGGCCGCGGCCTCGCGAAGGTCATCACGGCCGGGCAGAACACGGCCGCCTCCAACGAGCCATTCCGCTGGGTCGCCAACGGCTACCTCGTGGGCCTGCCGGTCGTGTTCCTGCTGGCCGTGCTGATCACGATCGGCGTCGCCGTGCTCGTGCGGCGCAGCGCCCTGGGCCTCATGATCGAGGCGATCGGCATGGACCCGCAGGCCGCGCGCCTCGCGGGCCTCGACCGTCGGGCGCTCCTGTTCACCGCCTACATCGCGAGCGGCCTGCTCGCGGGCGTCGCCGGGATCTTCGCCACCGCCAGCGTGATGACGGTCGACGTCTCCCGCACCGGTTACCAGCTGGAGCTCGACGCGATCCTCGCGGTCGTGATCGGCGGCACCTCGCTCGCGGGCGGCAAGTTCCACCTGCTCGGGGCCGCCGTCGGCGCTCTCCTCATCGCGACCCTCGACAAGACGGTCGTGTTCCTCGGCATCTCGTCGTCGGCCACGCCCGCCTTCAAGGCCATCGTGATCGTCGCGATCGTGCTCCTGCAGTCCCGGCGCGTCCGTGCGCTGTTCACGAGGCGCCGCCCGCCGGCGCCCACCCCCGTGCCGACCGAGAAGGAGGCCGTGCCCGCATGAGCGCCACGACGATCCGCCCGCCCACCGCTCCCGCACCCCGGCCCGCGCCCGGCGCGGGATCCCGTGCCCCGCGCCGCCGCATGCGCCTCCGCCTCGACTCGCTGCCGACCGTCGCCGCCCTCGTGATCCTGCTCGGGATGCTGGCCTACGGCGAGGTCGCGTACGGCCGGATCCTGCAGGCCAACACGCTCTCGAACCTGCTCATCAACAACGCGCACGTCATCGTGCTCGCGGTGGGGCTCACGTTCGTGATCCTCACGGGCGGCATCGACCTGTCCGTCGGCGCGATCGTCGCGGTCAGCAGCGTGGCCGGCGTGCTGCTCGCCAACGCCGGCTGGAACCCGTGGGTGGTGGTCGTGCTCATGATCCTCATCGGCTCGGCCTCCGGCGTCGTCTCGGGCGTGCTCATCCAGTTCTTCGACGTGCAGCCGTTCATCGCGACGCTCGCGATGATGTTCCTCGGCCGCGGGCTCGCCTCGATCCTCAGCACGGTGCCCGAGCGCCTCGACGACGCGTCGCCGCTGCGGTCGCTCGCCACGAACATGAAGGTGGTGGACGGCCCGAAGGTCAACGACGTCGTCACGACGCCGGGCGTGATCATCGCGCTCGTGGTGGTCGCGATCGCGTTCTTCGTGCTGCACCGCACGCGCCTCGGCCGCACCGTGTACGCGACCGGCGGATCCGAGCAGTCGGCCGCCCTCATGGGCCTGCCGGTGCGCCGCACCAAGCTCGCCGTCTACGTGATCAGCGGCACGCTCGCCGGCCTCGCCTCCGTGATCTACACGGCCCGCCTCGGCAGCGCGCAGAACATCACCGGCATCGGCTGGGAGCTCGACGCGATCGCCGCGACCGTGATCGGCGGCACCCTCCTCACCGGCGGCGTCGGCTTCGTGCTCGGCTCGGTCGTGGGCGCCCTCGTGCTGGGCCTCATGAACGTGCTCATCACGCGCGACGGCGGCATCCCGCCCGAGGCGACGACCATCATCACCGGCGGGATCCTGCTCGTCTTCGTGCTCCTGCAGCGCGCGGTGATGGCGAGGCGGCGGCGGACGTAGCCGCCGGACCGGCGACGCGGGACCATGAGGGGACCGCGCCCGCCCGCTCCGACGACAGGATCCGCATGACCCATCCGCTCCCCCTGCACGTCACCGACGCGGACCTCGACGACCTGCGCGACCGGATCCGCCGCACGCGCTGGGCGCCCGCGTGGCCGGTCGACGCGTGGGAAGCCGGCACCGACCAGGCGACACTGCGCCGCCTCGCGGCCGTGTGGGCCGACGGGTTCGACTGGCGGGCCCGCGAGCGGGAGATCCTCGCGCTGCCATGGGCGGTCGCCGACCTCGACGGCACGCCCCTCTCGTATCTCCGCTTCGACGCGGAGCACGCGGAGCGACCCGGCGGGCTGCCGATCGTCCTCACCAACGGCTGGCCGAGCTCCGCGCTGGAGATGGTGCCCCTCGCAGAGCGCCTGTCGCAGCCGTCGCGCTCCGGCGGCGATCCGGCCGACGCCGTCACGGTGATCATCCCCGCCCTCCCCGGCTTCCCGCTCTCGCCGCAGCGGCCGCGCCTCGACGAGCGGACGCACGATCTCTGGTACCGGCTGATGACGGAGGAGCTGGGCTTCGCGCGGTACGCGGCGCACGGCGGCGACCTCGGGGCCGGGATCACGTCGCGGCTGGCGGAGGCGCACCCGGAGGCCGTCGCCGGGATCCACCTGATGGCGGTCGCCGCGCCGCGGGACCTCGACGAGGCGACGCTCACCGACGAGGAGCGCGCGCACACGGACGAGGTGCGGGCGTGGGAGGCGGCCGAGGGCGGCTACGAGCACCAGCAGCGGACGCGACCGCTCACGCTGGCGCCCGCGCTGCAGGACTCGCCCGTGGGCCTGCTGTCGTGGATCCTCGAGAAGCACCGCGCGTGGAGCGGCTGCGGCGGCGACGTCTCGCGCGTGTTCAGCGACGACCACCTGCTGACGCTGGCGTCCCTGTACTGGTTCACGGGTTCCATCGGCACCTCGCTGCGCCCGTACTTCGAGGACGGCTCCGGACGCGTCGCGCCGGTGGGGCGCGTGCGGGTGCCGACGGCCGTCGCGGTGTTCCCGCACGACCTGGTGCGCCCGCCCCGGAGCTGGGCCGAGCGCACCTACGACGTCGTCAGGTACACGACCATGCCGCGCGGCGGCCACTTCGCGCCGCACGAGGAGCCGGGGCTGCTGGCGGACGACATCACGGCGTTCCTGCGGACGCTGCGGTAGCGGGGCGCGCCGGCCTCACCCGGCGGGGGTGTCCGGTCGGCCGTCCCACGCGAACGCGGGATCCATGTGCCCGACCTCGATGACGTTGCCGTCGGGATCCGCGAGCTGCCGCTGGTAGACGAACCCGTGGTCCGACGGCGGGCGCGCCTCCGTGCCGCCCGCGGCGAGGCCGGCCTCGGCCGCCGCGTCCACCGCCGCCCGGCTGGGCAGGTCGACCGCGGTGATCGCGGACACGGTGCGGGTGGGATCGCCGAGCGGCTGGTCGGTGAACGACTGGAAGAAGTCCCGCACGAGGAGCATGAACGCGCTGTGGTCCTCCTCGATCGTGAGGCAGGCGGCGTTCTCGTCGGTGAAGCCGGGGTTCACGGTGAACCCCAGGGCCTCGTAGAAGGCGACCGCCCGCGGGAGGTCCGTGACGGGCAGGTTGACGAAGGTCATGGTCATCGGTCTCTCCTTCGAGACGGGGGGTGCGGACGGGCTCAGCGTCCCGCCTGACGCGCGCCGGGTCAAGGGACGCGCGGGACCCGAGAACTCGCTCGACCGACCCGATGCGCGTGGGATCCTCGCTCCGTGCCCGCTGCCGAACGTCCCGCGCCCCTCCCCGTCCCCGTCGTCCACGCCGAGCGGGACGGTCCGCACGAGATCGAGCTGGTCGTCGGGGTCGGCTGCCGTGACGAGCCGCCCCACCTCGCGGGGATCACGCACCTCGCCGAGCACCTGCTCATCGTCCTCGCGGGCCCGGACGCGACGGCGAGGAACGGCACCACGCTCGACCGGAGCGTGGTCTTCTCGAGCGCGGCGACCCGCGACGAGTGCGAGGACGCCATGCGACGCATCTGCGACGCGATCACCCACGTCGACCGGCTCACCGAGGAGCAGGTCGCGCGGGAGCTCGCGATCATCGAGATGGAGGACCCCCTGCGCTACGAGGGGCTCGCGCCCGGGCTCGCCACGATCCGCTTCGGCTACGCCGGGCTCGGGCTCGTCGGCGCCGGCACGCCGGCCCTCGCCAGCGTCACCCGGGACGAGGTCGTCGCCTGGGTGCACGAGCGGTTCACGGCCGACCGCGCCGTGATCCTCGTCACCGGCCCGTGGGCGGTCGCGCCCGCGCTCGAGCTCCCCGCGCCGATCGCCGAGCGCGTGCACCGCGCGCCCGCGGGCCGCGGTGCGACCACGCCGGTGGCGGTGCCGACGGAGCTCCCCGGTGTGGCGGTATCCGTGGTCGTCCCCGCGGAGGTGTCGCTCGCCCTCGACCACGCCCTCTCCGTCGACTTCCATCAGCGCCTCCGCATGGAGGAGGGCCTGACCTACGCGGTGGACGTCCACGCGTCGCGGATCGACGACGACGCCGTGCAGCTCGACATCGTGGTCGGCGCCCCTCCGCAGCACGTGCGCGCGGCGACGGTCGCGACGGTCGCGCTCCTGCGATCGATCGCCGTGGAGGGGTTCTCGCCGCTGGCCGTCGCCCGCGGCCGCTCCGACGCCCGGCTCCTCCTCGAGGAGCCGCGGCGCCTCCTCGAGGCGCGCGCCTCGGAGTCGGCGTCCGCCCTGCTCTTCGGCGACGACACGGTCGACGTCGAGGACCGGCTGCGGGCCACGGCCGAGATGGACGGGGAGGCGCTCCGCAAGGCGTGGGCCGGGGCCCTGCCCTCCGTCATCGTGATGTTCGCCGAGGAGGCGGACACGGGCGATCCCGAGGCGCTCGCCCGCGAGATCGGGATCCCGATCGACGACATGGCGCCCTCGCGCTCCCTCTCCCGCGAGGAGTTCGCGAGCGCGACCCGCGGCCTGCGCACGTGGCGCAGCGGGATCGCCCCGTTCCCGGCGCGGAGCACGTTCGCCGTGGACGCCACGCGGCTCCTGGTCCTCATGGACGGCCGGTCCTGGGCGATCGACCTGGAGCGCGTCGTCGTCGCGCTCGTCTCCGACGAGCGCGTGGTGCTGGTCTCCGAGGACGCGCGCCTCTTCCAGATCGGCGCCCGCTCGCTCCGCCGCGCATCGGAGCTGGTGGAGGCCGTCGTCGCCGCCGTGCGGGCGATCGCCCCGGAGCGCGTGCGCCGCCTCCCGACGCCCTGACCCGCACGCGTCACGACCGACGGCCACCGGTCCCTTTCCGGGTCCCGGTGGCCGTCAGCCGTGCGTGCGGTGGATCAGCGCTTCCTCAGCGCCCCCGTCGACCACAGCGCCAGGCCGATGAGCACCGGCTGGAAGAACAGCCGGCGGAAGCGCTTGGCGTCGGTGTCGAGGCCGAACGCGTCGCGCTTGTGGACGTACTGGGCGATGTTGCCCGGGAAGATCGCCGTGAAGAACGCGGCGGCCGCCCAGCCCGCGAGGCCGCGGCGCGAGCGCGCGAACAGCAGGGCCGAGCCGAGCGTGATCTCGACGATGCCGGATCCGACGACGGTCACGTCCTCGGGCACCGGCAGCGACTTCGGGACCTGCGCGCGGAACTCCTCGCGCGCGACCGTGAGGTGCGTGACGCCGGCGAACGCGAGGAACGAGCCGAGCACCACGCGGGCGGCGGTGCGCGGGAAGGACGTGCGGGCGAGGCCGGCCATCAGTCGTCCGAGACCGTGACGACGACCTCGATGTTGCCGCGGGTCGCGTTCGAGTACGGGCAGACCTGGTGCGCCTGGTCGGCGAGCTCCTGCGCGAGGTCGTGCTCGACCCCGGGGATGACGACCTCGAGGTGCACGGCGAGCATGTAGCCGCCCTGGCCGTTGGATCCGATGCTCACGCGGCTGCCGACGCTGGAGTCGGCGATCTTCACCTTGCGCGCGCGGGCGACGCCCTGCAGCGCGGAGTGGAAGCACGCGGCGTAGCCGGCGGCGAAGAGCTGCTCGGGGTTCGCGCCCTCGCCGGATCCGCCCATGGCCTTGGGGATGGAGAGGTCGAGCGCGAGGTCGCTGTCGCTGACGGCCACGCGGCCGTCGCGGCCGGCTCCCGTGGCGAGGGCCTCCGCGGTGTAGAGGGCGTCCATGTCTGTTCCTTCCGTTCGTGGCCGCTCGTGGCGGCCGGGGCAGCCGCGGCGGATGCGCGGCCAGGGGGGTGGTGCGGATCAGGGGGTGCGGGTGCTCGCCGACGCCTCGGCCGGCCGGGTCGCGGACTGCGCGAGCGCTTCCGCGGTCGTCTCCTGCATCCCCGCGGTGACGAGGTGCAGGGCGGCGAGGAGCTGGCGCGCGCGGTCGAGGTCGAGGCCCATGCCGCGGATGATCGCCGCGGGCACGTGCGCGAGCTCGGCCCGCACGGTGCGGCCGCGCTCGGCGAGCGACACGGTGACGACGCGCTGGTCGGCGGAGATGCGGCGACGGGCGATGAAGCCGGCCTCCTCCATCCGCGCGAGCAGCGGCGACAGCGTGCCCGAGTCGAGGTCGAGCTGCTGCCCGAGCTCGGTGACCGTGCGGTCGTCGCCCGACCACAGCAGCACCAGCACGAGGTACTGCGGGTAGGTGAGGCCCCACGGCGCGAGGAGTGCGCGGTAGGCCTGGGTGGTGGATCGGGACGCCGTGTAGAGCGAGAAGCAGACCAGCTCGTCGGCGATGCGCGCGGGCGGCGCCGTCTCGTCGGCGGGGGCGCAGGGCTTGCGATCGGTCATGCGTCGACCCTGCCACGGAACAAGGTTGTGCGCAATCCATCTAGGGCGATGCCCAGCGGACGAGCGCCGCCCGCGTACCCTGGAGCGACATGATCACGAGACGAGAGGCCGCGCTGCGGCTGGGCATCCCGCTGGAGATGGCCACGCGCCACGGCATCCCGGGGCGCGTCCCCGAGTCCGAGATCACGGCGATGGACCAGGATCCGCCGCCCTGGCTCGCCCAGTCCCGCGCCAATTCGTCCGGCAAGCGCCCCGTCTGGGTGCAGCTGACGTGCGAGGTCTGCGGCTTCACCGAGGCCGTGCGCCCGAAGAAGTGGTGGCCGGAGTTCTCCTACCTCTCCTGCGAGCGGCACTCCCCCGACGAGCTCCCCGAGCCCGCGCTCGGCCTCGCCCGCCGCGAGGTCGACGGGATCGGCAGCCGCTTCGTGGGCGTGGTGGACGAGCGGCCGTAGGGCCGTCTCCACGGCGGACCGCGGTCAGGCCGCGACGATCTCCTCGCGCGACGGCTCGTACGCCGCCCCGCCCTCGCGCAGCGCCGGGCAGTGCTCCGGGGTCGGGTGCAGGCAGATGTCGATGACGCGCTCCAGCTCCGCGCGGGCGCGCTCGAGCTCGGCCATGGCCGCGGTGATCCGGTCGCGCTCGGAGCGCAGGAGCGCGAGCGACTCGGGTGCGGCGACGCCCGAGTCGACGCTCGGGAGCAGCTGGCGGATCGTGCGGCTCGGGAGGCCCGCCGCGAACAGCTGCTGGATGAGCTGCACGCGCTCGACCGCGGCCTCCGGGTAGACGCGCTGGCCGCTCGTGGTGCGCTCGGCCGGCAGCAGGCCCTGCTCCTCGTAGTAGCGGAGCGCCCGCGTGCTGACGCCCGCTCGCCCCGCCACGTCGCCGATCCGCAGCATGCCGCCCTCTTCCCTCGTGGTGGTGATCCCGTCGATCTCCCGGGCGGACTTGCCCTTCACGTCGACGTCAACTCCTAGCGTAGGCCGCGCCGCACCGCGCGATCGTCGCGGGCGGCAGGAGGAAGAGCACGCATGGACATCCAGGATCAGGTCGCCCTCGTCACCGGCGCCAACCGCGGCATCGGCCGCACCTTCGTCGAGGAGCTCCTCGAGCGGGGCGCCCGCAAGGTCTACGCGACCGCGCGCCGGCCCGAGGCGATCGACATCCCCGGCGTCGAGGTGCTGCGCCTCGACCTCACCGAGCCGGCGTCCGTCAGCGCCGCCGCCGAGGCCGCGCAGGACGTGACGCTCGTCGTCAACAACGCGGGCATCTCCACGGGCGCCGCGCTCATCACGGGCGACATGGCGGAGATCCGCCGCGAGATGGACACCCACTTCTACGGCACGCTCGGCGTGATCCGCGCGTTCGCGCCCGTGCTCGCCGCGAACGGCGGGGGCGGGATCGTCAACATCCTGTCGGCGCTGTCGTGGTTCTCGACCTCGGGCAACGGCGGCTATGCGGCGGCGAAGGCGGCCGAGTGGAACATGACCAACGCGGTGCGGCTGGAGCTCGCCGGGCAGGGGACGCTCGTGCAGGGCGTGCACCTCGGAGCCGCCGACACCGACATCATGGCCGGCTACGACGGCCCGATGATCGCCCCGCGCGACGTCGCCCGGGCGTCGCTCGACGGCCTGGCCGCGGGATCCGTCGAGGTCGTCGTCGACGACTGGAGCCGCATGGTGAAGGACTCGCTGGCCGGCGACCCGGCCCCGTTCTACGAGCGGATGCGCGCGATCCTCGGCTGATCCGCGCGCCTAGCCCGCGGTGACGCGGACGGATCCGCCCTCGAGCACGAACTCGAGCGCCGTGCCCTCGGGGAACTCGTCGCGGAGCTCGGCCGGCATGTCGCCCGTGACCGTGAGGACGCCCCGGGCCGGGAACGAGCCGGCCGCGCATCCGCCGATCGGGTTCGTGCCGCGGGCGAAGCGCGGGGCGACGACCGTCACGCACGCGGCGTCGTCCTCGGGGTTCTCGAGGCCGATCACCGTGAGGCCGTGGAACTCGCCCACGCCCGTGGCGGCGTCCTGGTACCAGTCGTCCCAGCGGTCGGGGACGGGGCGGTCGGGATCCAGCGCGACGGTCCCGACGTCGCGGCCCGTCATCGACGCGAGGCCGGAGGTGAGCGCGACGGTCGCGCCGACCGCGACGAGGACGGACGCGGCCCAGAGGATCGCGGTGCGGCGGCGCGGGGCGGCCGGGCGGGAGGCGGGGGCGTCGTCGTCCAGGTCATCCAGGTCGCGCTCGGCGGCGGCGCGGTCGTCGGCGTCGCGGTCATCGCGGGCAGGAGCGGCCGGGGCGACGGGCGCGCCCGCCGACACCGAGGATCCGCGGGCGGCCCCGCCCTGGCGCGCCTCGAGCTCCCGCAGCCGGTCGAGCTCCGCGTCGTCGAGGTCGGGGACGGGTCCGTACGCGCGACGGCGGAGCTCCCGGAGCTCGCTGCGCTGCGCCTCGTCCATGTGCCGATCCTGTCACCGTGCGGCGCGCGCGTCCCGGGTCGCGCCACGCCCCTGTCCGCCGGACGCACGCGCGCCTACGCTCGGCCCATGCTCACCGAGACGGACCTGCGGCTCCCCGACGGCCGCACGCTGCACCTCTACGACACGGGACCCGGCGACGGCGCCGACCTCGTGGTCGTGTACCACCACGGCACCCCGAACGTCGGGCCGCCGCCCGCGCCGCTCGTCGAGGCGCCCGCGGGCCGCGGGATCCGCTGGGTGTCGTACGACCGGCCGGGGTACGGCGGATCCACCCGGCACCCGGGCCGCCGCGTCGCCGACACGGCGGCCGACGACGCGTCCCTCGCCGACGCGCTCGGCATCGACCGCTTCGCCGTGCTCGGGCACTCGAGCGGCGCGGTCCTCGCGCTGGCCGCCGCGGCCGCGCTGCCGGACCGCGTGCTCGGAGCGCTGTGCGGGGCTGCCCTGGCGCCGATCCGGGCGGAGGGTCTCGACTGGTTCGCCGGCATGCACGCGGGCGGCGAGCGGGAGCTGCGCGCCGCGGTGACCGGGCGGGAGGCGCTCGAGGAGGAGCTGGCCGCGTCCGAGTTCGATCCGGCGATGTTCACCGACGGCGACCTCCGCGCGCTCGAGACCGACTGGGCTTGGCTGAACGGGGTCGCGTCGCACGGGATGGACGCCGGCCCCGGCGGCATGGTCGACGACGACCTCGCGCTCGTCGCCGACTGGGGCGTCGACCTCCAGGCCGTCCGCGCGCCGGTGATCCTGCTGCACGGCGACGCCGACCGGATCGCCCCGGTCGCCCATGCGCGCTGGATCGCCGACCGGGTGCCGGGCGCGGAGCTCGTGATCCGCTCGGGCGACGGCCACATCGCGGTGCTGCACGGCGCGGCGGAAGCGCTCGGCCGGCTGCGGGAGCGGATCCGCGCGGCCGCCTAGCCCGCGGGATCCGCCGCCGGGTCCATCCAGAACGGCGAGTAGTGGTACCCGTCGGGGTCGTCGAACTGGCGCTGGTACATGGCCGGGTGCTCGTCGGTGTCGCCGATCCGGCCGCCCGCCGCCCGGGCGCGCTCGACCAGCTCGTCGACGGCCTCGCGGCTGCCGAGGTCGAAGGAGACGTTGACCTTCGAGGGCGTTTCGGGTCCGCCGATCAGCTCCTCGACGCCGCCGACGCTCGCGTAGACGGCGCGGCTGAGGAGCATGATCCGCTGGTCGGGTGCGATCGCGAAGCACGCGGAGTCGGGGCCGGACATGGCCGCGTCGCGCGTCCAGCCGAGCGCCGCGTAGAAGGCGGCCGCGCGCTCGACGCTGGCGACCGGGCAGGAGATGTAGAGGGTCATGCGCATGAGGGTCGCGGATCGCACGGCCGCTGTCGAGAGCCGGTCGCGGATCGGACGACGGCGGATACGGCCCGGAGACGGCTCTCGCCGACCCGGACGGATCCGGATCGGCGAGAGGGGTGGAGCGGCGCGGGTCAGTGCCCGCGCGAGACCCGCCGCGGCAGGGCGAACACGAGCGCGAAGGCGACGACCGCGAAGATCGCACTGACGCCCATGGCCGAGGCCGACGCGTCGGTGAACGCCTGCGGCACCATCTGCGGTCCCTGGATCCCCGCGCCCGCGACGCCCGCGAAGAGCACGCTGCCGATGACCGCGATGCCGACCGCCGAGCCGACGCGCTGCACGGTGCCGATCACGCCGGACGCCGCGCCCGCCTCGGCGGGGTCGACCGTCGCGACGATGAACTGCGCGTTCGGGGCGATGAAGAGGCCGTTGCCGACGCCCGCGAGCAGCAGCGGGACGAGGAGCATCCAGCTGGTGAGGTCGGCGGCCGCCGTGTTCAGCAGCACGAGCCACAGCCAGACGAGGCCGACGCTCACGAGCGCCGTCCCGATGACGAGCACGGTGCGGCCGAGGCGGTTCGTGAGGCGGTTGCTCTGCGAGGAGCCGACGATGCTGCCGATCGCGAACGGGATCGAGACGAGGCCGGACTCGAGCGCCGAGTTGCCGAGGCCCGACTGCCAGAGGATCGAGATGGTGAAGAAGATGCTCGTGAAGGCCGCGAAGTAGACCATCGCGAGGATCACGCCGCCCGTGAAGGCGGGGTGCGTGAACAGGTGCGGCGGCACGAGGACGCCCTTGGAGCGGCGGGTCTGCATGACCTCCCACGCGCCGAAGAGCGCGAGGAGCACGACGCCGCCGGCGAGGGAGAGGTAGGTCCAGAGCGGCCAGCCCTGGTCCTGGCCGTCGATCAGCGGCACGAGCAGGGCCACGAGGCCGGCGCTCACGAGCAGGATGCCGACGAGGTCGACGCCCGAGGCCGCGGGGGCCTTCGCCTTCGCCGGGGCGCCCCCGCCCTGCTGGCCGGACTGGGCGCGCACGTCACCCGCGACCTCCTCGGCCACCTGGCGACTCGGGAGCAGGAAGATCGCGGCGATGACGGTCGCGAGGCCCACGGGCAGGTTCACGAAGAAGACCAGGCGCCAGCCCGACTCCTCCCCCGCGGCCTGGATGATGAGGCCTCCCACGATCGGGCCGAGCGCGGACGAGACGCCGATGACGGCGCCCATGATGGCGAACGCCTTGCCGCGCGCCTGCGGCGGGAACAGCAGCTGGATGAAGGCGGTCACCGCGGGCACGAACAGGCCGCCGGCGAGCCCCTGCACCACGCGCGCGATCACGAGCTGGAGGTCGTCCTGGGCCACGCCGCACGCGAGGCTGGCGAGCGTGAAGAGCGCGATTCCCGTCACGAACACCCACTTGTGCCCGTAGCGGTCGCCGAGGCGGCCCGCGGGGATCAGCGCGAGGCCGAACGCGAGCGCGTAGCCGGAGATGATCCAGCTCAGCGTCGACTCGGAGGCGTCGAGGCTCGTGCGGATGGTGGGCAGCGCCACGTTCACGATCGTGGTGTCGAGCAGCGCGATGAACATGCCGGCGAGCAGCACGATGAGCGCCTGCCAGGCGCGGCGCGAGACGACGGGGGCGGACGGGGATCCGGATGCGCCGGGCGCGCCGGAGCCGCCGGCCGCCGGGCGGGCGGATGCGGTGGTGTCGGACATGGGGGTCCTTTCGTGCCGGCGCGGGCGTCGGCGGTGGTGCGAGCGGATCCGGCGGGCGAGCGCACGATCGGGCGACGAGGGCGCGGGACGGGAGGTCGGGCGCCTCTCGTGCTGGCGGACGGCGCGCACGGAGGGGGATCCGCGGCGGTGCGGGAGAGACGGCCGGGCGGATGCGCCCGTCCCGTCAGTCTGGCACCGGTTGACCCGTGCGGCCTATCCCGATGTCCGGCCACAGGGTCCCGTCACCGGCTGCCGTTCCGTCATCCGGCGGATGCGGTGCGCCGGGCCGCGTCGATACCGTGGGCGGATGAGCGCCGCACCCGCCCCCGACAGCGTCGACCGGTTCTGGGTGCGCCCGCGGCCGGACCGCGCCGGGCTGCGCTTCGACGTGATCCTCGCGCTCGTGATGCTCGTGCTCACCACGTTCAGCGTGATGCAGTACTACGCGCTCGGCATGTACCCGACGCAGCCCGCGCCGTGGATCATCGCCGTCTGGATCCTGCTCATGACGCTCCCGCTGGCGCTCCGCCGCGTGCAGCCGGAGGCCGTGACGCTCGTGCTCGGCACCACCTTCATCGTCGGCGCGTACCAGTTCGTCCCGGAGCTGCTCTTCTCCAACATCGCCATGTTCATCGCCATGTACTCGCTGGGCGCCTGGGGCAGGAACCGCCTGCGGGCGAACGTCGTGCGCGGGATCATCGTCGCCGGCATGTTCGCCTGGCTGTTCAGCTCGCTGCTGCAGGCGTCGGGCTACTACTCGCTCTCCGGCGCCACCTTCGCGAACGCGCCCGACGGGGCCTGGATCCCGGCCCCCGTCGCCGCCGGCCTCATCTCCATCATCACCAACCTCCTCTACTTCGGCGGCGCCTGGTACTTCGGCGACCGCGCGTGGGCGTCGGCGCGCGACCGCTGCGCGCTCGAAGAGCGCACGGCCGAGCTCGCGACCGAGCGGGAGCGCGTCGCGGAGCAGGCGGTCACGCTCGAGCGGGTGCGCATCGCGCGCGAGCTGCACGACGTCGTGGCCCACCACGTCTCGGTGATGGGCGTGCACGCGGGCGCGGCCAGGCGGGTCCTCGCGCGCGACGCCGACAAGGCCGCGGCATCGCTCGGCATCGTGGAGGACAACGCGCGCAGCGCCATCGAGGAGCTGCACCGCATGCTCGTCGCGCTCCGCCAGGAGGACGACGGCCGGGGATCCGAGGGTCGCGCCGCCGACGCCGACCCGACCCGCACGGCGTCCACGCGCGGCGTCGAGCAGCTGCACGAGCTCGTGGCGGACGCGTGCGGCGCGGGCCTCGCCGTCGCCTACGACGTCATCGGGACCCCGAGGCCGCTGACGCCCACGGTCGACCTCATCGTCTACCGGGTCGCGCAGGAGTCGCTCACGAACGTGCGGAAGCACGCCGGGACGGGTGCGCGCGTCGACCTCCGCCTGCGCTACCTCGCCGGCCGCGTCGAGGTGGAGGTGAGCGACCACGGACCGGCGGGCGCTGCGGCGTCCGCGGCGGCGGGTCCCGTGCGGAACGGGCCGGGCGGCCTCGGCCAGCGCGGCATGCGGGAGCGCGTGGCGGCGGTCGGCGGATCCATCGAGATCGGCCCGAAGGCCCGCGGCGGCTACCTCGTGCGGGCGTCGGTGCCGACGGAGACGGCGGCGGTCGTGCCGCCCGTGCCGATGCCCGTCCCGCTCGACGCGACGATCCCCGAGGAGACCCGCGCATGAGCGCCGACCCGACCGGCCCGGCACCCGCCGCGCCCGCCTCCGTCCGCGTCCTGCTCGTCGACGACCAGGCGCTCGTGCGCGCCGGGATCCGCGTGATCCTCGAGAGCGAGGACGGCATCGAGGTGGTCGGCGAGGCCGCCGACGGCGAGGAGGGCGTGCGCCTGGCCGCCGCGCTCGCGCCCGACGTGATCTGCATGGACGTGCAGATGCCGCGCCTCGACGGGCTCGAGGCCACGCGCCGCATCGTCGCGGATCCCGCGATCACCGCGGGCGTCCTCATGCTCACCACGTTCGACCGCGAGGACTATCTCTTCACCGCGCTGGACGCGGGCGCGAGCGGTTTCGTGCTGAAGAGCGCGTCGCCGGAGTCGCTCGTGGAGGCGGTGCACGTGATCGCGCGCGGCGACGCGCTGCTCTCGCCCGACGTCACGCGCCGGGTCATCGAGCGCTTCGGCCGCGGATCCGGCGCCCCCGACGACGCCGCCGCGCCCGCTCCCGCGCCGACCATCCCGACCGACCCGCGCGTCGCCACGCTCACCGACCGCGAGCTCGAGGTGCTGCGCCTCCTCGCGGAGGGCCTCGCCAACGCGGAGATCGCCGAGCGCCTCTACCTCGGCGAGGCCACCGTGAAGACGCACGTCTCGCGCCTGCTGCTGAAGCTCGGCGTCCGCGACCGCGTGCAGGCGGTCGTGTTCGCGTACGAGCGCGGGATCGTGGTGCCGGGCGCGAGCTGATCCGCGCCCGGCACCACGAAGCCCGGGTCAGCGGGCCGCGACGTCCCCGCGCTCCTCGCGGCGACGGCGCAGCGCCGACTCGTCCTTGCCCACGATCGCGAGCAGCAGGATCGCGAGCGCGACGCACACGAGGATCAGCACGAAGGTCACGTCCCAGCCGAACGCGTGCACGGAGGCGCCGATGCCCGTGGAGGCGAGGGTCGCGCCGAGCACGTAGCCGAACAGGCCCGTGAAGCCGGCCGCGGTGCCCGCGACCTTGCGGGGGCTGAGGTCGAGCGCCTGCAGGCCGATGAGCATGACGGGCCCGTAGATCAGGCCGCCGATGAGCACGAGCGCCGCGAGCGACACCCAGAGCGGACCGTCGGCGGGCGAGAGCCAGTAGATCGCCACGGCCACGCCGACCGCCGCCATGAACAGGATCCCCGTCGGCGAGCGCCGCCCGCGGAAGACCCTGTCGCTGATGTACCCGCAGAGGAGGGTGCCGGGGATCCCCGCGAGCTCGAACAGCGAGAACCCGGCGATGCCCTCGCCGAGGCTCGCGCCGCGCACGTCCGCGAGGTAGATGGGCGCCCACACGAGCACGCCGTAGCGGAGCGTGTAGACGAAGACGTTGGCGAGCGCGAGGTTCACCATGGTGCGGTTGCCGATGACGTAGCGGCGGATGGTCGACCAGGTCGACGCGCCCTCGTCGGCGGCGTCGGTCTCGACGGGCGCGGGGTCGTGGCGGTGCTCCTCGATGGGCGGCAGGCCCTCGGACTCGGGGGTGTCGCGGAGGAGCACGAAGGCGACCAGCGCGATCACGATGCAGACGATCGCCGGGAACCAGAACGCGCTCTGCCAGGTGCCGAAGGTCGCGATGGCGAGGCCCGCGAGGCCGCCCGCGCCGGCGCCGCCGACGTTGTGGGCGACGTTCCAGATGGCGGTCTTCCCGCCGCGCTCGGAGGTGGAGAACCAGTGCACGAGCGTGCGGCCGGACGGCGGCCAGCCCATCCCCTGGAAGAAGCCGTTGACGATCATGACCACCGCGAACAGCGCCACGGACGCGCCCACGGCCGGGACGAACGCGACCACCAGGTTGGCGAACGCGGACAGCAGCAGGCCGATGGGGAGGAACCAGCGCGCGCTGCTGCGGTCGCTCACGATGGCGCTCAGGAACTTGCTGAACCCGTAGGCGAGGAGCACGCCGTTGGTGAGGATCCCGAGGCCGAGGGCGCTGAAGCCGTTCTCGTCGCGGAGGATCGTCGCCACCAGCGGCACGTTGTTGCGGATGAGGTAGTAGGCCGCGTAGCCGATGAAGATGCCCAGGAACACCTGCAGGCGCAGGCGGGGGTAGCGCTTCGCGACGGTGGCGTCGTCGAGCCGTGGAGCGGGCGGCGGAGCCGCCATGAAGGTGAGGAGCCCGCGGCGGACGGCGGACCCGTCGGGTCGGATGCGCTGGTCGGTGGTCATGGTGCTGCCTCCTGGTGACGCATCGTCGCGCCGCAGACCACTCAACGCCTTCGCAAGACGATCGTCTAGGGAAGGGGCCGGATCAGAACCCCCCGCGCTGCGACATCGGGGACAGAACCAGCTCGTCGATCCGCACGTGCGGCGGCGAGGCGAGCACGAACATGGCGGCGCGCGCCACGTCGTCGGGCGTGAGCATCGCGGCGCGCTCGGCGGCGTCGGGCACGCTCGGCCGGAGCGCGAGGAAGTCGCTGTCGATCGTGCCGGGGCAGAGGTGCGTGGCGCGGATCCCGGCGCCCGCCTCCTGCGCGTTGAGGTCGCGCACGAGCGTCGAGAGCGCCGTCTTCGAGGCGCTGTAGGCGACCCCGGCGCCCGGCGAGTGGGTCCACGCCGCGTACGAGGAGACGAGCACGACCGTGCCCCCGGACGCCCGCAGCAGCGGGAGCGCGGCGGCGACCTGGTGCGCGGGGCCGGTGAGGTTGGTCGCGACGATGCGGTCGAAGTCGGCGAGGTCCTGGTCGGCCCAGGATCGGCGCGGGGCGTTGAGACCCGCGGCGACCACGACGCCGTCGAGCCGGTCGATGCCCGCTACGGCGGCGGCGAGCGCGGCGTCGTCCGTGACGTCGAGCGGGGCGACGACCGCGGTGAATTCGAGGTCGTCGATGAGCGCGCGCGTCTCCTCGAGCGCCTCCCGGCGCCGGCCCGAGAGCACGAGGCGCCAGCCGTCGCGGGCCGCGGCGACGGCGGTCGCGCGGCCGACGCCGGATCCCGCGCCGCTCACCCAGAGGGTCCGCGGGCCCGCCGATCCCTCCCCAGGCGCGTCGCCGTCGTGGTCGTCGTGCGTCCGTGCTCCGGACATGGCGGTCTCCCTCGGTCACCCCTACGTTGAGGGAAACGCTATTAGGACTGTGGGGAACACGCATGCTCATCGACCTCAACGACAGGGTCGTCGTCGTCTCCGGTGCCGCCCAGGGCATCGGCCGCGCCATCGCCGAGCGCTTCCTCGAGGAGGGCTGCCGGGTCTTCGGGCTCGACCTCCGCTTCCGCGATGCGCTGCCGGAGGGGATCACCGCGATCGTCGCCGACGTCACCGACCAGGCCTCCGTGCAGGCCGCGGTCGCGCAGGTGGTCGAGGCGGCCGGACGGGTCGACGTCCTCGTGAACAACGCGGGGATCAACGTGGAGGGGCCGGTCGAGACGCTCGAGCCCGCGCGCTTCCAGGCCGCGTTCGACGTGAACGTCGGCGGGGTCTTCCTGCTCTCGCAGGCGGTCATCCCGGCCATGAAGGCGGCGGGTGGCGGGCGCATCATCAACGCGGCGTCGTTCGCGGCCGTCATCCCGAGCGTCGGCGCGGCCGCGTACGGCGCGTCGAAGGCGGCCGTCGTGCAGTTCACGCGCGTGCTCGCGAGCGAGCTCGGGCCGTGGGGCATCACCGTCAACGCGTACGCGCCCGGCATGATCCCGACGGCCATGAACGGCTTCGCCGAGATGCCGGAGCCCGCGCAGGACCGCCTGCTCGACACCCTCAGCATCCGCCGGTGGGAGCGGCCCGACGACGTGGCCGACCTCCTCGTGTTCCTCGCGAGCGACAAAGCCGCCTACATCACGGGCACGCTCGTCGACGTGAGCGGCGGCAAGCTCGCGACGCAGATGCCGCAGCGCGCGTACGAGGGCGAGGGCGCGCCGGAGCGCGGGCCGCGGGACGGCGCGAGATGAGCGTCACGATCTGGGAGGCGCAGCCGCTCGACACCGTCCGCTCCGAGCACGCCGAGGCGCCGCTGTGGGACGAGGAGCGCGGCACCCTCCTCTGGGCCGACCAGTACGTCGGCATCGTGCGCGAGGCCACGCTGGATCCGGTCACGCTCGCGGTCGGGCCCGTCACCGAGACGCACGTGGGCGGCCCGGTCGGCGCGGTCCTCCGGCACGCGGACGGCGGCCACGTGCTCGCGGCGCGCGACGGCTTCGTCCGCCTCACTGCGGACGGCGGGCTGATCCCCCTGGCCCACGTGCTGCCGGCCGACGGCATCCGGCGCCGCATGAACGACGGCGAGGTCGATCCGCGCGGCCGGCTCTGGGCCGGATCCATGGCCTTCGACAAGATGCCCGGCGCGGGCGCGCTCTACCTCCTCGACCGGGGCGTCGCGACGACCGTGCTCGAGGGCGTCACCATCTCGAACGGCACCGCCTTCTCGGCCGACGGCTCCGAGATGCTCTACATCGACACGACCACGCAGCAGGTGCGCCGCTTCCGCGTCACCGACGAGGGCGGGCTGGCGGATCCCGAGGTGGTGGTCGAGATCGACCCGGCCGACGGCCACCCCGACGGCATGTGCGTCGACGACGAGGGGTGCCTCTGGGTCGCGCTCTGGGGTGGCAGCGAGGTGCGCCGCTTCTCCCCGACCGGCGAGCACGTCGGATCCGTGCGGGTCGACGCGCCCCAGGTCTCCAGCTGCGCCTTCGTCGGCCCTGACCGCGACGTCCTCGTGATCACGACCTCGCAGGAGGGCTACTCGGCGGAGGACTCCGCGCGGCACGCGCGCGCGGGGATGCTGTTCGCGGTGCGGCCGGGGGTCACGGGGCCGGGGGCCGCGCCCTACCGGGACTGAGGGCGCTCGCCGCCCATCCCCCACCGGGTTCCCCCACACGGCGGACGCCCCCGCGCATCCCCGGACCTAGCGTGGGCAGCACGGATCACCCACGCCCACCGAGGAGGCCATTCGTGCTCGAAGTCCAGAACGTCACGCGATCGTTCGGGGACCGTCGCGTCCTCGACGACGTGTCCTTCACCGTGCGGCCGGGGAGGCTGACCGGCTTCGTCGGCGGCAACGGCGCCGGCAAGACCACCACCATGCGGATCATGCTCGGCGTGCTCACCGCCGACTCCGGCACCGTCTCGCTCAACGGCCGCGACCTCGGCACCTCGAGCCGCCGCACCTTCGGCTACATGCCCGAGGAGCGCGGCCTCTACCCGAAGATGAAGCTGCAGGAGCAGATCGTCTACCTCGGCCGCCTGCACGGCATGAGCGCCGCCGACGCGACCGCGAGCACCGAGCGCCTGCTCGAGCGGCTCAGCCTCGGCGAGCGCCGCAACGACCCCATCGAGTCGCTGTCGCTCGGCAACCAGCAGCGGGCGCAGATCGCCGCGAGCCTCGTGCACGACCCCGAGGTGCTCGTGCTCGACGAGCCGTTCTCGGGCCTCGACCCGATCGCGGTCGAGACCGTCCTCGGCGTGCTCACCGAGCGGGCCGCGCAGGGCGTGCCCGTGCTCTTCTCCTCGCACCAGCTCGACATCGTGGAGCGCCTCTGCGACGACGTGGTCGTCATCGCCGAGGGCCGGATCCGCGCGTCCGGCGACCGCGAGGAGCTCCGCGACCAGCACAGCCGCCCCCTCACGGAGCTGCAGATCGCGGGCGACGGCGGCTGGGTGCGCGACGTGCCCGGCGTCGAGGTCGTCGAGTTCGACGGCGGCTACGTGCTCTTCGAGGCCGAGGAGGAGGCGCGCCAGCGCGTGCTCGCCGAGGCCGTCTCCCGCGGATCCGTCACGGGCTTCACCCGCCGCCGCCCCACCCTCAGCGAGATCTTCCAGGAGGTCGTCCAGTGAGCACCACCAGCGTCACCCGACGGAGCACCGCCCCGTCCTTCGCCCAGTCCACGATGCTCGTGACGGGCCGCGAGGTGCGCATGCGCCTGCGCAGCAAGTCGTTCCTCATCAGCACCGGGATCCTGCTCGTCGGGATCCTCGTCTCCATCGTCGTCAGCGGCTTCCTCGCCGCGAACGGCGGCCCCGGCGACGGCGACACCACGCGCGTGGCCGTCGTCGGCACCGCCCAGCAGCAGGTCGCGCAGGCCTCGTCGCTCGAGGCCGTGCCCGCCGACAGCGTCGAGGACGCGCAGGCGATGGTGCGCGACGGCGACGTGGAGGCGGCCGTCGTCCCCGACACGCAGGCGGACTCCGACGGCGCCGTGCTCGTGATCGGCGACACCTCCGCGCCCGACGGCGTCGTCAGCGCCCTCACCGACACCCCGCGCGTCGAGCTCCTCGACGAGCCGACCACCAACCCGGGCGTCGCCTACCTCGTGGCGATCGCGTTCGGCCTCGTGTTCTTCATCTCCGCGCTGACGTTCGGGCAGATCATCGCCCAGAGCGTCGTGGAGGAGAAGCAGACCCGCGTGGTGGAGCTGCTCATGTCGACCATCCCCGTGCGGGCGCTGCTCGCGGGCAAGGTGCTCGGCAACAGCATCCTGGCGTTCACGCAGATCGCCCTCATCGCCCTGATGACGGGCGTCGGCCTCCTCGTGACCGAGCAGACCGCGCTGCTCGCGGTCGTCGGCCCGGCGGTGCTGTGGTTCGTCGTGTTCTTCCTGTTCGGGTTCGTGCTGCTCGCGTCGCTCTTCGCGGCCGCGGCCTCGCTCGTCTCCCGCCAGGAGGACGTGGGCGCCGTCACGGCGCCGGTCACGTACCTCGTGATGATCCCGTACTTCGCGGTCATCTTCTTCAACGACAACCCCGTGGTGATGACGATCATGTCGTACGTGCCGTTCTCGGCCCCGGTCGGGATGCCGATGCGGCTGTTCCTCGGCTCCGCGCAGTGGTGGGAGCCGCTCGTCTCGCTCGCCGTGCTCATCGCGACGACCGCCGTGGTGGTCGCCCTCGGATCCCGCATCTACAGCAACTCGCTGCTCCGCACCGGATCCCGCGTGAAGCTGAAGGACGCGCTGAAGGGATGACCCGCCCGCGCGACACCCTCGCGCTCCCGACGGCCCGGCCGCGTCCGCTCCCCCTGCGGATGCGGCCGGGCGCCGCTACGGTCGACGCATGACCGATGCGACGCCGCCCGGATCCCGCACGCCGCTCGAGCTGCCGCTGTACGGCGCATCGTGGAGCGAAGCGATGCGGAGGTTCTTCCTCAAGTACTCGACGTTCCGCGGGCGCGCGAGCCGGAGCGAGTTCTGGTGGTGGGCGCTCACGGCGTTCGTCGCCACGTCCGCGCTCCGGACCCTGAGCGACCTGAACACCGACCGCGATCCACTCGGTCCGTTCGACGCGGTGATGATCTCGGACCCGTGGGGCGCCGTCCTCGGCGTGCTCCAGCTGGCGGTGTTCATCCCGTCGTTCGCCGTCTCCTGGCGTCGGCTGCACGACGTCGACCGCAGCGGCACGTGGACGTTCATCAACTTCATTCCGATCCTCGGGACGATCGTCTACGTGATCATGACGGCCGGCCGACCCCGCCCCGCCGGCGCGCGCTTCGACTGACGCCCGTGATCCGCACCAGCCGCCGCGTCCTGCCCGTCGCGATCGCCGCCGTCCTCGCCGCCGCCGCGCTCAGCGGGTGCTCTCCGCAGCAGGTCGCCGACCTCCTCCACCGCGGGGAGACGCGCGACGCGACCGGCGAGATCACCGAGGGCGGCACGACCGACGTCTTCACGCTGCGCGAGGGCGACTGCCTCGACGACCCGTCGATGCTCGCGCACGCCCAGGGCGACGAGTCGGAGTCCGGTCCGGTGACCGAGGTGCGCACGCTCCCCTGCACCGAGCCGCACGACTTCGAGGTGTTCCGGAACGTGACGCTGTCCGGCGGCGACGACTACCGGGCGCCGACCCGGTCTACGAGGAGGCCGACGCGCTGTGCGGCGACGCCTTCGAGGACTACGTCGAGGCCGCCTACGACGACTCGATCTACGACTACGTGGAGTACACGCCCACGGCCGACGGGTGGGTGACGGGCGACCGCATCGCGAACTGCCTCATCGGGGATCCCGCGGGCAAGACCGTCGGCTCGCTCGCCGGCATCGGGCGTTAGAGGCGGAGTCCGCCCGGCCGTCGTGGCGGCCGGGCGGACGGGTGGGGGATCGGCTAGGCGCGGTCGGCCTCGTCGTCGCCGCGGGTGCTCGCGGCGCCGTCGACCTCCACGCGGTCGCCCTGCACCTCGACCGTCGCGGGGCCGTCGACCTCCACGCGGGTGGTGCCGTCGCCGTGGCCATCGACGACGACGGTGACGTCAGGCGACGCGAGTCCGGCGGGCTGCTCCGCATAGGTGTCGAAGTCGGCCGCGTCGTCGGCGCGATCGGCGCGGTCGTCGCGCTCCTCGGCCGCCTCGCGGGTCTCCTCGACGTCCGCCTTCGCGGAGTCGGCGAGCACGGCCCCCGCGGCCTTCGCCCGGTCGGCCACCTCGGAGCCGATCTCCCTGGCCGTGTCGGCGGCGCGCGATCCGGCGTCCTGCGCGCGGGCGGCGGCGTCGGCGGAGGCGTCCTGGATCCGGTCCCCGGCGTCGCGGGCACGGTCGGCGGCCTCGGCTCCCGCGGCCTTCGCCCTGTCGAGCCCCTCGGATCCGGCCGCCTTGGCCTTCGCGAGCGCGTCCGATCCCGCGCCCTTCGCCTTCTCGAGCGCGGCGCCCGCGGGCGACTGCTCGTCGTCGAACGGTCCATGCACGTCGGTCACGCGGATGTTGACGCGCACCGCGCCGGGCGCGATCTGCCGGGCGGCGCGGGCCACCTGCTCGCGCGTCTCGTCGACGACGTCCTGCACGGGCGTCGGGTACTCGACCACGAGGTCGATGTCGATCACGGTGCCGCCGGCCTCCTCGGAGACCGTGACGCCGGGTCCGGTGCTCGTGCCGCGGATCGCCCGCGACGCCGCGTCGAGCGCCCGCGCGGCCGAGCCGCCGAGGTGGTGCACGCCCGTGACGCCCGCGGCGGTCTCGGCCGCGGCGACGCCGATGCGGTGCGCGGCCGTCTCCCCCTCCGGGTGCGCGGCGTCGATGCCGGTCAGGTCGATGGGACGGATGGCGGGTGCGGCGTCGTTCACGGCGGTGCTCCTTCGGTGGTGCGGATGCGGGGTGGGTGCGCGGGGTGCGCGAGACGCGGGCGGGCGCGGTCGATCAGGCGGGGACGTCGGCGGCGCGGGTCAGCGCGCGGTGCGCGAGCCCGGCGATCGCGGCGCCGACCAGCGGCGCGACGATGAACGCCCACACCTGCCCGAGCGCGACGGGTCCGCCGTAGATCGCGGCCGCGATGGAGCGGGCCGGGTTCACGGAGGTGTTGCTGACCGGGATGCTGATGAGGTGGATCAGGGTGAGCGTCAGCCCGATGACGATCGGCGCGACGGCCGCGTACGCCTTCTGGCCGGTGACGGCGAGGATCACGGTGACGAAGACCGCGGTGAGGATCACCTCGGTGAGCAGGACGGCGGCGAGGCCGAAGCCGCCGGGCGATGCGTCGCCGTAGCCGTTCGACGCGAAGCCCGCGTCCCGGGCCGCGGCGAGGTACCCGGCGGGGCCGTCGGCGGCGATGAGGGCGAGGGCGCTGGAGGCGAGGATCCCGCCGACGAGCTGCGCGATCACGTAGCCGGGCACCTCGCGCCAGCCGATGCGGCCGGCGAACGCGAGGCCGACGGAGACGGCGGGGTTGAAGTGGCCGCCGGATATCCCGCCGACCGCGGCGACGCCCGCCATGACGGTGAGGCCGAACGCGAGCGCGACGCCGAGGAAGCCGACGCCCGTGGCGTTGCCGTCGTCGGGGAACGCGGACGCGTACAGCGCGGTGCCGACGCCGCCGAACACGAGGAGGAAGGTGCCGAACGCCTCGGCGCCCCAGCGCGCGGCGGCCGACGGGCGGTGCGCGGCGGATGCCGCCTTCTGGCCGCGGCCCTGCGCGGGGGTGTCGCGGGGCGCCCTCGCGGCGGTGCTCGACTTGCTCATCGGTGCGTGTCCTCTGTGGTGCTGGCGGTGGTGCGGATGCTGGTGGCGGTGCGGATGCTGGTGGCGGTGGGGATGCGGAGGGTGGTGCGGGTCGCGCGGGACGGGACGCCCCGCGCACGGCGACGGGACCGGGGCGTACCCGGTCCCGTCCGCGCGGGCGGTGCTACTGGACGCGGCTCTTCGAGTCGTCGTCGTCGTCCTTGTCGTCCGACGGGATGTGCACGTCGGAGACGGTGACGTTGACCTCGGTGACGTCCATGCCGACGACCTGCGAGATCGCGTCGGTGACGGACTCGCGGATCCGGTCGGCGAGGTCCTGCAGCGCGACGGGGTACTCGGCGACGACGACGATGTCCGCGGCGACCTGCTTCTCGCCGACCTCGACGGAGATGCCCTGGCCGCGGTCCTGCTGGCCGATGACGTTGCGGATCGCGCCGACGGCACGGGCCGCGCCGTTGCCGAGGTCGTGGACGCCGGCCACCTGGCGGGCCGCGATGCCGGCGACCTTCTCGACGACGCCGTCGGCGATCGTGTTCTTGCCGGCAGCCGAGTCGGCGGGGGTGTGCTTCGCGGCGGCGCGGCTGGAGGCGGTGGCGGGGGTGACGTCGGTCATGTGGTGCTCCTGTGGTGGATGGGTCGCGCTCCCGTGAGGGACCGCGATGCCGGCTGGATCACCGGCACGTCAAGGAGACGGGCCGGGCACCCGGCTCGTCCCGGACGTCCAGCGTTCCTCCAGGCGGGAGCGACCGGGCTTCGCTCCGCGGCCACCGGGCGGCATCCCGCGTGCGCTTTCCGGCCATGCGGCCGGAGGCCCCCGCGGCCGTCGGGCATGCTCGGTCCGGGGCGCGGCCGGCACACCTGCCGCGGACGACGAGACCGGCTGGAGGCGATCATCGGCACCGACGAGGATCCGCTCCTCCACGCCGCCGACGCCACCCTCGCGTCGCGCGCGGCCGACGGCGACGTGCAGGCGTTCGCGCAGCTGGCCCGACGCCACGGACCGCTCATGCGCGTGTACGCGGCGCGCATCCTCGGCTCCGACATCGAGTCCGACGACGTCGTGCAGGAGTCCTTCCTCACGGGCTGGCGCCGGCTCGGCGAGCTCGAGAGCCCCGCGGGCGTCCGCTCGTGGCTGATCCGCATCGTCACCCACAAGGCCATCGACCGGATCCGCGTCCGCCGCCACCACGACGATATCGACGACTGGGATCCGGCGGCGCCCGCCGCGCGCGGCCCCGAGCGCATCGTCGAGACCCGGCTCCAGCTCGACGCCGTGTGGGACGCTGTCGGCAGGCTGCCGGACGACCAGCGGAGGTGCTGGCTCCTCCGGGAGACGGCGGACCTCAGCTACCAGGAGATCGCGGACGAGCTCGACCTCCCCCTCTCCACCGTGCGCGGCCTGCTGGCCCGGGCGCGGCGGTCCCTGCTCCGCGAACTGGAGGCATGGCGATGACCGACACCTCGGGCACGCGCCCGGATCCGCCCGACGACGGCGCTGCCCACGACGACGACGTCGCGGACCTGGTCGACGGCCGCACCATGGAGGAGCTCGCCGACTACCTCGACCGCGGACGCACGCCGGCCGACCCCGCCATCGAGGGATCCGCCGCCTGCCGCCTCGCCCTCGCCAACCTGACCCGCCTCTCCGAACTCTCCGCCTCCGGCCTCCGCCGCGAGGCCGACGGCGATCCCGACCGCGACGCCGCGTGGATCTCCGGCCTCCTCGACACCATCGGCGCCGAGGTGCGCTCGGGCCGCGACGTGCCGATCAGCCACCCGGATCCGACGCTGCGCCTCACCATCACGGAGGCGGCCGTCCGCGGCATCGTGCGCCGCGCGGGCGACAGCATGGGCGGCGTGATCATGGGCCGCTGCGTCCTCGACGGCGACGTGGCGACGCCGGGCGCGGTGATCCGCGTCGACGTGACGTGCGCGCTCGAGTTCCCGCTGTCCGTCGCCGGGGTCGCCGACCGGCTGCGCGCCCGGATCCGCGCGGCGCTCGCCCGGCACACCGAGCTGACCGTGGGCGGGATCGACGTGACCGTGGACGACATCCGGCCGCCGGGCGACCCCGACGCGGCTCCCGCCGCCCCGCCCGAGGAGGACCGCCCGTGACCGACGACGCCGACCTCTCGCGCCGCCTCACCGCCGCCGTCCGCGCGGTCGACGGCGTGACGGGCGTGTACCCCGCGCAGCCCCCGCTCGAGGCCGCCGCCATCGCGATCGCCGGCCGGCTGCGCCTCGAGGCTCCCGACGTGCTCGTCGACGTCGACCGCCGGGAGGGATCCGTCACCGTCGCGACCCACGTCGCGACGGCCGCCGACCGCCCCGCCGCGGACGTGATCCGCGCGGTCGGCGAGCGCGTCCGCGAGCTCCTCGACGCCGAGCCCGGCCTCGGCGCCACGGCCCTCGTGCGCGTCACCTGCCGCCTGGTCGAGGAGGGCGCGCCTCCCGCCTGACCCGGCCGGCGCCTCCTCCCGCCCGGACGCATGTCGCACCCCCGGCCTAGGGTGAGCCCATGACCGCTGCCCCCGGCACGACCCCGCACCACGACGTCCTCGTCATCGGCGGGGGGAACGCGGGGCTCTCGGTCGCGGGCCGGCTCCGGCGGTACGGCGTCGACGACGTCGCGGTGGTCGAGCCGCGCGACACGCACTACTACCAGCCGATGTTCTCGCACGTGGCGGGCGGCACCGCGCGGGCGTCGCAGGCCACCCGGCCGCAGGGGTCCGTCACGCCGAAGGGCGTCACGTGGATCCAGGACCGCGTCGCGGGCATCGACCCGGTCGCGAAGACGGTCGCCCTCGAGTCCGGCGCGCGCATCTCCTACGGCGACCTCATCGTGTGCCCCGGCATCCAGAAGGACTGGGACCGCGTGCCCGGCCTCGCCGAGGCGATGGACTCGCCCGTCGGCATCTCGAACTACGAGCACCACTACGCGCGCAAGGCCTCGCAGGTGCTGCGCGACGTGCGCTCCGGCACGGTCGTCTTCACGCAGCCCGACGGCCCCGGCACCTGCTCGGGGGCGGCGCAGAAGCCCATGTACCTCGCGTGCGACCACTGGCGCGCGATCGGCGTGCTCGACGACATCCGCGTGGTGCTGGTCGTGCCGACGCCCACCATGTTCGGCATGCCGCTCGTCGACGCCGAGCTCGAGCGCAAGGTCGCCGAGTACGGCATCGAGGTGCGGTACGGGCGCGAGCTCGTGGGCGTGGATCCGGTCGCCCGCACCGTCGAGATCGCCGGCGTCGACCGGGCCCGCGCGCTCCTCGGCCCCGACCACGCCGCGCAGCAGGGCCTCGCCGACGCCGGGCGCGAGACCCTCCCCTACGACGTGCTGCACGCGGTGCCGCCGCAGTCCGCGCCCGACTGGCTGGCCGGCACGGGCCTCGCGGCCCCGGGCGACGCGGGCGGCTTCGTGGAGGTGGATCCGCTGACCCTCCGCCACCCGCGCTTCCCCGACGTCTGGGCGCTCGGCGACGCCGCCGCGACGACCAACTCGAAGTCCGGCGGGGCGCTGCGCCAGCAGACCACCGCGGTCGCGAAGAACCTCGTCGCGGCGCGGAAGGGGAAGCCGCTGCCGCAGACGTACGACGGGTACTCCGTGTGCCCGTTCGTGGTCTCGCGCTCGACCGTCGTCTTCGCCGAGTTCGACGACCGCTACCGCCCGAAGCCCACGATCCCGGGCTGGAAGGGCCTCGCGAAGGAGCGCCGCATCACGTTCCTCGCCGACCGGTACGTGCTCCCGTGGGTGTACTGGAACCTGATCCTGCAGGGCCGCGCCTGATCAGGGCGCGTCGGTGAGGCCGCTCTCGGCCGCACCGGACGCGCCACCGGCGTCCGTCGCCGTCGCCGCGGATCCCGGCGGCCGCCACGCGGGCGCGTCGCCCGCCGCCTCCGCGAGCCGCCGGCTGATCTCCCCGAGCTGCCGCGCCTGCCGCTCGGTGAGCGCGTCGAACACGAGCCGCTGGACGAGCGCCTGGTGCCCGGGCGTCGCGCGCGTCACCTGCTCGTGGCCCTCGTCGGTGAGGTGCGCGAGCGTGAAGCGGCCGTCCGTCGGGTCCGTCGAGCGCCGCATCCACCCCTTGCCCTCGAGCCGCGTGGCCGCGCGCGAGAGCCGGGACAGGGTGGAGCCCGCGTAACCCGCGAGCGCGCTCATGCGGAGCGTGCGGTCGGGCGCGGAGTCGAGCGCGTGGAGCACGCCGTGCTCGAAGTGGGTGACGCCGCTGTCGCGTTGCAGCTGCGCGTCGAGCGCCGCGGGGAGCCGCTGCATGAGCGTCGCGAGGGATGCCCAGACCTCGAGCTGCTCGGGACGGAGGCCCTCGGGATCGGCGGCGCGCGACATGCCGCCAGCCTAGGGCAGCCGCGCTGATGACTTGCCTGCGCAAGCGATCGCCGCCAGTATGAGTTGACCAGGCAAGCGACCGGAGGAGCGGACATGGACATGCGGCTGCAGGGCAGGACGGCGTTCGTGAGCGGATCGACGGAGGGCATCGGCTACTCGATCGCGTCCGCGCTCACCGCCGAGGGCGTGCGCGTCACCGTCAACGGGCGGGACGCCGCGCGCGTCGAGGCCGCCGTCGCGCGCCTCCGCGAGGAGCACCCGGGGTCGGATCCCGCGGGCCTCGTCGCCGACTTCGCCGACGCCGGCCAGGTCGCGCGCCTTCTCGACGCGCTGGGCGAGGTGGACGTCCTCGTCAACAACGTCGGGCTCTTCGGCCTCGCCGACGTCGACACGACCGACGACGCCGAGTGGATGCGCTACCTCGAGGTCGACCTCATGAGCGGCGTCCGGCTCTCCCGCCGCCTCCTCCCCGGCATGCTCGCGCGCGGCTGGGGCCGGATCGTCTTCGTCGGCAGCGAGTCGGGCGTCGACGTGCCGGCCGACATGATCCCCTACGGCGTCAGCAAGGCGGCGATGCTCGCGCTCGGCAACGGACTCGCCAAGCGCACGCGCGGCACGGGAGTGACGGTGAACTCGGTGATCGGCGGGCCCACCTGGTCCGACGGGGTCGCCCGGACCGTCGCGGGGATCGCCGCGGCGCAGGGCGTGCCGACGGACGAGATGCGCGCGGCGATCATCGGCCGGAACCGCACGACGCTGCTGGAGCGCTTCCTGGAACCCGCCGAGATCGCGAGCCTCGTGACCTACCTCGCGAGCCCCGTCGCCTCCGCGACCAACGGCGCCGCCCTCCGCGCGGACGGCGGGGTGCTCACGACGACGATCTGAGCGGGTCAGCGGATCGGCGGGTCGCGCGGCGGTCCGCCCTCCGGCGGACGCGCCGGCGCCGGGCACCCCGCGAGGATGGCAGCATGACGCGCCCCGGTGAGACCGTGCCCGACTCGCGGGGCCGCACCGGCCTCCACCTGCGCGGGACGGACCTCGATCGGAACCCGGACGTCGTCGTGACGCGTGTGGAGGTCACCTCCGACGGCTGGCACGTGCTCCGCCGGACGACGCTCGACCTGCGGCTCCGCGACGGATCCTGGCAGGAGCAGCAGCGCGAGACCTACGACCGGGGCGACGGCGCGACCGTGCTGCTCTACGCGGCCGACACGCACCGGATCCTCCTCACGCGCCAGTTCCGCTACCCGGCCTACGTCAACGGCCACCCCGACGGCATGCTCGTCGAGGCGGCGGCCGGCTTGCTCGACGAGGACAGCCCCGAGGACGCGATCCGCCGCGAGGCCCGCGAGGAGCTCGGCGTGGAGGTCGTCGCGCTCACGCACCTGTTCGACCTGTTCATGAGCCCCGGATCCGTGACCGAGCGCGTGCACCACTACCTCGCGTCCTACACGCCGGCCGACGTCGTGGGCGCGGGCGGCGGCGTCGCCGAGGAGGGCGAGGACATCGAGCGGATCGAGGTCACGCTCGAGGAGGCGCTCGCGATGGTCGCCGACGGCCGCATCGCCGACGGCAAGACCGTGATCCTGCTCCAGCACGTGGCGCTGCACGGGTTCCCGGAGTAGCGGCCGCGCGGCCGCGGCGTGGCTCCCGAGCCGCCCTCAGCCGCGCGCGCCCGCCAGCCGCGCCTCGAGGTCGGCGAGCCGGGCCCGCAGCGGATCCGCGTCCACGGCCTCGGGGTCGGTCCGCTCGTAGGAGGCGGCGAGCGCCCGGACCTCGCGGTGCAGGGTCGCGCGCACCTCGTCGTCGGCGACCGCGGCCAGCCGGTCGGCGAGCCGCAGGGTCGCGCGCATCACGATCGCCTGCCCCACCCCGTACGCGCGGATCGCGAGGAACGCCTCGGACACGAGCGCGGTCGGCCGCGGCCAGCGGATCACCGCACGCGGTACCCCGTCGGCGTCGCGCCGCACGTCCACCTCGGGCGTCGGCCGGAGGCAGAGCGTGCGGAGCGCGCCGGACAGGGCGTCGAGCGCGCCGACCGCCGTGTACGGGTCGTTGGTGCCGGAGGCGAGGCCGCGCACGCCGATCTCCACCATCTGCTGCACGGCGTAGTCGATGTCCTGGTGCGGGGTGCGCGCGGGCTGCAGGTCGAACGCGAGGCGGGCGGCCGCGTCGTCCGCGTCCGCGTCGCCGCCGACGACCTCGACGAGCGGATCCCCGTCCACCACGTGCGCGCCCGGCAGCGCGACCACCCGGTGCCGCGCGCCCCGCCGGGTCGCGTCGGCGACGAGCGCCGCGAGGTCGACGCCAGTGACGTAGCCGGTGGCGGCCGCGCGGACCACGTGCACGGGTCCCTGGGGATCCGGGTCGCCGAGTCCGTCCGTCGCCGCGGCGTCCGTCCCCTCGTCCCGCGCCGGCCGCGTCACGTCGATCACGCGCTCGAGGTCCGCGAGCACGCGCGTCTGCAGCGTCGTCACCTGCACCGACATCGCGATGTGGTGGATGAAGTACACGAGCACCGCGACGTCCGCCACAGCGAGCAGGACGGCCGCGCTCACGGCGAGCACCGGCACGAACCCGATCACGCCGTCCTCCTCCGTGTGGATGGAGCGCAGCACGATGAGCGAGTACAGGAACGTCGAGGTCAGCACCGCGAGCACGACCTGGTTGCCGCGGTCGGCCATGAAGTTCCGCACCAGCCGCGGCCCGTAGGAGGACGAGGTCGTCGCGAGCACCGAGATCGTGATGGAGAACGAGGTCGCCGCGACGCCGAGCATCGTGCCGCCGATGGCCGAGAGGATCGCCCGGCCGCCGGTCGCCGACAGGTCCTCCACGAGCGGGATCTCGTCGATCCCGGCGGCGAGGAGCAACCGGTCGACCTCCACGAGGCCGAGCGCGAGCACCACCGCCCCGAGGCCGAGCAGCGCGGGCAGGAGCCAGAAGGACTCGCGGGCGTGGAGGAGCCGGGATCGCATGCTCGAAGGCTAGGCGGACGCGCACGGCCGGGACGGCCCGTAGGCGAGGATGGACAGGTGACCGACGCCACCACCCCCGCCTCCCCCTACCGCCTCCACGACACCGCCGCCCGCGGCTTCGCCTCCGACAACTACTCCGGGATCCACCCCGAGGTGCTCGAGGCCATCGCCGCCGCGAACGGCGGGCACCAGGTCGCGTACGGCGGCGACGCGTACACGGCCCGCCTCCAGGAGGTCGTCGGCGAGCACTTCGGCCGCGGCGCCGAGGCGTTCCCCGTCTTCAACGGCACGGGCGCGAACGTCACCGGCCTCCTCTCGATGCTGCCGCGCTGGGGCGCCGTGGTCTGCGCGACGACGGCGCACATCAACACCGACGAGGGCGGCGCCCCCGAGCGCGTCGCCGGGATCAAGCTGCTGCAGGTGCCCACCGAGGACGGCAAGCTCACGCCCGATCTCATCGACCGCGAGGCGTGGGGCTGGGGCGACGAGCACCGCGCGCAGCCGCTCGCCGTGAGCATCACGCAGACCACCGAGCTCGGCACCGTCTACACGCCGGCCGAGGTGCGGGCGATCGCCGACCACGCGCACGAGCGCGGCATGCGCCTGCACATGGACGGCGCGCGCCTGTCGAACGCCGCGGCCACGCTGGACGCGCCGTTCCGCGCGTTCACGTCCGACGCGGGCGTCGACGTCGTCAGCTTCGGCGGCACCAAGAACGGCCTGCTCTACGGCGAGGCGATCGTGGTGCTCGACCCCGAGGCGTCGGAGGGGCTGACCTACCTGCGCAAGCTCAACATGCAGCTCGCCTCGAAGATGCGGTTCGTGAGCGCGCAGCTGCTGGCGCTGCTCGGATCCGAGGTCGACGGCGTGCCGCTCTACCTCCGCTCCGCGCGCCACGCGAACGGCATGGCCGCCCGACTCCGGTCCGCGCTGGACGGCGTCGACGGCGTCGAGTTCACGCAGGAGACGCAGGCGAACGGCCTGTTCGCGATCCTGCCCGAGGGCGTCGCCGACCGCCTCCGCTCCGAGTTCCGCTTCTACGACTGGGACCCGGCCCGCCGCGAGGTGCGCTGGATGTGCTCGTTCGACACCACCGAGGACGACATCGACCGGTTCGCGGCGGCGATCCGCCGGGAGGTCGGGGCGGCGTAGCGCGCGCCCCGCACGACGGACGACGGCGGCCGGCTCCCTCGGGGACCGGCCGCCGTCGTGCGAGTGCGGCCCGGATCACCCCGTGTTCTGCAGCCCCGCCGCGATGCCGTTGACGGTGAGCAGCAGGAGCCGGTGGTCCGGATCCGTCGGGTCGGCCTGGCCGGGCGCGCCCTGCGCGGGCGATCCCTCGTCCGCGGTGCGCAGCGCGCGGAGGGCGCGCAGCTGGAGCAGCGAGAGCGCGTCGACGTACGGGCTGCGCAGGCGCACCGCGCGCCGCAGCACCGGACGGCCCTCGAGGATCTCGCCGCGACCGGTGGCCTTCCGCACCCACTCGCGCGTGAGCTCCATCTCCTCGGTGACGAGCGCCGCGAGATCCGGCCGGTCGCCGAGCGCCAGGTAGCGCTCCGCGAGGCGGCCGTCGGTCTTGGCGAGCGACATCTCGACGTTGTCGATCATCGAGGTGAACAGCGGCCACTCCTCGTAGGCCTTCCGGAGCACGTCCTCGTCGCCGACGGCGGCCAGCGCGGATCCGAGGCCGAACCAGCCCGTGAGGTTGATGCGCGCCTGCGTCCACGCGAACACCCACGGGATCGCCCGCAGGTCCTCGAGCGACTCGACCGACAGCCCGCGGCGGGCGGGCCGTGAGCCGAGCGCGAGCAGCCCGATCTCCTCCATCGGCGTGACCTGCGCGAACCACGGCGCGAAGCCGGGCGCCTTCACGAGCTCGAAGAAGCGGGCGCGCGAGGCCTCGTCCATCGTGCGGACCATCTCGGCGGATCCGTGCGCGGCGGCCGCGTTGCGCTCCTCGTTCGACGGCGCGGAGGCGAGCAGCGTCGCGGCGGCCATCTGCTCGATGTGCCGGGCGGCGATGCGCTTGTCGCCGTAGTGGGCGAAGATCACCTCGCCCTGCTCGGTGAGCTTGAAGCGGCCGTCGACGGATCCCGGCGGCTGCGCCCGGACCGCGCGGTCGGCCGGTCCGCCGCCCCGGCCGAGGGCGCCGCCGCGGCCGTGGAAGAGCGTCAGCTCGATGTCGTTCTCGCGCGCCCACGCGGCGATGCGGGCCTGCGCGTCGAACAGCGCGAACGTCGCGGAGACGGGCCCGACGTCCTTCGACGAGTCGGAGTAGCCGAGCATGACCTCGAGCTTGCGGCCCGTCTGCGCGAGGCGGGCCGCGACCTGGGGCAGCCGGATCATGCCGTCGAGGATCTCCGTGCTCGCGTTGAGGTCCGCGAACGTCTCGAACAGCGGGATGACGTCGAGGACGGGCGCGTCCTCCGCGGAGCCGAGCGCGAGGGCGGCCAGCTCGTGCACCGTGCGGATGTCGTCGGCCGACTGCGTGAACGAGACGATGAAGCGGGAGAACGGCGCGACGCCGTGCCGCTCCTGGAGGCGGGCGAGCGTGCGGAACACGTCGAGCACCTCGACCGTCATGGGCGCGAGCTCGGGCGCCTGCTCGCCGGACGCGTCGGCGTCGGCCACGGCCAGCACCTCGCGGAGCGCCTCGCGATGCACCTGGGAGTGCTGGCGCACCTCCATCTCGGCGAGGTGGAAGCCGAAGGTCTCGGCCTGCCAGACGAGGCCCTGCAGCTCGCCGCCCGCGATGCGGTGCGCGCCCGCGCCGCGCAGCGACGCCTGCAGCACGCGGAGGTCGGCGAGCAGCTCGGCGGCGGACGGGTAGGCGATGGGATCGTCGTGTCGCTCGCGCGTGGCGGCGAGGCGGCCGGCGATCACGAGGAGCACGCGGCGGTGCAGCTCGGCCGGGGCGCGCGTGCCGATCCGGGCGGTGAGGTGCGGCGCGAGCGCATCCTGCGCGGCGGCGAGCTCCCGCAGCTCGGCGCTCGGCGGGGTGTCGGCGTCGCCGAGCGTGAGCGAGCGGCCGACGCGGAGGGCGACGCGCTCGAGCCCCAGCAGGATGTGCTCGCTGGCGATGCCCGCGGC
This sequence comes from Clavibacter phaseoli, assembly GCF_021922925.1. Taxonomy (NCBI): domain Bacteria; kingdom Bacillati; phylum Actinomycetota; class Actinomycetes; order Micrococcales; family Microbacteriaceae; genus Clavibacter; species Clavibacter phaseoli. The sequence goes on from NZ_CP040786.1 coordinate 2,456,399, forward strand.
CTCCTCGGTGACCGCCGCGGTGACGTACGGGTTGCCGTCGCGATCCGCCGCGATCCAGTTGCCGAGCCGGAAGAACGCGGGCGCGACCGCGTCGCGCACGCCGGCCCCATCGCCGAGCAGCCAGTCGTCGAGCAGGCGGTAGACGCGCGGGACGACCTCGAACAGCGTCTGGTCGAAGACGCCCATGGCGGTGCGGACCTCGTCGAGCGGCGTGGGCCGCGTGGTGCGGAGCGGCGACGTGCGCCAGAGGCCGTCGATCTCCTCGAGCAGCCGGCGGTCGACGTCCTGCCCGGTGAGCGTGCCCGCCATGGCGCCGTCGCGCTCGGTGAGCAGGTCGCCGATGCGGCGGATCCCCGTGGCCACCGCGCGGCGCCGCGCTTCGGTCGGGTGCGCGGTGAGCACCGGGTGGAAGCGCATCTCGCCGAGGCGGCGCATGGCCTCCTCGCGGCCGAGCTCCTCGGTGAGCTTGCCGACGGCGTCCGGGATGGAGTCGGGCACGAATCCCGACGCGGCCTCGCGCTCGCGGAGGACGCGCACGCGGTGGTGCTCCTCGGCGAGGTTCGCCAGGTGGAAGTAGCAGGTGAACGCGCGGGCGACCTGCTCGGCGCGCTCGGGCGTGAAGGTCGCGACCAGCCGCTCGGCGTCGTCGATGGAGGCGTCGCGCGCGCTCTCGTACGCGTCGATGACCAGCTCGCGCAGCCGCTCGACGTCGCGCAGCAGGTCGTCGCCGCCGGACTCGCGGAGCACCTGGCCGAGGAGGCCGCCGAGGTGGCTGACGTCGGAGCGGAGCGCCGGCTCGACGGCGTCGCGCGTGCCGTCGCGGGTGGAGTCGTGCTCGAGGGGAAGCGGCTTCTTCGGGGGAGTCGTCACGGTGTCGAGGATACGGATAGCGCGGGACCGGATGCTGCGCATGACGCCCGGCGGCGACCGCTCCGGCTGCGGATCCGGCTGCGGAGGAGGTGCGGGGCGACCGGATCAGCCCGCGGCGGGCGCCGCCACGCGCTCGTCCCGCGGCATGCGCAGCAGCGCGTACGCGGAGGCGGCGAGCAGGAGCACCGCGCCCGTCGCGAAGGCGACCGGGTACGAGAACGCGTCCGCGAGGAAGCCCGCGACGAGCGGGCCGACGATCGCGCCGAGGTCCGACACCATCGAGAACACCGCGACGGGACGTCCGCTGCGGGCGCCCGCGGCGTCGCCGACCGCGGCCGCCGGCGCCGTGCCCATGAACGACGCGGCCGCGCCGTAGACGCAGAGCAGCACGGTGAGCACGACCATGTCCGGGGCGAACGGGATGGCGATCATCAGCAGCCCGGCGACCCCGTACGCGCCGACGATCGCGGGCCGGCGACCGCGCGTGTCCACGAAGCGCGCGGCCGGCGCGAGCGCGAGCGCCTGCACCACGGCGGCGCACGCGAACGCGATGCCGGTGGCGGAGGGGTCCGCGCCGATCACGGCCACGACGAGCAGCGGGATCAGCGCGCTGCGGACGCCCATCGACGCCCACCCGTTGCCGAGGTTCGCGAGCAGCGCCGCCCGGTAGCGCGGGTCGCGCAGCACGCGGCCGAACGGGATCACGACCTCGGGCGTCCCGGTCGCGGCGACGTCACGTGTGCGCGGCCGCAGCAGGAGCAGCCCGATGACGCTCGCGACGGCGAGCGTGGCCGCGTAGAAGAAGAAGGGAGCGGTGAGCGAGATGGTCGCGAGCACGGCGCCGAGCGCGGGGCCGGCCATGCCGCCGATGAGGAAGCCGCCCTGGTAGAAGCCGATCGCGCGGGCGCGGCGCGTGGGATCCGTGGAGCCGAGCAGCAGCGTCATCGCGGCCACCGAGAACATCGCCGACCCGATGCCGCCCGCGCCGCGGAGGAGGAGCAGCTGCACGTAGTCCTGCGCGAGGCCGGCGAGGCCGGAGGAGACGGCGACGATCCCGATGCCCACCGCGAGCACGGTGCGCTCCCCGCTCCAGTCGATGAGGCGCGCGACGAACGGGCTCATCACGAAGCGCATGAGCGCGAACGCCGAGATGACGGCGCCGACCTCGAAGCTGCCGACGCCGAAGCTCTCGGCGTAGACGGGCAGCACGGGCACGACCACGCCGAAGCCGACCATCACGAAGAACGCGATGACGCCGAGGACGAGCACGTCGCGCGGGAGCTTCGCGCGCGGGGCGCGGGCGGGGCCGCGGGTGTCGGGCATGGAGCCGTCGCCGGGCTCGGGGGTGCGCGCGGATCCCGCACGTCGGAATGACCGCATGGTGCCAGCGTACGTCCGCGACGGCGGCGGTCAGCCCTCCGGCCGCGCCCTGCCGTGCTCCACGTCGAGCTCGACGCGGTCGGCCGCGAAGCGCGTGACGTTGATGAGGAGCGGCGTGCCGTCGGGCAGCGTGTTGAGGGCGCGGACCACGAGCACGACCGCGCCGGATGGGAGCCGCAGCTCCGCAGACTCGGCGGCCGTCGCGAGGCGGCCGGTCACGGTGGTGGCGGAGCGCAGGTAGTCGTCGACGCCGACGGCGCGCAGGGCCGTCGTCATCGACCCGTCCGGTCCGTAGTGCTCCACGATGCCCGGCACGAGCTCGTCGACGAGCCACGACGTCGCGCGCACGACGGGCCGACCGTCGACGAGCCGCAGGGTCTCGAGGCGGAGGGCCGGGCGGCCGTCGAGGCGGAGGCGCTCGGCGACGTCGGCGGGCGGATCCTCGACGGCCCACTCGAGCAGCTCCCCCGCCGCCGCGCTGCCGCGGCCCGCGAGGCTGTCGCTGAGCCGGGTGCGCAGTCCGATGCGGTGGACGATGACATCGTGCGCGGTCACGAACGTGCCGCTGCCGCGCTTCGAGACGACGAGCCCGTCCGTCGCGAGGGCCGCGACGGCCTGCCGCACGGTGTGGCGGTGGACCTCGAAGCGCTCGGCCAGCTCGCTCTCCGAGGAGAGCTTCGCGCCGGCCGGCACGGTGCCCTGCAGGATCTCGGCGCGCAGCTCCTCCGCGATGAGCCGCCAGGCGGAGTACCCGCTCGTGGATCTGCTCTGGGTCGCCATGTCCCGTCGATGCTATCGGCCGGGATCCGCCCGACCCGCGCCGGGAGGCGCCCGCCGGACGCCGCGGCCCGCCCGGACGCCGCCCGCGTTCCCCACCTGTTCACCTGCTCGCGACCGGCTCGACGCGCGCGGGCGGGCTCCCGCGCGCCGTCGGCCGCTAGGTTCGACTTATCTAGATCAGCAGACAACTTGGAGGGATCGCGGCGATGACGACGACCACGACCAGCAGCACCGGACGGGAGGACGTCGCCGCCCGGCAGCGCTGGATGCGCGTCCTCTCCGCCGCCGACGTCGGAGCCCTCGACGCCGCGTGGACGGCGTGGGAGCCCAAGCCCTGCGTGCAGCACATCCGGGGTCCCGAGGCCGGGCTCGTCATGGTGCGCGGCCGCGTCGACGCCGGCGGCGCGCGCTTCAACCTCGGCGAGGCCACCGTCACGCGCGCCACCCTCCGGCTGCACGGCCCGGCCATGGCGGCGGATGCCCTCGGCAGCTCGTACGTCCTCGGATCCGACCTCGAGCACGCGCGCCTCGCCGCCCTGTTCGACGGGATGCTGCTCGACGCCGGCCTGCACGACCGCGTGCTCGCCGAGGTCGTCGCGCCGCTCGAGCGGGCGCGCGCCGAGGCGGACGACGTCCGCGCCGCCGAGGCCCGCAGCACGCTCGTGGACTTCTTCACCGTCGCCCGGGAGAACGGGTGACCGCCGCGACGGGCCGCGCGCCCGGCGACCGCGCGCCCGGAGTCCCCGCCCCCGGCATCCCCGCTCCGGGGTTCGGCGACGCGACGCGCGGCGCGCAGGCCGCCTTCCGCGCGCTGCTCGACGCGCTCGCGCACCCGACGCGGATCCACCCGCTCACGGGCCCCGCCGAGGCGCCCGCCGGCCTCGGCCCGGGGCTCGGCGCCGTCGCCCTCACCGTGCTCGACGAGGAGTCGGCGCTGTGGCTCGACCCGCGTCGCGCGGCCGACGCCGAGGTGACCTCCTGGCTCACGTTCCACACGGGCGTGCGCCTCGTCACCGCGGCGGCCGAGGCCGACTTCGTGCTCGCCGACCCGTCGTCGCTGCCCCCGCTCGCGGAGCTCGCCGCCGGCACCGACGAGGAGCCGCACCGCTCCGCGACCGCGCTCCTCGACGTGCGCGACGCGGTCGGCGCCCGGCGGATCCGCGCCGAGGGCCCCGGCATCGACGGGCACGCGATCGCCGACGCCCCCTGGGCCGACGACGCCCTCCTCGACGCCTGGCGCGCGAACGGCGAGCGCTTCCCGCGCGGCGTCGACCTGCTACTCGTCGACGCGGGATCCGTCGCCGCGCTCCCCCGCACCACCCGCCTCCGGGCGGTCGACCCCCGATCGGAGGCCTGATGTACGTCGCCGTCAAGGGCGGGGAGCGGGCGATCGCCGCCGCGCACGCCCTGCTCGCCGCCGAGGGCCGGGGTGCCCCCGGATCCGCTCGGATCGAGGCCGGGCAGGTGGCCGGCCAGCTCGGCGTCCTCGTCTCCCGCGTGATGACGGAGGGCTCGCTGCACGACCCGGAGCTCGCCGCGCGCGCCCTCATCCAAGCGCAGGGCGACGTGCTCGAGGCCGTGACCCTGCTGCGCTCCTACCGCACGACGCTGCCGCGCTTCGGGTGCACGCTGCCGGTGGACACCGCCGGGCTCCCGCCGCAGCGCCGCGTCTCCGCGACGTTCAAGGACCTGCCGGGCGGCCAGCAGCTCGGCGCGACCTTCGACTACACGCACCGCCTCTTCACCGACGCCGAGGCGGCGCCGGTGACGTCGCGCGACGCCGATGCGGACGCGGGCGCCGCGATGCCGCGCGTGGCCGACCTCCTCGGCGCGAGCGCGCTGATCGAGCCCGACTCCCACCCCGGCCAGGACGACGAGGAGCCCGCCGACATCACGCGCGAGCCGACGGTCTACCCGATGACCCGCGCCGAGCGCCTGCAGGCCCTCGCCCGCGGCGACGAGGGCTTCCTCCTCGGGCTCGGCTACTCCACGCAGCGCGGCTTCGGCACGACGCACCCGTTCGCGGGCGAGATCCGCGTCGGCGAGGTCGAGGTGGAGCTCGACGCCCCGGAGCTCGGCTTCGCGGTGCCGCTCGGGCGGATCGAGGTCACCGAGTGCCAGATGGTCAACCAGTTCACGGGCAGCGCCGACCGGCCGGCCCAGTTCACCCGCGGCTACGGCCTCGCCTTCGGGCGGAGCGAGCGCAAGGCGATGTCGATGGCGCTCGTCGACCGGGCCCTCCGCGCCGACGAGCTCGGCGAGCGCGTGACCGCCCCCGCTCAGGACGAGGAGTTCGTGATCAGCCACTGCGACAACGTGCAGGCGACGGGCTTCGTCGAGCACCTCAAGCTCCCGCACTACGTGGACTTCCAGGCCGAGCTCGCGCTCGTCCGCCGGCTGGCCCGCGAGTGGCGCGAGCGGCGGGAGGCGCAGGCGGGGCCGTCCCAAGCGGCGCCCGAGGACGCGCCCGCCGACGCCGCGCCCGCCGCCGTCCCGGCCGGAGCGGGGGCCCGCGCATGAGCTCCTCCCTCATCGGCTACAACCTCGGCTACCTCGACGAGCAGACCAAGCGCATGATCCGCCGCGCGCTCCTCAAGGCCGTCGCGATCCCGGGCTTCCAGGTGCCGTTCGCGAGCCGCGAGGTCCCCATGCCGCGCGGCTGGGGCACGGGCGGTGTGCAGGTCACGGCGGCCGTGATCGGCGATGGCGACGTCCTGAAGGTCATCGACCAGGGCGCGGACGACACCACGAACGCCGTCTCCATCCGGCAGTTCTTCGCCTCCGTCGCCGGGGTCGCCACGACCACGCGCACCGACGAGGCCACCGTGATCCAGACCCGCCACCGCATCCCGGAGACGCCGCTCGCCGAGGGCCAGGTCATCGTCTACCAGGTGCCCATGCCGGAGCCGCTGCGCTTCCTCGAGCCGCGCGAGACGGAGACCCGGCGCCTGCACGCGCTCGAGGAGTACGGGCTGATGTACGTGAAGCTCTACGAGGACATCGCGCGCTTCGGGCACGTCGCCAAGACGTACGACTACCCCGTGATGGTCGCCGGCCGGTACCTCATGGCGCCGTCCCCCATCCCGAGCTTCGACAACCCGAAGATGCACATGAGCCCGGCGCTCCAGCTGTTCGGCGCCGGCCGGGAGAAGAGGATCTACGCGGTGCCGCCGTACACGAGCGTGGAGAGCCTCGGCTTCGAGGACCACCCGTTCGAGCCGCAGTCCTTCGCCGACCCGTGCGCGATCTGCGGGTCCACCGGCGTGTACCTCGACGAGGTCATCACCGACGACCGGGGCGCGTCGATGTTCGTCTGCTCCGACACCGACCACTGCGAGCGCACGGTCGAGGCCGCCCGCGCCCACGACGAGGAGGCGCGCGCATGAGCGACGACCGACCGCTGCTCGAGGTCCGCGGGGCCGCCCACCGCTACGGCGACCGCTACGGCTGCCGCGACGTCGACTTCGACCTGCACCCGGGCGAGGTCCTCGCGGTCGTGGGCGAATCCGGATCCGGGAAGTCGACCCTGCTCGGCACCCTGTCCCAGCGGCTCGCGCTCAGCGAGGGGAGCATCCGCTACCGGCTGGCCGACGGCGAGACCGTCGAGCTCGCCGACCTGCCCGAGAGCGCGGTGCGCCGGCTGTGGCGCAGCGAGTGGGGCTTCGTGCACCAGGATCCCGCCGACGGCCTGCGCATGCACGTGAGCGCGGGCGGCAACGTCGGCGAGCCGCTCATGACGAACGGGTGGCGGCACTACGGGCGGATCCGCGAGACCGCGGCCGAGTGGCTGCGGCACGTGGAGATCCCCGTCGACCGCATCGACGACCACCCGACGACGTTCTCCGGCGGCATGCGGCAGCGGCTGCAGATAGCCCGGAACCTCGTCGTCTCGCCGCGGCTCGTCTTCATGGACGAGCCCACGAGCGGCCTCGACGTCTCCGTGCAGGCGCGCCTGCTCGACCTGATCCGCGGCCTGGTGGCGGAGCTCGGCCTCGCGGTCGTGATCGTCACCCACGACCTCGCCGTCGCCCGCCTCATCTCGCATCGCACGCTCGTGATGAAGGACGGCCGCGTCATCGAGTCGGGCCTCACCGACCGGGTCCTCGACGACCCGCAGGCCGCCTACACCCAGCTGCTCGTCTCCTCGATCCTGCAAGGATGATCCGCCCCATGACCGGACCCGCGCCCGCGACCGCCCCGATCCTCACCGTCGACCGCGTCGGCAAGACCTTCACCATGCACCTGCAGGGCGGCCAGCGGCTCGCCGTGCTCGATGGCCTCTCGTTCGCCGTCGGCCGCGGCGAGGCCGTCGTCCTCGGCGGCGCGTCCGGGGCCGGGAAGTCGACGGTCCTCAAGCTCGTCTACGGCAACTACCTCGCCGACCGCGGCCGCATCGTGGTGCACGCGCCGGGCGGCGACGTCGACATGGCCACGGCCCCGCCGCGCGCCGTGCTCGCCGCCCGCCGCGACGCCGTCGGCTACGTGAGCCAGTTCCTCCGCTGCGTCCCGCGCGTCGGCACGCTCGACGTGGTGGCCGAGCCGCTCGTCGAGCGCGGCGTCGACGCGGAGGACGCGCGCGACCGGGCGGCGCGCATCCTCACCCGGCTGTCGATCCCGGAGCGGTTGTGGTCGCTGCCGCCCGCGACCTTCTCGGGCGGCGAGCAGCAGCGCGTGAACGTCGCCCGCGGGTTCCTGCCGGAGCTGCCCCTGCTCCTGCTCGACGAGCCGACCGCGTCGCTCGACGCCCGGAACCGCGACGTGGTGGTCGACCTGATCGCCGAGAAGCGCGCCGCCGGCGTCGGCATGCTCGGCATCTTCCACGACGCCGAGGTGCGGGCCGCGGTCGCCGACCGGGCCGTGGACGTGGAGGCGTTCGTGCCGGCCGTCGCGGCGGCCGTCCGATGACCCGCGTCGCGGTATACGCGGTGCCGGGAATCGGCTCGGACGACCCGGCCGGGATCCTGCTGCGCGAGCGCGCCGAGGCGTGGCTCGGGCGGTCCGTCGTCGGCGGATCCACGCCCCCGGCCCCCGCCGCGCCCGCGGGCTGGACCCGCGACGAGGTCGACGCGATCACGGTCGACGCCCGCCGCTACGGCTTCCACGGCACGCTCAAGCCGCCCTTCCGCCTCGCCGAGGGGCGCGACCTCGACGGGCTCGACGAGGCGGTGGCCCGGTTCGGGGCCGACCGGGACCGCGTCGTGGTGCCCGCCCTGCGGGTCCAGCCGCTCGACGGGTTCCTCGCGCTCGTGCCGACCCGGCACTCCCCCGCGCTGCACGCGCTCGCCGCGGACGTCGTCACGGGCCTCGACGCGTTCCGCGCTCCGCCGACGGAGGCGGAGACGGCCCGCCGGGATCCCGCGTCCTTGAGCCCCCGGCAGCGCGAGCTCCTCGCGGCGTGGGGCTACCCGCACGTGCTCGACCGGTTCCGCTTCCACCTGACCCTCACCGACCGGATCCCGACCGCCGCCCTCCCCCGCGCCGAGGCCGCGCTCGCGGCCTGGTTCGCCGAGGCCGTGGACCGCCCGGTCGCCGTCGACGCGCTCGCGCTCCTCGTCGAGGACGCGCCCGGCGCGCCCTTCCGCCTGCGCTCCGTCCACCCGCTGCGTGCCCCGCTCGACCGCCGCGACCCGTCCGACCCGCTCGACCCCCGCGCCATCCCGGCGCCCGACCCCGAAGGAACCCGATGAGCCGCGAGACCGTCCTGCGCAACGCCCGCATCGTCCTCGACGACGAGGTGCTGCACGGATCCGTCCTGATCCGCGACGGCCTCGTCGCCGATGTCTCCCCCGCGGCCCCCGGCGCCATCGACGGCCCGGGCGACGACCTCGACGGCGACCTCCTCATCCCCGGGCTCGTCGAGCTGCACACCGACCACCTCGAGTCGCACGCGCAGCCCCGGCCGGGCACGCGCTGGGATCCGGTGCCCGCGGTCCTCGCGCACGACGCGCAGCTGAGCGGCGCGGGCGTCACCACGGTCTTCGACGCGATCCGCATCGGCACCCTCGAGGGCCGCGAGGACGCGACCACGCTGTCCCGGTCGCTCGCGGAGGCCATCGAGCACGCGGGACGCGCGGGGCTCCTGCGCGCGGAGCACCTCATCCACCTGCGCTGCGAGGTCGCGGCGCCCGAGACGATCGCCGAGTTCCGGGCCTTCGACGACATCTCGTCCCTCCGCCTGGCCTCGCTCATGGACCACACGCCGGGCCAGCGCCAGTACGCGGACGTCGAGGCGTTCACGCGCTACATGGTCGGCAAGGGCCGCGTGCAGGCGAGCGGGATCGGCGCCCTCATGGAGGAGCTCCAGGCCGTCGCGGAGGAGCACTCGGCGCCCAACCGCCAGGCGATCGCCGCGATGGCGACGGCCCGCGGCGTCGCGCTCGCGGCCCACGACGACGCCACCGTCGCGCACGTCGAGGAGTCCGCGGCGCTCGGGGTGCGCATCTCCGAGTTCCCGACCACCGTGGTCGCCGCCCGCGCCGCGCGCGCGCACGGCCAGCTCATCGTGATGGGCGCGCCGAACATCGTGCGCGGCGGCAGCCAGTCCGGCAACGTCGCGGCGACCGAGCTGCTGGCGCTCGGCCTCCTCGACGTCCTCTCCTCCGACTACGTGCCCGCGAGCCCGCTGCAGGCCGTCGTGCAGATGGACGCGGACGGGATCCTCCCCCTCACCGAGGGCGTGAGGCTGGTCAGCGGCAACCCGGCGCGCGCCGTGGGGCTCGACGACCGCGGCGTGATCCGGGTGGGCGCGCGCGCCGACCTGGTGCGCGTCCACCGCCACCGCATCGACGCGAGCGAGCGGCACCCGGGCGGCCGGACCGTCCCCGTCGTCCGCGCGGTCCTCCGGCGCGGGGCGCGGGTGTCGTGACGGATCCGCGCACGCCCGCGCCCGTGGGCCCCGGCCCCTTCGTCGCCGTCGTCGGCGCCAGCGGCGTGGGCAAGGACGCCCTGCTCGCGGCCGCCCGCGCGGCCAGCGGCCCGGAGGCGGCGTTCCCGCGCCGCGCCATCACCCGTCCGCCCGGCCCGGGCGAGGACTTCGACGCCGTCGACGAGGAGGAGTTTGCCGCGGCCGAGGCGCGCGGCGCGTTCGCCGTCACCTGGCGCGCGCACGGGCTGCGCTACGGGATCCCCGCCGCGGCCGACGACGCCGTGCGCCGCGGCGCCGCCGTCGTCGCCAACGTCTCCCGCGGCATGCTCGACACCCTCGACGCGCGCTACGCCCGGCTCGTGGTGGTGCGGATCACGGTATCCGACGAGGTGCGCGCCGACCGCCTGCGCGCTCGCGGCCGCGAGCCCGAGGACGACATCGCCCGCCGGCTGGCGCGCGCGGACCCGTCGCCCGGCCGCGTCGCCGACCACGAGGTGCGGAACCACGGCACGGTCGAGCAGGGCGGCGCCGCCCTGCTCCGCGCGATCGCGTCGGCCCTCGCGGACGCTCTCGCGGCGCCCGACGACCTCCTCATCCCCCACCCCCTCGACCCCGCGCCCCGCGGACGGACGGAGACCCCATGACCACGAAGCTCCGGGAGCGGCCCGAGATCGGCCCCGACGTCGCCATGTCCGGCAGCGAGCTCGGCCGCTGGACGCAGATCGGCGCGGGCACGCGCCTGCTCGACACCGTGATCGGCGACTACAGCTACTGCGACCGCCTCTGCGACCTCGCGCACGCCGACGTCGGCCGCTTCGCGAACATCGCGAGCGCCGTGCGCGTCGGGGCCACCGACCACCCGCTCGACCGGGCGACGCTGCACCACTTCATGTACCGCAGCACCATGTACTGGGACGACGTCGAGGACGACGCGGAGTTCTTCGCGCACCGCCGCTCCCGCCGCACGAGCATCGGCCACGACACGTGGATCGGGCACGGCGCCATGATCAAGCCCGGCGTGCGCGTCGGCGACGGCGCGGTCGTCGCGTCGGGGGCGATCGTCACGCGCGACGTGCCGGACTACGCGATCGTCGCCGGGGTGCCCGCCACCGTGATCCGCTTCCGCCAGCCCCCGGAGATCGCCGAGCGCCTGCGCGCGCTCGCCTGGTGGGACTGGGACCACGCGACCCTGCGCGCGCGCCTGGACGACTTCCGCGCGCTGCCGATCGAGGCGTTCCTGGAGCGCTACGAGGGCTGACGCCCCGCGGGGTCAGCCCGGGCCGTCGCTCGCGGCCGCCAGGAGCGGCACGAGCACGTCGCCGAGGGGCGTCGGCAGGCCGTGCGCCCGGGCCCGCCGCAGGATGATGCCGTTGCGGGCCTCCCACTCGAGCGGCCGGCCCGCGTCCCGGTCGGCGAGGATCGAGGTGCCCTGGTCGACGGGGGCCGCGCGGAAGTCGTCCACGATCCGGTCCGCCACGTCGTCGTCGAGGTCGGCGCCCTCGGCGCGCGCCACCCGGAGGCACTCCCGCCCGTAGGCCCGGGCGAGCGTCGCGACGTCGTCCCGCCGGTAGACGCCCGCCCGCCGACCCGTGGCGGCCATGATCCCCGCGACCGCGTTCTGCACGAGCTTCCGCCAGGCGACCGTGCGGAAGTCGGCGGCCATCTCGACCGCGCACCGGCCGCCGGCCAGCGCGTCGACGACGACGCGCGCCGCCGGCACGTCGGGCAGCGTGAGGCGCGGGGTGCCGCGGAGCAGCACCGATCCGTCGGCCAGCGCCTCCGCGGGGAACCACACCACCGCGGGCACGACCGGGCAGCCCGGCACGTGCGGCGCGACGTCCTCGACCTGCTCGATCCCGTTCTGCAGCACGGCGACCACCGTCCCCGCGTGGCACAGGGCCGCGAGCCACGGCGCCGCCGCCTCGATCTGCGTGGCCTTCACGGCGAGCAGCACGAGGTCGACGGGCGCCGTCACGCCGGTCGGATCCGTGCGCACGGGGCCGGGGACCACGATCGTCGTCCCGTCCCCCGTCCGCAGCTCGAGCCGCTCGCGCGCGCTGCGGCCGCAGAGGAGCACGGGCACCCCCGCCTCGTGCAGCGCGGCGGCGACGGACGTGCCGATCGCGCCGGGGCCGACGACGGCGACGGAGGGCCGGGCGGGCGCGGCCGACGCATCCGTCATCCCCGGCCGATCCGCGCGTCCCATGCCCGCGACGCTACGCCCCGGCGCGCCCGGCCGCGTCACCGGTAGACGCGCCGCAGCCAGGCCGCGAGGCCCTCCACCGCGAGCACGCTCACGAACACCATGGCGACGAGCGTCGTCACCTGCCCGTGCAGGGTCATCACCGAGGACGCGTTCGTCAGGTGGAACCCGATGCCGCTGCCGCCGACGATGCCGAGGATCGTGGCCGCCCGGATGTTCGTGTCGACCAGGTAGAGCGAGTTCCCGACGAGCGACGGCAGGCCCTGCGGCCAGGTCGCCGCGAGGAAGCGCTGCCCGCGGGTCGCGCCGACGGCGGTGAGCGCGCGCTCCGGTCCCGCGTCGACCTCCTCGAAGGAGTCCGCGATGAGCTTGCCGAGGAGCCCCACGCCGCCGAACGCGAGCGCGACGACGCCGGCCTGGTCGCCGAGCCCCGTGATCATGATGAGGAGGATCGCCAGCACCAGCTCGGGCACGCCGCGGAAGAGGACGAGCACGACGCGCGAGGCGTTCCGCACGGCGGGGCTCGGCGCGACGTTCCGCGCGGCCAGGGATCCGACGACCAGCGCGAGCACGACCGACAGCAGCGCCGCGGCGAACGCCACCTGGATCGTGACGAGCAGCGCCTCGCCGAACTCGCCGAGCGTGTGCGTGCCGGTGCTCGGCGGCCAGAAGCTCTGGAAGGTGGGGATGAAGTACTCCCACGTGATCTGGCTGAGGTCGACGTCCGCCATGAGGTAGCCGCCCACGACGACGATCACCGCGAGCGCCGACCACGCGACCGTGCGCACCCGGTCGGGCGTCCACGGCCGCCGCTGCATGGACGCGACGGTGACGACGCGCGCCGGGGCGGCGCTCGCGGACGGCGACGCATCAGCCCGGCCCCGCGTGACGCGGCGCACGATGCGGTCGCCGAGACCGCGCCCGGTCGGGCGCACGCCGAGCGCGCTGCGGCGGATCGACGACGAGACGACCTCCAGCAGCACGCACAGCGCGAAGATGACGATCGCGATCCCGAGCCCGCGGCCGTACCCGGTCGGGAACTGGGCGAACGCGACCTTCATGGCGTAGCCGAGCCCGCCCACGCCGGCGTAGCCGAGGATCGCGGATCCGCGGAGGTTGATGTCGAAGCGATGCAGCACCGTGGCGATCCACGACGGCAGCACCTGCGGGAAGACGCCCGACCAGAACTCCTGCGCCCGGGTGCCGCCCGTGGTGCGGATCGCGAGCTGGGGCCCCTCGTCGACCTGCTCGATGGCGTCGGCGAAGAGCTTGGAGATCATGCCGATGGAGTGGATCCCGATGGCGAGGATCCCGGGCAGCGGGCTGCCGAGCGCGAAGGCGAGCGCGAACGCGAGGGCGAGCACGACGTCGGGGACCGCGCGGGTCACGACGCCGATCGTGCGGCCGAGCCCGCGCAGCCACGGCGCGGGCGTGGTGTTCCGCGCGGACGCGTAGGCGACCGGGACCGAGACGATGGCCGCCGCGAGCGTGCCGAGCACGACGATCCCGAGCGTGAGGCCGATCAGGTACACGAGGTCGGCGAGGGGCGGGAAGCTGATCGGGTCCATGCGCGACAGCACCTTGACCGCGTTGTCGGCGCTGCGGGCGATGTCCGACCAGGAGAAGTCGAGCGTCGTCAGCGCGTGGACGGAGAACGCGACCATCCCGAGCACCACCACGAGCGCGAGCGTCCGCTGCCGCGACCGGCGCGGCCGGGGCGCGCGCTCCTCGACGCCGGGCGCGGCGTCGAGGGGTGCGGGGCCAGGGCGCTCGGCGACCGCGGTCACGGGCGGCCGTCCGCGCGCGACGCGGCGGCGGCCTCGGCCGATCCGGCGAGCGCGGCCGCCGCGTCGCCGCCCAGCTCGACCGCGATGGCGGCGAGCGAAGCGGTCGTCGACGCCACGCGCCCGTAGATCTCCATCACCTCGGCCTTGCCGAGGTCCCGGGTGGGGGTGTCGAGCACGACCTCGCCGTGCCGGAGCCCGACGATGCGGTCGCCCCAGCCGAGCGCGAGGTCCACCTGGTGCAGGCTGCACACCACGGTGAGCCCGTCGTCGGCGGCGATCTCCCGGATGAGCCGCATGACCTGCTCGCTCGACTCGGGATCCAGGCTCGCGACGGGCTCGTCGGCGAGCAGGATCTCGGGCCGCTGCATGAGGGCGCGCGCGATGGCGACGCGCTGCTGCTGCCCGCCGGAGAGCCGGTCGGCGCGCTCGTAGGCCTTCTCGAGGAGGCCCACGCGGTCGAGGTGGCCGAGCGCCTCGGTGCGCGCAGCGCGGGGGTAGGTCCAGATGCCGAGCCGCGGGCCGCGCAGGCGGCCGAGCGCGCCCGTCAGCACGTTCTCGAGCACCGTCAGCGAGGGCACGAGCTCGAACTGCTGGAAGATCATCGCGACGCGGCCGCGGAGCGCGCGGAGCCCCTGCGGGCCGAGGGCGGCGACGTCCTGGTCGAAGACCCGCACGCTGCCGGCGGTCGGGAGCTCGAGGCCGTCGAGGTGGCGGAGGAGGGTCGACTTGCCCGAGCCGGACAGGCCGAGGAGCACGACGACCTCCCCGCGCTCGACGGTCAGGTCGACGTCGTGGAGCGCCCGCATGCTGCCGAAGGCCTTGGTGAGCCCGGAGACGGAGACGAGCGGGGAGGTCGTCGTGGTGGCCATGGCCGGATCAGTCCGTCCGGGTCACTTCGCGCACTTGGCGGCGGGGATGGACTCGCAGAGGTCCGCGATCCCGGAGTAGTAGGACGCGTCCTCCGGCTGAGCGCCGAAGTAGCCCTTCGAGAAGCCGTCGGTGAGCGTGATCCCGGCGGCCTGGATCGCGTCGGGCGTCGCGCCCTGGAGCGCGGCGGTGAGCTTCGCCTTCACGTCGGCGGGCAGCGTCGAGGAGATGGAGAGCGGCCCGCCGGGGACGTACGCCTTGCCGATCACGGTGACCTGGCCGGAGGCCGCGAGGGGCTCGGCGACCGAGTCCTCGGCGAATCCGACGTCGCACTGGCCGGACGCGACGGCCTGCGCCGACTTGTCGTGCGCGCCCGCGAAGTAGGGCGTGAAGTCCGCGAAGGTCGGGTTGCCGTTGGCGTCCGTGCCGGAGCTGTCGACGTCGAGGCCGGCCTTCTGCAGCTGCTGCAGGCCGAAGAGGAAGCCCGAGGTGGAGTTCGGGTCGACGAAGCAGACCGTCTTCCCCTTCGCGCCCGCGAGGTCGGTGATCGAGGATCCCTTCGGCACGATCGCCTCGGAGTAGTAGCCGGGGTCGGTGACCTCGGCGGAGGTGAGCGTCGCGGCGACCGGCTCGATCTCGGCGCCCTTGTTCGTCGCCATGACGTACTGCAGGGCGCCGGAGCTCATCAGGTCGACCTTGCCGGCGACGGCGGCCGCGATGAGGGCGGTGTAGTCGGCGGTCGGGTAGTACTCGACCTTGAGGCCCGTCTCCTTGGCGATGTAGTCCTCGAGCGGCTTGTTGTTGGAGTCGGATCCGGCCTGGTCGGGGACGGCGCCGAAGACCAGCGTGCCCTCGGACTTGGCCCAGGTGCCGTCGCTCGCGGCGGCGGCGGATCCGGAGGAGGCGTCGGACCCGCCGGCGGCGCAGCCGGAGAGCGCGAGGGCGGTGATCAGGGCGGAGGCCGCGAGGGCTCCGATGCGGGTGCGGCGGGACGGGGACATGGGCGTGCCTCTCGAGTCGGTACCCGCGAGCGGTGAGGGGAGTGCGCGGGTCGATCTCGAAGCTAGGAACGCGGGATGGAACCGCCGTGCTGCCCAGATGGCGGATCCGTGAACTTGTCTGGAAGAGCAGACATCTCGCTCCGTAGCGGCGGCGTCACCCCATGTCGGAGCCCAGCTCCACCGTCGTGAAGATCGACCCGATCAGCACGCCCGCGGGCGGCGACGTGTCCTCCCCGAGCTCCGGGAACCGGTGCGCGAAGACCTCGGCATCGTCCTCCGGGTGGTAGCCGATCGCCTCGCCCGCGGCGAGCGACACCCAGCGGCGCGTGTTCCGGGAGACGCCCCAGACGATGCGGTGGCCGGGCTCGTCCCACCGCAGCACGGCCTCCACGAGCCGTGCCGCGTCGCCCGGCGAGAGCCAGGTCGAGACGCTGCGGGCCTGGGACGGCTCGGGCTCGGCCGTCATGATCCGGACGCTCACCACGACGTGCCCGTTCCGGTCGGCGTACAGGCTGCCGAGCCCCTCGAGAAGCACCTTGCTCAGGCCGTAGAAGGTGTCGGGCCGGGGCGCGGGCACGTCCTCGCGCGCCGCCTCGGTCGCGGGCAGGAAGCCGACGGCGTGGATGGAGCTGGCCGCGAGGATCCGCGGCACCCCCGCACGCACGACCGCCTCGTGCACCGCGTGCGCGCCGTCGTTGTTGACCGCCTGGATCGCCTCCCACGGCCGCTCGGCCGCGTGCGCCGCGAGGTGCACCACGAGGTCGGATCCGCGGAACGCCTCCGTGCACGCGTCGACGTCGGTCGTGTCGACGATGGCCGACGTCTCCCCCGCCGCGAGCGGCGTCGGCGGCGCCACCACGTCGAGCAGCCGCAGCTCGTGCCCGGCGGCGACGAGCAGCGGGCGGATGCTCGTGGCGATCCGGCCGGACCCTCCCGTGATCGTGATCGTGCCCATGTCGCATCCCCTCGTCGTCGAAGCGCCGCGCGGCGCGGCCGTCCTCCCATCCTGGGCGACGGGCGGGCGGACGGCCAGCGCCCGCCGGGATCGCGCGCCCTAGGACGGGGCCGCGGCGGTCGACGGCCGTGCCCCCGCGCGCGCGACCGTCGACCCCCGCACGAGCAGCTCGAAGCCCATCGTCTCGGTGCGGAACGCGCCCGCGTCCGCTCCCCGCTCGATCCGCTCGGCCAGCATCTCGACCGCGCGACGCGCGATGGCGCGGCGGCCCGGCGACACGGTGGTGAGCGGCGGCTGCGCGAAGCGGGAGTCGGCGGTGTCGTCGAGGCCCGCGACGGCGACGTCCTCGGGCACGCGGAGGCCGCGCTCCTGGAGCATCCACTGGGCGCCGAGCGCGAGCGAGTCGTTGAAGCCGAAGACGGCGTCGATCTCGACGCCGTCGTCGAGGAGGCCGGCCATGGCAGCGGCGCCGGACTCGCGGCGCCAGGGGCCGGGATCCACCTGGAGGCGCGGGTCGACGGGGATGCCCGCCGCGGCGAGCGCCTCCTCGGCCCCGCGCTGCCGGAGCGCGGATCCGGACGGCTCGTCGGCCTCGCGCACGCCGATGAGCGCGATGCGGCGCCGGCCGGTCTCGACGAGGTGCGCGACCGCGGCGCGCGCGGCGTCGCGGTCGGCGATGAGCACCTGGTCGGCGAGGCCCTCGAGGAAGCGCTGGCCGATCATCACGAGCGGCACGTTCAGGTCGATGACGCCCGCGTCCTCCTGGTGGAGCGCGAGCGGCTCGTAGATCACGCCGTCGAGCACCTGGCGGTGCAGGCCGGAGAGCGCCCCGATCTCGCGGTCGCGCCGCCCCGCCGTGGTCTCGACGAGGACGCTGAGGCCGAGCTCGTCGGCCGCGTCGATGACGTCCTGCGCGAGCGGCGCCAGGTACGCGCTGTCGAGCTCGGGGATCACGAGCGCGATCATGCGCGACCGGCCCGAGCGGAGGTTCCGGGCGGAGACGTTCATCCGGTAGCCGAGCTCGGCGACCGCCGCCTCGATCCGCGCGCGGGTCTCGTCGCGCATGTACGGGTAGCCGTTGAAGAAGTTGCTCACGGTCTTGATGGAGACGCCCGCGGCCTTCGCGACGTCGCTCATCGTGGCCGCCATGCGCTCCCCCTCGTGTGACCGCGCGGTCCCGGGTCGCCGCACGCCGCCCCAGCCTCGCACGCCCGGCGGGCGGCGGGAGGCCTCGGCGGCCGAGGGCGGCCCTACTTCACCGCGCCGCTGATGAGGCCGGCCACGTAGTAGCGCTGCAGCAGCAGGTAGAGGACGACGCACGGGAGCACCGTCACGGCGACGCCCGTCTGCATCAGCCCCCAGTCGACCGTGTTGTTCTGCCCGGCCGAGAGGATGTTGAGGCTCACCGGCAGCGTGTACAGGCTCTGGTCCGTGATGAGGATGAGCGTCGCGAAGAAGTCGTTCCACGCGGAGAAGAAGGTGAGCAGCGCGGTCGAGACGACGCCGGGGATCGCGATGGGGAGCATGACGCGCCGCATGGCCTGCAGCGGCGTGTTCCCGTCGATGAGCGCGGCCTCCTCGAGGCTCGCCGGCACCGCGGCGAACGAGTTCCGCATGAGGAAGATCCCGAACGGCAGGTTGAACGTCGCGAGCACGAGCGAGAGCCCGACGAGGCTGTTGTCGAGGTCGAGCTCGATGAGCGTCAGGAACAGCGGCGTGATGATCGCCTGGAACGGGATCATGAACGTGATCAGCACGACGAAGAACACGACGTCGCTCCCCCGGAACGGCAGGCGGGCGAACGCGTACCCGGCCAGCGTCGAGACCACGACCGTGACGGCGGTCACCAGCAGCGACACGAAGACGCTGTTGCGGAGGCTCGTCACGAGGTCGAGCCCGCCGGTCGGCGTGAGGAGGCGCTGCAGGTTCCCGAGCCCGATCGAGCCGTCCTGCGCGGTGAGCGCCGTGCCGAGCATGATCCCGAGCGGGTAGAGGAAGAGGAGCGCGACGCAGCCGCACGCGACGTACCAGGCGAGGCGCGGCATCGAGGCGCGGACGGCGCCGAGGCCGCGGGCGTCGCGGTCGCGGCCGGCGCGGGGCGGGGACGCGTCCCCGGCGGGGACGGAGGAGGCGGGGCGGGTGGGGGCTGAGGTGCTCATGCGTGGTCCGAGTTTCGGAGGAGCAGCATCTGGGCTGCGCTGACGAGGCCGAGGACGACCATGAGGATGATGGAGAGCGCGGCCCCGTAGCCGAGGTCGAGCCGGATGAACGAGGAGCGGTAGATCTCGTAGACGGCGGTGATGGTGCCGTTGTCCGGGCCGCCCGCGGTCATGATGTAGAACTGGTCGAACGCCAGCAGGGACCCGGCCACGCTGAAGACCAGCACGAGCGCGAGCGTCGGCCGCAGCAGCGGGAGCGTGATGTAGACGAACCGCTGCCAGCGCGTGGAGCCGTCCACCTCGGCCGCCTCGTTCACCTCCTGCGGGATCGACTGGAAGCCCGAGAGCAGGAGCAGCATCTGCAGCCCCGCCGACTTCCAGGCGACCATGCTGACGACCACGAGGAACGCGGTCACGGGTCCGCCGAACATGTTCGTCGACACGTCGAGGAGGCCGACGCCGGCGATCGCCTTCATCGTCGGCCCGATGACCGGCTGCCACATGAAGAGGAACAGGTAGCTCGCGGACGCGAGGCCCACCACGACCGGCAGGAAGAAGATCGACTGGAAGACGCGGGCGGTGCGCGTGCGGCGCTGGATGAGGAGCACGAGCGCGAAGCCGATCACGAGCAGGACCGGGGTCACGACCGCCGTGTAGACGAGCGTGAAGCCCACCGCCTTGAGGAAGGCGGCGTCCTGGAACGCCTCGGCGTAGTTCGCGAGGCCCGTGAAGGCGCGGTTGCCGAGCAGCGGCCAGGTGTACGTCGACATCGCGACGGTGCGCATCAACGGCCAGATGAAGAACGTGAGGAGCATCACGAGCGCCGGCAGCACCAGGAGCATCCCGGTGCGGCGCCTCCTCCTGGCCATGCCGCCGCGGTCGCGCACCGCGCTGCGCGCCGGGGACGCGACGGCGCCCTCCAGCCGGGTGATCACGGGTGCGGTCACTTCTCGTCCTCCTCGACGTAGACGACGGAGTCGAGGATGCGCTGCGCCTCGGCCTGGGCCTCGCGCTGCGCCTCCGGGATCCCGCCGCCGAACACGGACTGCGAGATCAGGTTGACCCAGACCCCGTTGTTGTCGTTGAACAGCTCGTTCTCGACCGGGCTGAACGGCACGTGGCCGACCCGGAGCGCGTCCGCGAAGACGGCGTAGCGCGGGTCCTGCGGCACGTAGACCTCGTCGAGCAGGTCGGTGCGGATGGGCACCACGGACTGCTCCGCGAGGATCGTCTGCGCCTCGTCGCCCGTGGCCCACTCCACGAACTCCCACGCGGCGTCGACGTCGTCCGAGCCCTCGAGGATGGCGAGGGTGTCGCCGCCGCCGAAGGACGCGGATCCGCCGTCCTTGCCGGGTAGCGGGGTCACGCCGAAGTCGACCGTGCCGCCGGCCACGAGCGCGCCCATGGTGGCGGTGCCGTCGGCGATCATGCCGACCGTGCCCTGCTGGAACGCGGTCGCGGTGTTCGGGCCGGCGTCGGTGCGCGCGAGCGACGGCATGCTGCCGTCGGTCCACATGCCGCGCATGAGCTCGAGCGCCTCCGTCACCTCCGGGCTGTCGAGCGTGGCGGTGCGGCCGTCGGCCGAGAGCACGTCGCCGCCGCTGCCCCAGATGAGCGGCGTGAACCCGAAGATCAGGCAGCCGCCGCACGCGCCGGGGATGGAGTAGCCGTAGGTGCTGTCGCCGAGCGCGGTGATGGCCTTCGCGGCCTCCCGGATCTCGGCGTGCGTCGTCGGCGGGTCCTCCGGGTCGAGCCCGGCCTCGGCGAAGAGCGCCTTGTTGTAGAAGAGCACCGACACGTCGCCCGTGAACGGCACGGCGTAGGTGCGGTCCTCGAACGAGGAGACGGACGCGTGCGCCGGGCTGAAATCGTCGGCGTAGCCGAGCCCGTCGACCCGGTCGGTGATGTCGACGAGGGCGCCGGCCTGCGCGAAGTAGGGCGTGAAGACCAGGTCGAGCGCGGCCACGTCCGGCGGGTCGCCGCCCGCGATGGAGGTCGCGAGCTTCTGCACGTAGCTGGGCGACGGCACCAGCGTGATCTCGACCTGCGTCTCGTGCGTGGCGTTGTACGCCTCCGCGAGCGGCTCGACGAGCGCCTTCTCGTAGTCGCGGATCCAGAGCTCCACGGTGCCGTCGCCCCGGTCGCCCGGTCCGGCCGAGCAGCCGCTGAGCGCGAGCCCCGTGATCATCAGGGTCGCCGCGGCGCCCAGCCTCGTCGTGGTCCGCTTCATCGCGCTCCTCGTGTCCGTGACGTGTCGGCCCCGAGGGGCTCGGCCCGGAGGCCGCGCGCGCCGCCATGGCGCCTTCTACATCGTTGTACTAGATTATGTGCATCGATGTACTGCCCGTCAAGGGCGGGTCGAACCGGGCCTGGCACCGCCGCCGCGCCCGCACCCCGAGAGCCGAGGATCCCGATGACCGCACTCCCCGTCCCCGTGCATCCCGCCGCGATCGGCGCCGTCCAGGGCTTCCCGCTCTCCGCCGTGCGGCTCGGCGACGGACCGCTCCGGCACGCGCAGCTCACCGACGTCGAGCACGTGCTGCGCCTGGATCCCGACCGGCTGCTCGCGCCGTTCCTCCGCGAGGCGGGGCTCGACTCGCCCGCGCCGGGCTACGGCAGCTGGGAGGCGATCGGCCTCGACGGGCACATCGGCGGCCACGCCATCTCCGCCCTCGCCCAGCTGCACGCCGCGACGGGCGACCCGCGGCTCCTCCCCCGGCTCGAGCGCATGCTCGACGTGCTCGAGCGCTGCCAGGAGGCGGCCGGCGACGGGTGGCTCGGGGGCGTGCCCGACGGCCGCGAGTTCGGCCGCACCATCGCGGAGGGCCGGATCGAGGCGGACACCTTCGACCTCGAGGGCCGCTGGGTGCCGCTCTACAACCTGCACAAGACGCTCGGCGGGCTGCTCGACGCGCACGAGCACACGGGATCCGCGCGGGCGCTCCGCCTCGCGGAGGGCATGGCCGACTGGTGGCTCGGCGTCTCCGCGCACCTCGACGACGACGCGTTCGAGGGCATGCTCGCGACCGAGCACGGCGGCATGTGCGACGCGTTCGCGACGCTCGCGGGCATCACCGGCCGCGCCGACCTGCTCGCCGAGGCACGGCGGTTCGCGCAGCGCGCCCTCGTGGATCCGCTCGCCGCCGGCCGCGACGAGCTCGACGGGCTGCACGCGAACACGCAGATCCCCAAGGTCATCGGCATCGAGCGGCTCGGCCGCATGACGGGCGACGAGCGCCTGCTCGCCGCGTCCGACGCCTTCTGGGACTCGGTCGTGCACCGCAGGAGCGTGGTGATCGGCGGCAACAGCGTGCGCGAGCACTTCCACCCGTCGCGCGACTTCGCGCCCATGGTGCTCGACGAGCAGGGGCCGGAGACCTGCAACAGCTACAACATGCTCGAGCTCGCGCGGCTCCGCTTCGAGCGCACGGGTGATGCGGCGATCCTCGACCAGGTCGAGCGCACGACGCTGGGGCACGTCCTCTCCACGCAGCACCCCGAGCACGGCGGGCTCGTCTACTTCACCTCGCTCCGGCCGGCGCACCACCGCGTCTACTCGGTCGCCGGCGAGTCGATGTGGTGCTGCGTCGGCACGGGGATGGAGAACCACGCGCGCTACGGCGAGCAGGTGTTCGCGCACGCCGGCGACGACGCGCTGCTCGTCGACCTCTACGTGCCGGCCGAGCTCGACTGGGCCGCGCGCGGGATCCGGGCGCGCATCGAGGGCGACGTGGTGCGCACCGGCACGGCGACCGTGACGATCGAGGCCGCCGCGGAGGCCGACCTGGAGCTGCGGCTGCGGCGTCCCGGCTGGGCGACGTCGATGGAGGTGCGCGTCGGCGGGGAGCCGGTCGCCGTGGTGCCCGGTGCCGCCGACGTGCCGATCCGCCGCACCTGGTCCGGGACGACGGTCGTCACCGTGCACCTCGGCATGGAGGTGCGGGCGGAGGGGCTGCCCGACGGATCCGCCTGGACGTCGTTCCGGTACGGACCCGTGCCGCTCGCCTCGCGCGACGGGCGGGACGGGATCGCGGGCTCGCTCGCGGAGGGGTCCCGCATGGGCCACGTGACGCCCGCGCCGAAGGTGCCGCTCGAGCGGACGCCCGTGATCACCGCGACCGACCCCGCGAGCGCCGTGAGCCTCGTCGACCGATCCGCGCTGGCGTTCCGGCTCGACGCGTGGCGGGGCGGCGAGCGGGTGGCGGTCGCGCTCGAGCCGTTCGCGGGGATCCACGACGAGCGGTACACGCTGGTGTGGCCGACGGGCGCGGATCCCCTCGCGCGCGCCGCCGAGCTGCGCGCCATGGACGCCGCGGGCACCGACGGCGACGTGGTCGACGAGGTGGTCGCCGGCGAGCAGCAGCCCGAGGTGGACCACGCCTTCCGCGGCGAGGGCACGCGGGCCGGCGGCGCCGACGGCGTGCACTGGCGGAGCGCGACCGGCTGGTTCTCCTACGAGCTGCGGGATCCCACCGCCACGGCGACCGCGGTGCGCGTGCGGCTGCGGCGGGACGCGCGGGAGGCCGCGGACGGTGCCGCCGCCGGTGCCGCTTCGGCCGCCGCCCCCGTCGGCCAGTCGATCCGCGTCGGCGGCGTGGAGGCGGTCGCGGACCCGCGCGAGGTCGGCGGCGAGGCCGACGACGACGCGCTCGACGTGCGGATCACCGAGGCCATGCGCGCCGGATCCCCGGACGGGACGATCACGGTGCGCGTGGACGCGGCGCCGGGCGGGCGCACGCGGGACGTGCTCGGGATCCAGCTGCGGCGCTGATCCCCGGCGCACGCCGCGGGGCCCGGACGATCCCGCCCGGGCCCCGCGTCGCGTGCGTCGCGCCGACTACGCGGAGACGGCCTGCAGGTTGCGCTCGATGTGCGCGTGGAACGCCTGCAGCCAGCCGACGAGGAACTCCTCGGTGCCGGCGTTCGAGATCTCGCCCTCGGGGGAGATGAGGCCCTCGGTGGTCTGGATGTACGCCTCGGGCTGCGAGAGCTCCGGCGACGCGAGGAACGACAGGATGCTGCGGAGGTGCTGCTGCGCGACGGCCGTGCCGACCGCGCCGATGGACGTGCCGATGACCGCGCTGGGCTTGCCCTGGAACGCGTTCTCGCCGTAGGGGCGGCTCGCGAAGTCGAGCGCGTTCTTCAGCACGCCGGGCACCGAGCGGTTGTACTCGGGCGTGACGATCATGACGGCGTCGGCGTCCGCGATGGCCGCCTTGAACTCGTTCGCGACCTGGGGGTAGTCCCCGTCCATGTCGGCGCTGTAGAAGGGCAGCGGCTGGATCGGGATCTCGGTGAGCTCGAGGCCGGCCTGCGCGCCGAGGCGCTCCAGCGCGAGCGACAGGGCCCTGTTGATGGAGGTGGACGACAGGCTGCCGACGAGGTAGCCGACACGGTACGTGGTGCTCATGGGGTGCTCCTTCCCGCATGGATCACTTCCATGCGCGTGCATGGAGCCTAGCGCCGGCGCGTGGGCGTCAGCCGGGTGCCCGGGGCTCGCGCGGATCCCGGACAGCCCGCACCCGCGCCGCCTCACCCCAGCAGCGCCTCCCACGTGCGCAGCGACGGCCAGAGCGCGTGCCGCGGGAGGACGTCGGGGCCGCACGCGCGGGATCCGAGGCCGTGCTGGGCGTCGTCGAGGAAGAGGTGCAGCCCGTCGGACGCGGGCAGCTCGTGCGGGTGGCCGACGTCGGTCATCTGCTGCGGGGTCCAGCGGGAGAGCTGGAAGCCGGGGCGGTGGCCGGCGGCGTCGGGCACGGTCGTCACGGTGAGCGGGGTCGCGGATCCGTCGCCGATCACGAGCGACCGCAGCCCCGGGCGGTGGCCCGTCTCCTGCGGGCGCGCGTAGGCGACCGCGAGGCCGTCGACGCTCGACGCGAAGCGGCCCACGCGCACGGCCGCGCGGCTGTCGGCGTATGACTCCCCCGGCCCGGTCCCGTGCCAGGCGACCGGGTGCTCGGCGAGCGCGGACGGCAGGTCGATGCGCACGCCGACCCGCGGCCACGTGCAGTCCCAGACGCCGAACGGCACGACCTCGGTCGCGAGCAGGAGGCCGCGGTCGGTCGAGGTCCAGCGGAAGGCGACGTCGACGCCCGCGCCGGAGTGCGCGGCCTGCACGCGCATCCGCGTCTCGAGGCCGTCGGCGGTGCGGCTCGTCCCGAGCAGCCGGTGGGTGAGCCGGTGCAGCCCGCGCTCGCGCCAGCGGTCGGCCGACGGCGGCGTCTCCTCGGCGCCGCGGCCGCGCGTGAGCTCGGGCTCGGCCAGCTCGTAGGATCCCTGGCCGGCCCCGCGGTCGTTCTCGGTGGGCGCGCGCCACAGCTCGAGGCGCGGACCGCGGACGGGCACGCCGGCCCACGCGACCAGGTCGCCGCGCGCGTCGAAGGTCCCGACGCCGAGCGCGTCCCCGCGCCAGCGCCCGGCGGGCCGAGGTCGCGACGCCGGTCGATCGCGCACGAGCGCCTGGTGCGACGACACGACGTGCCCCGCGTCCGCCCAGGCAGCGTCGTGTCGTGTGACGACCTGCACCGTCACGTGCGCCTCCTCGGCGTGCCCGGCGGCGCGCGCCTCGACGGGCAGCGGGATCGTCGTCGCGTCGCCTGCCGCGAGGGGCGCGTGCTCGAGGATCCCGCGGGCGACCTGCCGGCCGTCGTGGGCGAGGATCCAGACCAGGTCCACGTCGTCGGTGGGCGCGCTGTGCCGCCGGTTCTCGACCCGCACGCCGGATCCGTCGGCCGCCACCCGCACGCGCACGGGCGCGATGACCGCGGCGAGCTCCGCGAGGCCGGGCGTGGGCGTGCCGTCGGAGAGGAGGAGCCCGTCCATCACGAACGGGCCGTCGTGCACGGGCTCGCCGAAGTCGCCGCCGTACGCGTGGAAGGGCCGGCCGTCGGCGGTGCGCGCGAGCAGCCCGTGGTCGCGCCACTCCCAGACGAAGCCGCCGTGCAGGCGCGGCCAGCGGTCGATCGCGTCCTCGTAGTCGGCGAGGGACCCGGGCCCGTTGCCCATCGCGTGCCCGTACTCGCACAGGATGAACGGCTTGGCGCGCTGCTTCGCGCCGGTCGCGCCCGTGGTCTCGTGGACGCTCGCGACGGGCGTACCGCACACCGAGTCGATCTCCTCGAGCGTCGGGTACATGCGCGAGTACACGTCGGTGTGCTCGCCCGTCAGGTCGCCCTCGTAGTGCACGGGCCGGGTGGGATCCGCGCGCCGCACCCATGCCGACATGGCCGCGATGTTGCGCCCGGTGCCGGACTCGTTGCCGAGCGACCACATCACGATCGACGGGTGGTTGCGGTCGCGGCCGACCGTGCGCGCGATGCGGTCGAGGTAGGCGTCGCGCCAGCGCGGGTCGTCGGAGGGGTTGCCGCGCCACTCGACGTCCCAGAAGCCGTGCGTCTCGAGGTCGCACTCGAGCACGACCCAGAGGCCGAGCTCGTCGGCGATGTCGATCAGGCGCGGGTGCGGCGGGTAGTGCGAGGTGCGGATCGCGTCGATCCCGCTCCGCTTCATCAGCTCGAGGTCGGCGCGCGCCTCCGCCTCGTCGAACACGCGGCCGCGCTCCGGGTGCGACTCGTGCCGGTTGACGCCGCGGAAGGTGAGGCGCCGCCCGTCGACGAGGAGCGCGTCGCCCTCGATGCGCACCGTGCGGAAGCCGATCCGCAGCGACGCCGTCTCGCCGGGCGACGACACGGTCGCGTCGTGGAGGCGCGGGCGCTCGGCGCTCCACGCGTCGACGGCGGGGATCGCGACGGGCGCGACGTCGGCCGCGGTCTGCCACGTCACGTGGATCCCGAGCTCCGGCACGCGCACCACGACGGGGAACGCGCCGTCCACCTCGACGAGGAGGCAGCCGGACCCGTCGGCCGGGTCGCGGTCGGCCCGCACCCGGACGTCGTCGAGCGCGCCGACGGGCCGCGCGAGCAGCTCGACGGAGCGGAAGATCCCGGGCAGCCACCACTGGTCCTGGTCCTCGAGGTAGGAGGCGGCCGACCACTGGTGCACGCGGATCCCGAGGTGGTTGACGCCCGCCACGAGCAGGTCCGTCACGTCGAGCTCGGTCGCGAGGCGGCTGCCGGTCGTCCAGCCCGCCTCGACGCCGTTGACCCAGAACGTCGCGAGCCCCTCGATCCCGTCGGTGCGCAGCAGCACGCGCTCGGCGTCCGCGAACGACGCCGGCAGCTCGAAGGTCCGCCGGTGCTCGCCGGTCGGGTTCGCGTCGGGCACGTGCGGCGGGTCGATGGGGAACGGGTACTGCAGGTTCGTGTACGCGGGCGATCCGTGGCCGTGCAGCACCCAGTGCGACGGCACGGGCAGCGTCGTCCAGCCGGCCGCGTCGAGCGCGGCGTCGTCGAGGGCCGGATCCGCGACCTCGGGCGGGCGGCCGGCGTCTTCGACCGGCGCCTCGGGCAGCAGGCGGAAGCGCCAGTCGCCGTCGAGCGGGTGGACGGGCGCGTCCGTCCGGAACCGCGCGCGCGGCGGGAGCCTCGAGGCGGATCCCGGGGCGACGTCGTCGAGGTGGGACATGCGGGTCTCCGTGCTGGTCGGCGCGCCGAGGCGCGGAGGGGAGGGTGCGTGCGCGGGAGGCCCGGCGGCGCCGGTCAGGCGGGCGTCGCGAGCCCCGCGAGCGCGGCCCGGTCGGCGACGACGGTCACGCGCGGGTGCCGCTGCAGGATCGACGCGGGCACCTGTTCCGTGACCGGTCCGGCGAGCGCGGCGGCGAGCGCGTCGGCCTTGCGCGCGCCCGAGGCGACGAGCAGGATCCGCCCGGCCGACATGATCGTCGCGATCCCCTGCGTGATGGCGTGGGTCGGCACGCGCGCGGGATCCCCGCCGAAGTACCGCGCGTTGTCGCGCCGGGTCCCCTCCGCGAGGCGCACCACGCGGCTGACCCCGTCGAACGGCGAACCCGGCTCGTTGAAGCCGAGGTGCCCGTTGGCGCCGATGCCCACGATCTGCAGGCCCGCGCCGCCGAGCCGCCGGATCCGCCGCTCGTGCTCGGCCGCCGCGTCGCGCGGGTCGGCGGCGGTGCCGTCGGGCACGACCACGCGCGCGTCGGGCACGCCGAGCGGCTCGGCGATGCGCGCCCGCACGAACGCGAGGTACGACTGCGGGTGCCCGGCCGGCAGCCCCACGTACTCGTCGAGCGCCACGAGCGAGAGCCCGTCGGTGACGAGGCCCCGGTCCCGGTGCCGCCGGACGAGCTCCGCGTAGAGCGGCTCGGGGCTGGATCCGGTCGCGACGCCGAGCACGCCCGCCGGGTCTCCCCCGAGGAACGCCTGCACCACGTCGGCCGCGGCGACCCCGAGGGCCGCCGCGTCGTCCACGGCCGTGATCCGGGGCGCGCGCGTCGACGCGGCCGTCACTTCAGCGCGCCCTTCGCGATGTCGCCGATGAACTGCTTCGCGCCGATGAGGAACACGACGATGAGCGGGATCACCGCGAGCAGCGCGCCCGCCATGACCATGCCGTAGTCCTTGCCGTGGGCGCTGTTCAGCTGGCTCATCGCCACCTGCAGCGTCAGCGTGCCCGGGTCGTTGAGCACGATGAGCGGCCAGAGGTAGTCGTTCCACGCGGCGATGAAGGTGAAGATCCCGAGGAACCCGAGGCCCGGCCGGATGAGCGGCAGGCACACCGTGAGGTACTGCCGGAAGAACCCGGCGCCGTCGATGCGGGCCGCGTCGATGAGCTCGTCCGGCACGCTCGAGACGATGAACTGCCGGAGCCAGAAGATGCCGAACGCGTTCGCCGCCGCCGGCACGATGAGCGCCTGCAGCTGGCCGACCCAGCCGAGGTTGATCATCGTGACGAACTGGGGGATCACCGACAGCTGCGCGGGCAGCATGAACGTCACGAGCAACAGGGCGAACAGCGCCCGCCGACCCGGGAACTCGTACTTCGCGAACGTGAACGCCGCGATCGAGTCGAAGAACAGCACGAGGACCGTCACGGAGACCGCGACGATCACGGTGTTCATGAGCGATCCGCCGAAGTCGATCGTGCGGAACACGGCCTGGATGTTGTCCCACAGGTGCGGCCCCGGCACGAGCACGGGCGGCGACTTGTAGATGTCGCTCGTGGTGTTGCTCGCCATCACGACGAGCCAGTACAGCGGGAACAGGCTCACGATGGATCCCGCGAAGAGGATCCCGTGCAGGATCACCCGGCCGGGCGGCAGCTGCCGACGGCCCGCGGGCCGTCCGGTGCGCTCCTCGCCGGACCGCGGGCGACCGGAGGCCTGGTCGGCGATCCGGGCCGCGGCGGATCCCGCGGCGTGGACGGTCGTGCTCATGCGCGCTGCCCCTTCCTCCGGCCGGGCGCCCGCACGGGCCTCTCCTTCTTCTCCGCGCCCAGGCGGAAGCTGATGATGGAGAAGATCACCACGAGCAGGAACACGCCCCACGCGATGGCGGCGCCGTAGCCGAAGCGGTTGTAGTTGAAGGCCTGCTGGTAGAAGTACAGGACGGTCGTGAGGCCGGCCTGGCCCGCGCCGCCCGAGTTCGGGTTGGTCGTGCTGGAGGAGGCCGTGAGCACCTGCGCCTCGGTGAAGCTCTGCAGGCCCGTGATGGTCGAGACCACGAGCACGAAGAGGATCGTGGGGCGCAGCAGCGGCAGCGTCACCGACCAGAAGGTGCGGATCGCGCCGGCGCCGTCGAGCTTGGCGGCCTCGTAGACCTCGGTGCCGATGGCCTGCATGCCCGCGAGGAAGATGATCGCGTTGTAGCCGGTCCACTGGTACGTGATGAGGATCGCGATCGTCACCTGGATGGCCCACGGCGTCGAGAGCCATGCCACCCCGTCGAGGCCGATCGCGCGGAGGCCCGCGTTCACGAGGCCGAAGCTGTCGCCGAAGATGGATCCGAACAGCACCGCCATCGCGACCACGCTCGTGACGTTCGGCACGAAGTAGCTGATCTTGTAGAAGGTGCTGAGCCGCTTCGCCGAGTTGAGCATGGCCGCGACGACCACGGCGATCGCCATCATCGGGAACGTCGACAGCGCGAAGATGACGAGCGTGTTCCTGATCGACAGCCAGAACGTGCCGTCGGCCGCGAGGGCCTGGAAGTTCGCCAGCCCCACCCACTTCGCCGTGCCGAGCCCGTTCCAGTCCTGGAACGAGAGCACGAGCGAGTACAGCGCCGGGAACAGGCCGAAGATCGCGAACAGCACGAAGAACGGCGCGATGGCGACGTAGTACGGCCACGTGCGGCGGATCCCCCGCGTGCCCACGCCCGCCCGGGAGGGCGCGGGCGGGCGCCCTCCCGGGCGGACGGCGACGGGGATCACTGCTTCGCGGTCTTCAGGGCGGCCTCGCCGGCGGCGACGGCGTCGGTCCAGGCCTGGGCGGGGTCCTTGCCGAGCGACGTCACGTTCTGCAGCTCGGTGACGAACGCGGCCTGCACCTGGCTGTCGTAGGGGCTCGTGTAGGCGGTCGGCATCTTCGCGGCGGCGTCGGCGAAGATCCCGACGGTCGACTGGCCGCCGAAGAAGTCGTCGCCCTCCTGCAGCTCCGGGGAGTCGTAGGCGGCGGTGGCCGACGGGAAGATGCCCTTGTCGGCGTAGGCGGTGACCTGGTTGTCCTCGCTCAGCACGTCCTTGATCACCGCGAACGCCGCCTGCGGGTCCTTGGTGCCGGCCGGGATGGAGAGGAACGAGCCGCCGATGTTGGCCGGGCCGCCGGGCATGGGCGCCACGCGCCAGTCGCCGGAGGTGTCGGCGGTCGCGCTCTTGAGGTCGGCCTGGTACCAGGAGGCGCCGAGGAGCGCGGGGAGGGATCCGTTGGTGATGGCAGAGGCCCAGTCCGGGCTGCCGTCGGTGACGTTCGCGGTGAGGCCGTCCTGGTACGCGAGCACGGCGCGGTCCCACGCGGCCTTGACGGTGGAGCTGTCGCCGGTGAAGTTCCCGTCCTCGTCGACGAAGCGGGTGGTGCCCTGGCCGAGCGACTTGGTGAAGACGTCGGACGCGTCCACGAAGATCGACCCGCCGGTGGCCGCCTTGAGCTTCTTCCCGAACGCGAAGTAGTCGTCCCACGTGGCGGTCGCGGCGGCGACGTCGGCGGGCTCGCTCGGCAGGCCGGCCTTCTGGAAGACGTCCGCCCGGTAGTAGAGGGCGGTGGGGCCGATGTCGATGGGGAGGCCGATGAGCTGGCCGTCCTTCGTGGTCGCCTCCTTCAGCTTCCACGCCGGGTACTGGTCGGTGACGTCCTTCGCGCCCAGGTCGTCCAGGTTCTCGAAGAGCCCGTCCTCGCTGAGGAAGTAGGGCATGTCCTCGCCCTTGACGCCCGTGACGGACGGCAGGCCCGAGCGGCCGGTGAAGGTGGTGACGAGCTTCTGCTTGAAGTCGCCGCCGATGGTGGAGACGTTGAGCGTCGTGCCCGGGACCTCGTCCGGCACCTTGTCGAGCACCGTCTGGCTGAGGCCGTCCGGCCAGATCCACAGGTCGAGCTGGCCGCCCGCCGAGGATCCCGACGATGACGAGCAGGAGGCGAGGGCCGGCGCGAGGAGCGCGAGGGTCGCGACGCCGACGACGATGCGCCGGGCGCGGGAGCGGCGGGTGGGGAGGAGGGACATGGTGGTTCTCGATTCGGTGGAGGACGGGCGGGTCGGGAGCGGGGAGGTCGGGTCGGGCGCTGCGCGGGAGGCGCGGCCCGGGTCAGGCGAGGAGGCGGGCGCCGTCGGGATGGTCGATGGCGTCGGCGAGGTAGTCGTAGCGGCCGGGCTCGGCGGCCTCGGGGTGCGCGCGCAGCCAGGGGACGAGCTCGTCGAGCCGCGGGGCGCCGGACGCGCCGCCGGGGCGCGTGACCGTGATCCCCGCGACGAGGCAGGCGAAGTCGACGCGCTGGGTGAGCGTCCACGGCGCCCGGGCGGAGGCGGCGAGCGACGCGCCGAACACGTCGCCCGCGCCGGTCGCGTCGATGGCGCGCACCGCGAGCGGCGGCCGCACGACCTCCTCGCCGCGGGCCGCGTCGACGGCGACGACGCCGCGGGATCCGGACGTCACGACGCTGAGCGGCACCCGGGCGGCGAGCGCCCGGGCGGCCTGCACGGCCGAGTCCGTGCCCGTGTAGGCGGAGGCCTCGAGCTCGTTGGGGAGGAAGGCGTGGCACTCGTCGAGCTGGTCGAGGATCGCGGGATCCCAGCGCTCGGACGGGTCCCAGCCGACGTCCGCGTAGACGTCGGTGCCCGCGGCGGCCGCGCGGCCGATCCATGCGCTGCGGTGCGGATCCAGGTGCACGAGCGCCGCGGCGGCCGCGGGCACGTCGCCCGGGACGAGCGCGTCGGAGCCGAGCGGGCAGGGCACGCCGCCCGTGACGAGCGCGCGGTCGTCGTCGTAGCCGAGGGACGCCGTGACGGGCAGCGCCCAGTCGTCGAGGGTCACGAGGCGGTCGAGCGACACGCCCTCGGCGGCGAGCGCGGCGCGCACCAGGAGGGAGAACGGATCCGTGCCCACGGCCGCGGCGATGGCGGTCGGCACCCCGAGGCGCGCGCCGGCGACCGCGAAGTTCGCGATGCCGCCCGGGCCGTGCCCGAAGGACGACGTCCAGATCTCGTGGCCCGGCCGCGGTCCGCCCGGCAGCTCGCCGAACACGACGTCCGCGAAGAGCTGACCCACGACGAGCAGCCCGGCGGGGACCTGCTCGGGGTGCGCGGCTGCGGGCACGGGGACCTCATTCCTTCGGGTGGGCGCCGCGCCGACGGGTGGCGAGCGGTGCGGGTCCGCCGACGGCGACGCTGCCGGCGGGACGAGGTCGACGGGTGCCGTCGACCGGTAGTGACGTTTCTAGCCCATGTGAGCACATGGATGGAAGAGCTTGTTCATTACGAGATTGTTCCTGACTGATCCTGCGCGCTAATGTTCACATCATGAGAGACGCCCGAGAGTTCGTGATCCTCGACCGGTTGCGCGCCACCCGCAGCGCCACGGTCGCCGAGCTCGCCGAGGCCGCCGGCACGAGCGACGCGACCATCCGCCGCGACCTGGCCCGCCTCGACGAGCAGGGCGCGCTCCGGCGCACGCACGGCGGTGCCGTGCTGGTCGAGGTCGACGCGCCCTTCGCCGAGGTCGAGCAGGTCAACCGCGAGGCCAAGGAGCGCATCGCCCGCGCCGCGGCGGCGCAGATCCAGGACGGCCAGTCGGTCGTGCTCGACATCGGCACGACCACGCTGCACCTCGCGGAGCAGCTGCGCGGCCGGGCCGTCACGTTGATCACCGCGAACGTGGCCGCGTTCGACGTGCTGCGAGACGACCGGGCGGTGCGGCTCATCCTGCTGCCGGGCGACTGGGATCCGGTCTACCGCTCGGTGTCCGGCCCGCTCACGGCCGAGAGCCTGCGGATGCTGCACGCCGACCACGCGTTCGTGGGCGTGAGCGGCATCGCCGACAACGGCGACCTGCGCGACACGACGATGGCCCAGGTGCCCATCAAGCGCGCGATGGCCGAGATGAGCGACCGGGTCACGGTGCTCGCCGACTCCTCCAAGTTCCCGGGCACCGGCGCCGGCCGTGTCGCCCCCACCGCGTCGCTGACGCAGCTGATCACCGAGGCCGCCCCGCACGAGCGGGTGTCGCAGTGCCTCGCGGACAAGGGAGTGTCGGTGACCGTCGCATGAGGCTCACGATCCTGGGCGGGGGCGGCTTCCGCGTCCCGCTCGTCTACTCGGCGCTGCTGCGCGACCACGAGGCCGGCCGCGTCGACCACGTGGCCCTCTACGACACCGACGAGGTGCGCCTGACGGCCGTCGCGCGCGTGCTCGCCGAGCAGGCCGCCGCGTACGCCGACGCCCCGGTGATCACGCTGCACACCGACCTCGACGAGGCGCTCGCGGGCGCCGCCTTCGTGTTCTCGGCGATCCGCGTGGGCGGCATGGCCGGGCGCTCGTGCGACGAGCGGCTCGGCATGGCGCACGGCGTCATCGGCCAGGAGACCGTCGGCTACGGCGGCATCTCCTACGCGCTGCGCACGCTGCCGGTCGTCATGGACCTGGCCGAGCGGATCCGCGTACAGGCCCCCGACGCCTGGGTCATCAACTTCACGAACCCCGCCGGCGTCGTGACCGAGGCCATGTCGCGCGTCCTCGGCGACCGCGTCATCGGGATCTGCGACTCCCCCATCGGCCTCGCCCGCCGCGTGCTCGGCGCGCTCGGGGTCGTGGGCGACGACGTCGTCATCGACTACGCGGGGCTCAACCACCTCGGCTGGCTGCGCGGCCTCCGCGTCGACGGCCGCGACGTGCTGCCGGACCTCATGGCCCGGCCCGACCTCATCGGCACGTTCGAGGAGGGCCGGCTCTTCGGCGCCGAGTGGGTCACCGAGCTCGGCGCCGTGCCGAACGAGTACCTGCACTACTACTACTTCACGCGCGAGGTCCGGCACGCCGACCAGCTCGCCGCGCAGACCCGCGGCGCCTTCCTCGTGGAGCAGCAGGGCCGGTTCTACGAGCAGCTCGAGCACCGGCACGACGTGTCCGCGCTCGCGCTGTGGGAGCGCACGCGCCTGGACCGGGAGACCACCTACATGGCCACCAACCGGCAGTCGGCCGGCATGGGCGACCGCGACGAGGACGACCTCGTCTCGGGCGGCTACGAGGACGTCGCGATCGCGCTCATGCGCGGCATCGCGTACGACCAGAGCGCGCGGCTCATCCTCAACGTGCGGAACCGCGGCACGCTCGCGGCGCTCGACGCGGACGCCGTCGTCGAGGTGCCGTGCGTCGTCGACGCCTCGGGCGCGCATCCGGTCAAGGGCACCGAGCTGCCCGACTTCGGCGTGGGCCTCGTGACCAACGCGAAGTACGTGGAGCGGCAGACCATCGAGGCCGGCCTCGGCGGATCCCGCGCCGCTGCCGTCCGCGCGCTCGCGCACCACCCGCTCGTCGACTCCGTCACGGTCGCGCGCTCCCTGCTGGAGGACGCGATGCACGCGTTCCCGGCGCTCTCCTACCTCCGCTGACGCGCCGGCCGCACCCGCCGCGCCCACCCGACTGCCTGCATCCCCACCTCCCGAAGGACCCCCATGCACCAGAACCAGAAGCTCGTCCAGGAGCGGATCCTCCGCGCTCTCGATGAGCGGATCACCCCCGCCGTCTACTCCGCGAAGACGCCCGTGACCCTCCGCGCGTGGATGGCGCCCGACGAGCCCGTGCCCGTCGCCGAGGCCATGCGGCAGGAGTACGCGCCCTTCGCGCTCGGCGAGCCGTGGGGCCGCGCGTGGTCGACGTGGTGGTTCGAGGTCGCGGGCGAGGTACCCGCGGAGTGGGCCGGCCGCACGGTCGAGCTGCTCATCGACCCGGGCTTCATCGGCGACTGGCCCGGCAACCAGGCCGAGTGCCTCGTGCACACCATGGACGGCGTGCCGGTCAAGGGGATCCACCCGCGCAACACCTACGTGCGCCTCGCCGACGAGGCCACGGGCGGCGAGCAGGTGCGCTTCCTCGTCGAGGCGGCGGGCAACCCGGACATCCTCGTGAACGAGTTCGTGCCGACCCCGTACGGCGACAAGGCGACCGCGCCCGCCGAGCCCATCTACCGCTTCCGCCAGGCCGAGCTCGCCGTGTTCGAGCCCGAGGTGTGGGCGCTGCGCTTCGACGTCGAGGTGCTGTACCAGCTGCTGATGGAGCTGCCCGAGGCCGAGCCGCGCCGCCACGAGGTGCTGCGCGCGATCGAGCGCGCGCTCGACGTGCTCGCGATGGACGACATCGTCGGCACCGCGGCCGCCGCCCGCGCCGAGCTCGCCGACGTGCTCTCCCGCCCCGCCGTGCCGAGCGCGCACACCCTGAGCGGCGTCGGCCACGCCCACATCGACAGCGCCTGGCTCTGGCCCATCCGCGAGACGAAGCGCAAGACCGCGCGCACCTTCTCGAACGTGCTGCGGCTCGCCGAGCAGTACCCCGACTTCCGCTTCGCGTGCTCGCAGGCGCAGCAGTACGTCTGGGTGAAGGAGAACTACCCGACGGTGTTCGAGGGCATCAAGCAGGCCATCGCGGACGGCACCTGGTACCCGGTCGGATCCATGTGGATCGAGCCCGACGGCAACCTGCCGGGCGGCGAGGCGATGATCCGCCAGCTCACCCACGGCATGCGCTTCTTCCAGGAGGAGCTCGGCGTCGAGACCCACGGCGTGTGGCTGCCCGACTCGTTCGGCTACACGGCGTCGTTCCCGCAGATCGCGAAGCTCGCCGGCCTCGACTGGTTCCTCACGCAGAAGCTGTCCTGGAACCAGACGAACACGTTCCCGCACCACACCTTCTTCTGGGAGGGGATCGACGGGTCGCGGATCTTCACGCACTTCCCGCCCATCGACACCTACAACTCCACGCTCGAGGCCGAGGAGACGCACCACGCCGTGCGCCAGTTCCGCGAGAAGGGCAGGGCGACCATGTCGCTCGCGCCCTTCGGCTACGGCGACGGCGGCGGCGGTCCCACGCGCGACATGATGGAGCGCCAGCGCCGCACGGCCGACCTCGAGGGGTCGCCGAAGGTCGTCGTCGAGCACCCGGACGAGTTCTTCCGCAAGGCCGAGGCCGAGTACCCGGACGCGCCCGTGTGGGTCGGCGAGCTGTACCTCGAGCTGCACCGCGGCACGTTCACGTCGCACGCCCGCGAGAAGCGCGGCAACCGCCAGGCCGAGCACCGCCTCCGCGAGGCCGAGCTGTGGTGGACCATCGCGGCCGTCCGCACGGGTGCCGACTACCCGTACGAGGCGCTCGACCGGCTCTGGAAGCAGACGCTGCTGCAGCAGTTCCACGACATCCTCCCCGGCTCGTCCATCACGTGGGTGCACCGGGAGAACGAGGAGGACTACGCGCGCAGCCTCGCCGAGCTCGACGCGCTCGTGGCCGACGCCATCGCGCGCGTCACCGCGCAGGCGGTCGCGGACGGCGAGGGCGACGGATCCGGCGCGTTCGCGGTGAACTCGACCGGCCACGCGCGCACCGCGCTCGTGGAGGCGCCCGACGGATCCGCGCTCGCGCTCGTCGCGGTGCCCGGCAGCGGCATCGCGCCGCTCGTCGCGGTGGAGCCCGTCGCGCCCGTCGTCACGACGCGCGCCGACGGGGGCACCGTCCTCGACAACGGCCTGCTGCGCGTCACGCTCGACGCGCGCGGCCTGATCACCTCGATCGTCGACCTGCGTCACGCCGACCGCGAGCTCGTGCCCGCCGGCCGCGCCGCGAACCTGCTCCAGCTGCACGAGGACATCCCCACCGCGTGGGACGCCTGGGACGTCGACGCGCACTACCGCGCGAGCCGCACCGACCTCGTCGACGCGGCCTCGGTCGAGCTCGTCGAGGACTCGGAGCTGCGAGCGACCGTCGAGGTGGTCCGCCAGTTCGGGCGCTCGCGCATCGTGCAGCGGGTGTCGCTGCACGCCGACGACGCCCGGATCCACGCCACGGCCGACCTCGACTGGCTCGAGGACGAGAAGCTCCTCAAGGTGACCTTCCCGCTCACGATCCACGCGCAGCACCACAGCGCGGAGATCCAGTTCGGGCACGTCCGCCGCCCCACGCACACGAACACGTCGTGGGACGAGGCGCGCTTCGAGGTCATGGCGCACCGCTTCGTGCACGTGGAGGAGCCCGGCTACGGCGTGGCCCTCACCAACGCGCAGAGCTACGGCCACGACATCACGCGCTCGGTCGGCGCGACGGGCGAGGTCGAGACCGAGCTGCGGATCAGCCTGGTCCGGGCGGCGCGCTCCCCCGACCCCGTGCAGGACATCGGCCACCACCGCTTCGAGTACGCGCTCGTCCCGGGCGTGGGCATCGAGGGCGCGGTGGACGCGGGGCTCGAGCAGAACCTCCCCGTGCGCGTCGTGCGGCCGGGCACGGCGACGGACGCGTCGGCCGCGGTCGCGGCGCCGTCCGCCGTGGGATCCGCGCCCGCGTCCGACGCGGCCGTCCCGTCCTCGCTGCCCACCGCGGCGGGCCTCGTCTCGGTGCACGGCGGCACCGTGCGGATCGAGGCGCTCAAGCTCGCCGACGACGGCTCGGGCGACGTGATCGTGCGGCTCTACGAGTCCACGGGCGCGCGCGCCGCGACCCGGCTCGAGGCGCACCTCGCCGCCGACCGCTTCACCGAGGTGGACGTGCTCGAGCGCCCGCTCGGGGAGGGCTTCCCGCGGTCGATCGCGTTCGAGCCCGAGGCCGACGGCCGCGGCGTGCGGCTCGTGCTGCGGGCGTTCCAGGTGATCACGCTGCGGATCCACCGGGCCTGACCCCGAACGGCGCACGACGACGAGGGCGCGACCCGGCCGGTGCCGGGTCGCGCCCTCGTCGTCGTGGCGGCGCCGCTAGTTGAGGGGCTTGCCGCCCGTCGTCAGCGGCTCGGCCGAGCTGCGGACGAGCGCGAGGACGAGGCCCGTGATGCCGATGCCGAAGAAGAGGAAGTCGTCGACGATCGTGAAGCCGGTGGGCGCGATGCCGCCGAGCCGGGGATCCAGGACGCTCAGCGCGCCCAGGAGCAGGTACAGCCCGCCGGACGCCGCGAGCGTGACGCGGATCGCGCCGGGGCCGAGCTGCCGGGTGCCGGCGACGAGCAGCGCGATCGCGCTCAGCAGGCAGAGGACGTCGACGGGGAAGTCGACGTTGAGGACGCCGAGCATGTGCGACCCCTCGATGAAGAGCCCCACGAACCCGTGGCCGCCGAGCACCGCCGCGACCATGACCATCCACGCCTTGCCCACGGCAACCGTCCCCTCGTCGTCGGGCCCGTCGGAC
Source organism: Clavibacter phaseoli (assembly GCF_021922925.1). Classification (NCBI taxonomy): domain Bacteria; kingdom Bacillati; phylum Actinomycetota; class Actinomycetes; order Micrococcales; family Microbacteriaceae; genus Clavibacter; species Clavibacter phaseoli. The sequence continues at coordinate 2,494,978 of NZ_CP040786.1, forward strand.
GACGGGCACCGCGACCAGCCAACCGGACCGCGGGAGGGACGCCAAGGGCGCGCGGCGCGACTCCCAGGATCCTCGACGGAGCCCGCCGGCGGGAGGCGATGTCGCGATCCTGGGCATCCGCCAGCGGCCGACACACTGCTCGATCCCGGGCGTAGCGTCCAGCTCACAGACAGCGATCGCCCGCGGGCGGTCTCGGACGACCCGGGAGAAGCACCATGTCAGAACGCAACACCGTCATCAGGAGCATGCACGACCTCGGCCTCGCGGCCTGGTTCGGCGGATCCCTCATGGGCGCCGTCGGCCTCAACGGCGCGGCGGCGAAGGCGAAGCAGCCGCAGGAGCGCCTGCGCCTGTCGTCCATCGGCTGGGCTCGCTGGGCGCCCGTGCAACTCGCCGCCCTCGGCGCGCACGCCATCGGCGGCCTCGGCCTGATCTACGCGAACAAGGGACGCCTCGCGGCCCAGGGCGAGGCCCGCACCAACACGAACGTGAAGGCCGTGCTGACCATCGTCGCCGCCGGCACCACGCTCTACTCCGCGCTCGTCGGCACGCGCATGGCGAAGCACGCCGACGAGGGCGCCGCGGGCACCACCGAGCCCGGCGCCGGCAGCTCGGACGAGCTGGCCAGCGCCCAGAAGCAGCAGAAGGCGCTGCAGTGGGCGATCCCCGCGCTCACCGCGGTGCTCGTGATCCTCGCCGCCCAGCAGGGCGAGCAGCAGCGCCCGGTCGCGGGCTGGATCGACCGCTTCAAGAGCTAGTCGAGACGCGTCACGACGGCGGGGTGCCTCCGGGCGCCCCGCCGTCGTGGTGTCCGGCGTCAGCGCCCGCCGCGGTCGGCGAAGCGCGGCCCGATCACCTCGACGCCGGGTTCGGGGAGCAGAGCGCCCCCGGCGAAGGCGCGGCCGAGCCGCCCGGGGATCGGCAGCGGCACCGGTCGCGCGCCGGGATCCTCGAGCGCGCGCGTCATCTCCCACAGCGTCGTGACCTCGGGCCCCGCCACCTCCACGACCGGCCCCGGCCGCGCGCCCAGCGCGACGTCGGCCACGACCCCGGCCACCGCGTCGAGCGCGACCGGCTGGATCCGCATGCCGGGCACCAGCGCCACCGGCCCGAACCGCATGCGCGCGAGGTTCTGCCGCGCGAACTCGTGCCACTGCGTCGAGCGGACGATCGCGAGGTCCGCGCCCGTCGCCCGCGCCGCCGCCTCCTGCGCCGTCTTCCCGGCGAAGTAGCCGTAGCCCTGCACCTCGGGGAGCGTGCAGCCGACGATCGAGAGCAGCACGTGCCGGGCGCCCGACTGCCGCGCGGCGCCGCCGACGGCCCGGGTCGAACCCTCGAAGAACCGCGTCGCGCGACGCGCGCTCGTCGTGAAGAGGCCCGTGGCCTCGACGACCGCGTCGACGCCGACGAGCGCCTGGCGCGGATCGTCGCGGAGCACGTCGAACCCCGTCGCGCGCGAGAGCAGCCGCGCCTCGCCGCCCCGCTCCTCCACCGCTCGGGCGATCGCCGCCCCCGAGATCCCGCCGCCGACCACTGCCACCCGCATGCCCGCTCCATCCTCTACGTATGTAGAGGACACTACGCTCGTCGGGGAGGCGATGGCGACATGGGACGACGCGAGGATCTCGCCGACGCGGGCGTCCGGCTGGTCGCGCGGAGCGGCATCCGCTCCCTCACCCACCGCGCGGTGGACGTCGAGGCCGGCGTGCCCGCGGGATCCACGACCTACTACGCGCGCGGCCGCCGCGAGCTCACCGCGCTCGTCGTGGCGCGGATCACGGAGCAGCTCGAGGAGGACCTGCGCGACCTCGCCGTGCCCGCAGTCCTCGACGACGCCGCCGCGGTGGCCGTGGCGCTCGCGATGCTCGACCGGCTGGCCGCGCGGGCCGACGCGCAGGCGGTGCGGCTCGCGCTCCTGTCCGAGCTGCGCGACGATCCGGACCTCCGCGCCCCGCTCACCTCCGCCGCGCCCGTGCGCGCGGCGCTGGTCGACACGGCGACGGGGATCCTGACGGCGATCGGCGTCGACGATCCCGGGGCGCACGGCGTGGACCTCGTGGGCCTCGTCGACGCCCTCCTGCTTTACCGTGCGGCCGACGCGGCGCCGCTCGACGCGCCGCGCGTGCTCGGCGCCTACGTCGCGGGCCTGCCGCGCCGCTGATCCCGTGGGCCGCGGCCCTCAGAAGGCGTAGCGGATGCGGCAGTACGGCATGACGCGGCGGACCAGCGCCGTGAACTCGGCCACCGCGTCGCCCTTGAGGCCCCGGCGGTAGCGGACGTTGATCGCGCCGTTCTCGGAGACCTTGCGCTCCTGCATGCCCGGCCGCCAGATGAGCTCCTCGGCCTTCGGGTGCCAGCCCATGTTGATCTCGTGCAGCTGCTCGTTGTGCGTGAGCATGATGACCTCGGCGGCGAGCTGCGCCTTCGTGGCGGGCGCCAGGGTGTCGTCCAGCGTGCGCAGCAGCTGCTCCCACTCCGCGCGCCAGCCCGGCGTGAGGATGACGGGCGAGAAGTTGAGGTGCACCTCGTAGCCGGCCTCGACGAAGTCGTCGATGGCGGCGATGCGCTCCGGGATGGGCGACGTGCGGATGTCGGTGACGCGCGCGATGGCCTCCGGCATGAGCGAGAAGCGCACGCGCGTGCGGCCCATCGGATCCCACTCGAGCATGTCGCGGTTGACGTGCTTGGTGGCGAACGACGCCTTGGCCGTGGGCGACATGCGGAACAGGTCGACCAGGTCGCGTACGTTCGGGCTCACGCGCGCGTCGGCGGAGCAGTCGCTGTTCTCGCCGATGTCGTAGACCCACGCCTCCGGGTCGCACTGGTTCGGCTCGGCCTTGGGCCCCTGCTTGGCGATGTGCCGAGCGACGTGGCGCTGGATCTGCTCGATGTTCGCGAACACGGTGATGGGGTTGCTGTACCCCTTGCGCCGCGGCACGTAGCAGTACGCGCACGCCATGGCGCAGCCGTTCGCGGTGGACGGCGCGATGAAGTCGGCCGAGCGCCCGTTGGGCCGCGTGACGAGCGACTTCTTGACGCCCACGACGAGCGCCTCCGTCTTGATGCGCACCCAGCGCGCGACATTCGCCTCGTCGCCGTGGACCTCCGGGATGGCCCAGTGCGAGGCCACCTCGACGATGGTCGCGTCGGGCCAGGCGCCCACGATCTCCTGGCCGCGCGGCAGCTCCAGGGCCGCCGGCTCCGCGTAGATGCGCGTGATGTCGAGCAGGGCGCGTCGCGGCCGCGGATCGGCGACGGTGTCGGGTGCGGTCACGGATCCTTCCTATCGGCCACCGCCGACATCCCCGCCCGGCGACCCCCGGACGCGGGGCCGGGGCCGCATCCCCGTAGCCCGTCTGCGAATCCCCGCACCGCAGCGGGGGCGCTGCCCTTGTGTCCGTGGGTACGCGAGTGGATCGTGGGCGAAGCGGATGCTCATGGATGAGCCATGCCCACCGCCGAGACCTCCGGAGCGTCACATGTTCGACAGGAAGTTCATCACCCAGGCCATCGACAGGAGCGCGCAGTCGCCGCTCGACCGTCGCCGCTTCTTCAGCGCGGCCGGCGTCGCCGGCCTCGGTGTCGGCGCCGCCGCGCTCATCCCCGCGACGGGCGCCCAGGCCGCCGACGCGCAGGCCGAGGCCGACGCGGGCGCCGTCACCGACGCCGCCGTCCTCAACTTCGCCCTCAACCTCGAGTACCTCGAGGCCGAGTTCTACCTCCGCGCCGTCACCGGCAACGGACTCGTCCCGAACGACATCTCGGGCGTCGGGACGCCCGGCAACGTCAAGGGCGGCCGCGCGGTCCAGTTCAAGGACTACGCGATCCGCCAGTACGCGTACGAGATCGCCCAGGACGAGAAGGCGCACGTCAAGTTCCTCCGCGCCGCGCTCGGATCGGCGAAGGTCGCGCGTCCCGCGATCGACCTCGACGCGGCCTTCACGGCGGCGGCCACGGCGGCCGGCCTGATCCAGCCCGGCGGCACGTTCGACGCGTTCGCCAACCAGGAGAACTTCCTGCTGGCCGCGTTCATCTTCGAGGACGTGGGAGTCACGGCGTACAAGGGCGCCGCGCCCCTCATCACCAACAAGACGTACCTCGAGGCGGCCGCCGGCATCCTCGCGGTCGAGGCGTACCACGCGGGCATCATCCGCACGAACCTGTTCGCCCGCGGCCTCGCCGAGCCCGCCAACGCGATCTCGAACGCGCGCGACTCGCTCGACGGCCCCACGGACCTCGACCAGGGCGTCACGGTCTCCGGCGGCGCGAACCTCGTGCCCACGGACGCCAACGCCATCGCCTTCAGCCGCACGCCCGGCCAGGTCCTCAACATCGTGTACCTGAACAACAAGGCCGTCACCAGCGGCGGCTTCTACCCGAACGGCGTCAACGGATCGGTGAACACCAGCGCCGCCAACTAGCGGCACCGTGCGGGCCGGGACGCCGAGCAGGTGTCCCGGCCCGCCGTCCGGCGGCGTCGCGGCCGCACGGACGCGATGGGCGCCCGAGCGTGACGAAACCGCCGCCGGGAACGTCCACTCCATGACACGCGATCGGATCCCGGTCGCGCAGGACGGAGGATCCATGAGCACCGCTTCCGCGCCCGACGGGCGCCACCGCGAGTCGTCTCCCCTGCACGCGCTCCCCGCGCTCGACCCCGAGCGGGCCGGCGGCGTCGGCCTGTCGGGTACCACCCGCTCGGCGCCTGCCGCCCGACCGCACGACGCCGACGCGACCGTCGACACCATCGCGCCCCACGAGGGCGGCGCGCGGCCGGACGAGCGGGACGCGGATCTCGCGGACTGGGCCGCGGAGTCCCCGACCCCCGCGCTCCGCCGCGGCCACATGGCCGGCACCGACCTCGACGAGGCCGTCGCGCGCTACACCGCCCTCTACCCGGGCACCGACTTCCGCGCCGAGAGGGGGCCGGGCGACTTCGCGTACCGGTACTCGTTCGTCGGCGACGAGAACGTGACGCTCCGCTCCTCGGTCTTCCCCGCCGAGCACTGGGGCCGGCTGCCCGTGCTGCCCGACTACGTCGTCGCCTGGTGGCGCGAGGGATCCGGCGCGGTCGACATCGGCTCGCACGAGGTGCGCTCGAGCGGCACCCGCCCCTTCCTCCTGCCCTCCGGCCGGTCCTTCAGCTTCCGCTCCGGGCCCGCCGTGCAGAACCTCGTGCACATCGACGCGACCTTCCTCGAGGAGACCGCCGCGGAGCTGCACGAGGGCCGCTCGCGCCCCCTCGTCTTCGACCACGCGCGCGCGCCGTCGGCCGAGCAGACCTCCGCGTGGCGGCACGCCGTCGGCGAGGCGAGCCCCGTGCTGCAGGACGCCGCGTCGAGCCCGCTGCTGCGGATGCAGGCCGGCCTCCTGGTCGCCCGCGCCACGCTCCAGCTGTTCCCGTGGCACGACGTGCCGTTCAGCGCGGAGATGCGGGCGCCGCGCATGAGCGCCGTCCGGGCCGCCATCGAGTACCTGCACCACCACGCCGACCGACCCATCACGCCGGCCGACGCGGCCCGGGCAGCGGGGATCAGCACGCGCGTGCTCCAGCTCGCCGTGCGGCGCCACGAGGACACGACCCCGAGCGCGCTGCTCCGAGGGATCCGGCTCGACCGCGTGCGCGCCGAGCTGCGCGACGCGTCGCCCACCACGACCACCGTCCGGGCGGTCGCCGAGCAGTGGGGCTTCGGCCACCTCGGCCGGTTCGCCGCCTCCTACGCGGAGCGCTTCGGCGAGCTGCCGAGCGCGACGCTCCGCGGCTGACGGGCGTCGGGCGCTATCCGCTCCCGCCCCCGGCCGTGTCCGGCAGGCGAAGCGGCGTCCACCTTCCCTGGGAGTCGCCTGAACCGCGTGCCGAACCACCCGGTCCATGCGTCTGAATGACGAGGCGGCATCGCGAGGCACCCTCCGATCCGCGCCACGCAGCTGCACCACCATCACCGTCCGACCACCACGAGAGAGAGACACCATGTCGAGCATCACCCCCACGTCCGCGTCCACCGGAGTCACCGGCACCGGCACCACCGGCGGCAAGAACACCATCGCCGACGGCGTGATCGAGAAGGTCGCGGGCATCGCGGCCCGCCAGGTGGCCGGCGTCCACGACCTCGGCAACGGCGCGGCCCGTGCCGTCGGCGCGATCCGCAACGTCATCGGCCAGCAGGACCGCGGCCAGGGCATCTCCGTCGAGGTCGGCGAGACCCAGGTCGCCGTCGACGTCACGCTCATCGCCGAGTACCCGGTCGACCTGCAGCAGGTCGCCGACGACGTGCGCTCCGCCATCACCGACGCCATCGACCAGGTCGTCGGGATGGAGGTCACCGAGGTCAACGTCACGATCACCGACGTGAACCTCCCGTCCGACAAGTCGTCCGACGACGACGCGGCCGAGAAGCGCGTCCAGTGACCCCCACCGTCACGGGCCTCCTCGTCGGGGCGGTCCTCGCGCTCTCCGGACTCACCTTCGGCTTCGGCGGCTTCCTCCTCGTCCTGATCTTCATGGCCGTCGGCTTCGGCGTCGGACGCGTCCTCGAGGGCAAGCTGGACGTCCGCGGCCTCGCCGACGCCCTCCGCGGGCGCCGGTCGTCGTGAGCTCCGCGATCGCGGCCCCCGGGACGCCCGGCACCGCGTCGCAGGCGACCCGCGGCCGCACCACGATCACGTCGCGCGCCGTGCGCCGCGTGGTCTCCGCCGTCACCGCGGACGCCCTCGAGGTGCCCGCGTCGGACGTCAGCGTCACGCTGACGGACGCCGGCGGCAAGCTCACCGTCGAGGCGCGCACCCCCATCCGCGTCCCCGCCCTCTCGGACCGCCCGGTCCGCGAGGGGTCGCTGGTGGAGCGCCTCACGCAGGCGCAGACCCAGGTCCGCGAGCGCGTGCTCGGCCTCACGGGATCCACCGTGGGCCGGGTCGACCTCCGGATCACGGGCGCCCGCATCCAGGAACGCAGGAGGGTCTCATGAGCACCGACAGCACCTACCGCCGCCTCGTGCGGCGGGAGACGCACTCGTCGCGCGCCGGCATCGCCATCACGCTCGCCGTGCTGCTGATCCTCGTGCTCGCCTGGCTCGGCACCGAGTCGGTCCTCGCGGCCGTGGGCACCGCGCCGCTGCTCCTCGCGCCCGCCGACCTCGCGTCGGCGACGCTCGACGCCGCGTCGGCCCCGGCCGGGGCGCTCATCGCCATCGGCGTCGTGGTCGCGATCGTCGGCATCATCCTGGTGATCGTGGGCATCAAGCCCGGCAGCCGCGGCCGCCGCGGCGGCAGCGTGGGACGCACCGCGGCCGTCGTCGACGACCGCGTCATCGCCCGCTCCATCGCCCTCACCGCCAGCTACGCGGGCGAGGTGTCGCCCGACCAGGTCGACGTCTCCGTCTCCAAGCGCCAGGTGCTCGTCCGGCTCACCCCCTCCACGGGATACACGCCGGACAAGGCCACCATCGAGCAGGCCGTCCGGGCCGAGCTCGACGGCTACGACTACACGCCGAAGCTCACCGCCAAGGTGACGCTCGCGAAGGACGGGAAGGTGGGCTCATGACCAGCACGAACAGGGCGCTGAACCGCCTCCTCGTCATCGTCGTCGGGCTCGTCCTGATCGCCGCGGGCGTCGCGCTCGGCGCAGGCAGCCTCCTGCCCGACGTGCAGTCCTCGGTCTCCGGCGCGGCGTCCGACGCGAAGCAGCCGGTCGGGGACGCGCTCTCCGGCGGGCAGCCGTGGATCCTCTGGGTCGTCGCCCTCGTGGCGCTCGTGCTCATCGTGGTCCTCGCCTGGTTCGCGCTCCGCCAGGGGCACGGCCGCACGGGGACGCTCGTGCGCCTCGAGGGCGGTCGCGACGCCTCCACCCCCACGGGCGGATCCGTCGTCATCGACGCGAAGGTCGCCGAGCAGCTCCTCGGGGACGCGCTGCGGGACGACTCCGCGATCGTGTCCGTCGACGTCACGGCGTTCGAGGTGGCGCACGCCACCACGCTGCGGGTCACCGCGGTCGCCCGTCGCGGCGTCTCGCCCGTCGCGGTCCGCCGCACGATCGACGAGGCCGTGGGACGGCTCGACGCCGTGCTCGGCACCGAGGTGCCGGTCGTCATCCAGATCACCGGCGGCCTCCGCTCCAGCATGACGAGCGAGACCCGCCTGGCCTGATCCACCCCGCGACCGCCCCGGTCCGGATCCTGGAGATCCGGCCGGGGCGGTCGTCTGCCCGCCCCCACCGCACGAGAGAAGAGACGCACCATGACCGACGACGACAGCTCCTCCCGCGGCGGCTGGCTGGGCGGATCCTTCGCCCAGAAGGCCATCGACCCCCTGCTCCGCGCGGTGCGCGCCGAGATCGACTCGGCCAAGCGCGAGATCGGCGAGCGCGCACGATCCGCCCGCTCGGGCGCCATCATGCTCGGCGCGGGCGTCGCGCTCGCGCTCGTCTCGCTGGGGCTCCTCGCCGCGGTGATCGTGGCGCTCCTGCTGCTCGCGCTGCCGCTCTGGGCGGCGACGCTCATCACGCTGGCGCTGTTCGGGATCGCGACCGCGGTCGTCGTGCGGGTCGGGCTCGCGCGGCTCTCCCGCGGGGTCCCGCCCGTGCCGTCCGACACGCTGCACCACGCGCGCGACCGCATGCGCCCGGGCGACCGGGGCGCGGGCGACGGCGGATCCGACGGGTCGACAGGGCCCGCGGGATCCGCGCCCGTCGCCGGCTGACGCGCGCCGCCCGGCTCCCCCTGACGCGCGCCGCCCGGCTCCCCTGTGGACGCCGGGCGCCGTCGCGCGCATGCCTCGCGTACGGTGACCGTTCACGCCCGCCCGGCCCGGCGGCACGACGCGTCGCCATCAGGCCGGAGGACAACCGCAGACCGCCGTCCCCCGACGACCGTGCCGCCCTGCGGACCGGAGCGCTCGGCGGACCGGCATGGGAGGCACACCGATGAACCTGTCCCGACGCCCCGTCCTGTCCCGACGCTCCGTCCTGGGCGGCGCCCTCGCCGCCGTCCCCGTCGCCCTCGTCGCCGCGGGTCCCGCGCACGCCGACGAGGCCGCCACCGCCGCGTCCCCCGCACCCCAGGTCCCGCTCGCGTCGAACGGCCGCCCGGTCGTCCGCGACATCCAGGTCCAGCTGGCCGCGCGCTACGGCGCCCGGGCCGGCTTCCCCGCCGTCACCACCGACGGCGTCTGGACCGGCGACGCGCACAGGGCCCTCATCCACGCGCTCCAGCTCGAGACGGGCATCGACGAGGCCACCGCCAACGGCGTGTTCGGGCCGCTCACCCGCACGACGCTCCAGCAGCAGTCGACGCTCGCCGTGGGATCCGCCGACACCACCGGCTACCTCGTGCACCTCCTCCAGGCGTCCCTCGTCGTCATGAGCACGTGGGACGGGCCCGTCGACGGCGCCTTCTCCGCCGAGCAGGGCGTGCGCCTCGCGCAGTTCCAGCGCGCGGTCGGGCTCCCCGAGACCGGCCGCGGCGACTACCGCACCTGGGCCGCGCTGCTCGCCAGCGATGGCGACCCGACACGTCCGGGCACCGCGGCCGACGGGATCACCGTCATCACCGCCGAGCGCGCGAAGACCCTGAAGGACGCCGGGTACGCGATCGTCGGCCGGTACCTCACCGACTCCGACATCCCGGACCCGCTGGCGAAGCGCATCCAGGAGGGCGAGCTCGACGCGATCTTCGCGGGCGGCCTCAAGGTCGTGCCGATCTTCCAGGAGGGCGGCACCGACACCACGTACTTCTCGTACGACCTCGGCGTGCGCGCCGCCGGCCGCGCCGACGACGCCGCCCGCCGCCTCGGCTTCCTGCCGGGCACCACCGTGTACTACGCGGTCGACTTCGACGCCACGCGCGACGAGGTCGAGACGTACCTCGAGCCGTACTTCCGCGGGATCCACGCGGAGCTCCGCCGCCGCGGCAGCGCCTACCGCGTCGGCGTCTACGCCGGCCGCCGCATCTGCGCGACCCTCGCCGCGGCGCACCTCACCGAGCTGAGCTACGTGGCCGACATGTCCACCGGCTGGGGCGCGAACCTCGGCGTCCGCATCCCCGAGAACTGGGCGTTCGACCAGATCCTCGAGCACACGATCGGCACGGGCGACCAGGCGTTCGACATCGACACGGTCGTCGTCTCCGGTCGCGACGCGGGACAGAGCCGGGTCGAGCCGCGCGGCTGATCGCACCCCGGAACGACGCGACCCAGGGGGCCGCCCGGACGATTCCCCCTCCTGGGGGACGCCCGGGCGGCCCCGTTCCTGTCGGATGGGGGCATGGCCCCGTCATCGCACCGACCGACCCGTCCATCCCGTCCCGCCCGCGCCGCGACCGCCCTCGCGATCGCCGCCGTGACCGCGCTCCTGGCCGCGTGCTCGGCGTCGCCCGCGGATCCCGCCGCGTCCGCGCCCGCCGTCGAGCCGGTGGTGCTGCCGGGATCGCCCGTCGGCCAGCAGGCGCAGTGGCTGCTCGACACGGTGAACGCCGAGGACGCCGTCCCCGTGCAGGAGACCGGCGAGCGCCTGGCGCAGGTGATGCTCGACGCGGCGTCGGCCGAGGACATCGCGGGCGTGCTCGAGCAGGTGCGCGCCGGCCGCCCGTGGACCGCGACCGCGCACGAGGAGCAGGGCCCGCAGGCGGTGACGACCATCACCAGCGCCGAGGCCGGCGCCTTCGACATGCAGGTCGCGATCGACGACGCGGGGCTCATCACGGGCCTGTTCTTCGGGGAGCCGGAGGGCGACCGAGAGCCCGCGACCAGCTGGGCCGAGCTCGAGGAGCAGGCCGCGGCGCTCGGCGGCGACGTGTCGCTCACGGTCACGCGCGTCGCGGACGGGGAGCTCGGAGAGCGGATCCTCGAGGTGCTGCCCGACGGCGTGCGGTCGACGGACGCGCGGCCCATCGGATCCATCGTGAAGCTCTACGTGCTCGGCGCGCTCGTGCAGGCGGTCGAGGAGGGCCGCGTCGGCTGGGACGACCCGCTCACCGTCACCGACGACGTGCGAAGCCTCCCCTCCGGCGAGCTGCAGGACGCCCCGACCGGCACCGTCGTCAGCGTCCGCGACGCCGCCGAGAAGATGATCGCGATCAGCGACAACACGGCCACCGACATGGTGATCCAGGCGGTCGGGCGGGAGCGCGTGGAGGCGGCGCTCGCGGACCTCGGCCACTCGGATCCGCCGCGCAACGTGCCGCTCATGACCACGCGCGACCTGTTCCGCGTCGGGTGGCAGGACGACGGCGCGCTCCGCGACGCGTGGGCCGACGGCGACGCGGCCGAGCGGCGGGCGCTCCTCGACGGGCTGCCGGGCGGGACCATCGACGTCCCCGTCAGCGCGGTCACGGACGTCGTGTGGACCGACGGCGCCGACTGGTTCGCGACCCCCGACGACATCGCCCGCGCCCACGCGCGCCTCGCCGAGCTGGCGGCGACCCCCGCCGGGGAGCCCGTGCGGGGGATCCTCGCGGCGAACCCGGGCCTGCCCGATCCGGGACGCTTCGACCATGTGGCGTTCAAGGGCGGCAGCTCGGTCGGCACGCTCGCGCTCTCCTACCTCGTCGAGGACGGCGACGACGCGTGGACGGTGGTCGTGCAGGCGGCCGCGCGCGAGACGGCCGACCTCGAGCGGCAGTCGGCCTACACGGGGCTCGCCGCGGACGCCGCGTCGCTGCTGGCGGACGGCGCCCGTGGTTGACTCCGGGTGCGGCGGGGGCCGCGCGAGGGGAGCACGATGACGAGCGCTGACGCATCCGCCACGGGCGACGGAGAGCCGGAGCAGGGGACGGTCGCCGCCGAGGTCCTCGAGGCGGTGCTGGAACCCGGGCCGCGACGGCCGGTGCGGCGCGCGGTCCGGGCGATCGGCGCCGTCGCGATGGCGGCCGTCGGGGCGGACGCGGTGGAGCTCGGGCGGGAGGCGCAGCTCGTGGTCCGGCGGATCGACACCGGCCGCGAGGTCCTGCGCACCGACGCCGGCCACCTCGCCGACGCCGACCAGCTCCTCCAGCGCGTGCGCCTCGACCTCGAGACCCGGAGCGTCCGCGCGTTCGTCGCCGAGTGGCGGCTGACGGATGCGGGGCCCGGCACGAGCGCGGGAGCGGCCGGTGCGTGAGCGCGCGCGGATCCGGCACGATGCCGGACGCCGCACGGGCCGCGCCGCCCGGATCCGCCTGGCGGTCGTCGCCGCGCTGCTGACCGCGCTCGCGATCCCGCTCGGCCTCGCCGCGCCGGCGCACGCCGACGTCGACGACTTCTCCTTCCGCTCCTTCGACGCGGTCTACCGGCTGTCGGCGGACGCGGACGGCCGCTCGGTCCTCCGCACCACCGAGACGCTCGTGGCCGAGTTCCCCGACCGGGACCAGAACCGCGGGATCCGCCGCGAGCTCGTGCAGGGCTACGACGGCCACCCGACCGGCCTCCGCGTGCTCTCCGTGACCGACGGCGCAGGGGATCCGCGCGCGTACGAGTCCGAGACGGACGACGGCGCGCTCGTGCTCACCATCGCCGACGAGGACCGGTACGTGCGCGGCGAGCAGACCTACGTGATCGAGTACGAGCAGCACGACGTGACCCGCGCCTACGCGGACACGGACGCCGACGAGTTCTACTGGGACGTCAACGGGCTCGGCTGGGCGCAGCCGTTCGGGCGCGTGTCGGCGACCGTCGAGATCGCGCCGGCGCTCCTCCCGCGGCTCACGGGCGGCGCGGACGCGGCCTCGGGTCCCGCGGGCGCGGACGGGCCCGCCGAGATCACCCGCACCGGCACGGGCTTCACCGCGAGCGCGACCGACCTCGGGCCGCGCGAGAACCTCAGCCTCTCGATCGGCTTCGATCGGGGGACCTTCACGGCGCGGGACTCGTCGTTCCTGGCGGCGCCGTGGCCGGCGCTGTCGCTCGCGGGCGCGCTGCTCGCGCTGGCGGCCGCCGCGGGCGCCCTCGTGCTGCGACGGCGTCGCCTGTCCGACGCGCCCGGCCGCGGCACGATCGTCGCGCAGTACGACCCGCCGGAGGGCGTGGGCATCCTGGTCTCGTCCGTGATCACGGGGAACGCCGCGCGCGCGACCACCGCGCTCCTGCTCGACCTCGCGGTGCGCGGCGCGGTGCGGATCCTGGAGCGGGACGGCGGCCGGAAGCCGACCTTCGCGCTGGAGCTCGTGGATCCCTCGCGCATCGCCGACCCCGACGAGCGGCGGTTCGTCGCCGCGGTCTTCGGCGACGGGGCGGGGGCCGGCGCCGTGAAGGAGCTGGCGCGCACCGACGCGAAGGTGGCGACGCGGATCCAGAGGCTGATGGCCGGGGTCCGGAAGCGCCTCGTCGCGGACGGCCTGCGGAAGCCGCTGCCCGTGGTGCCGATCGTGCTGCTGCTCGTCGCCGCGACGCTCGGCATGGTCGCGGCGATCGCCTTCGCCGTGCTGTCGCTCGTGGGCGCGTACGGCGGGCCGATCGTGATCGCGTTCCTCGTGGCGGCCGTGCTCGCGCTCGGCGCGACGATCCTCGCGGTCGCGAAGCACCCGCTGACCGAGCGCGGCGTGGCCCTCCGCGACCACCTGGTGGGGCTCCGCCTGTTCATCCGGCTGGCCGAGGCCGACCGGATCCGCATGCTGCAGTCGCCCGCGGGCGCCGAGCGGCAGGATCTCCCGCGCGACGACCGCGACGCGCTGCGCCTCACCGAGGAGCTGCTGCCGTACGCCGCGATGTCGGGCCAGGAGAAGGAGTGGGCCGACGAGCTCGGCCGCCGCTACGAGCACGAGCGGCGCCGTCCGGAGTGGTACTCCGGGCAGACGCCGTTCGCGCCCGCGGCGTTCGCCGCGAGCCTCGGCTCGGTGTCGTCGAGCATGCACGCGACGTACTCCGGCTCGAGCGCGAGCGGCGGATCCACGGGAGGCACGACCTCCGGCGGCGGCGGTGGAGGAGGCGGGGGCGGCGGGGTCTGACGGCCGCGCGCGCTCCCGGGCCCGTCACGCGTCGGCGGGGCGCGTCCAGTACTCGTAGCGCGACGCGTCCCGGAAGCCGAGGCCGGCGTAGAGCGCGCGGGCGCCGGCGTTCTCCTCGACGACCTGCAGCCACAGCGCCGTGATCCCGCGCTCGCTCCCGGCGTCGACCGCGGCCGCCATCACCGCGCGCGACAGCCCGCGGCGCCGGGCCTCGGGCCGGGTCGAGACCGCGAACAGGCCACCCCAGCCGTCGACGAGCGCGAGTCGCGCGGTCGCGAGGACGCGGTCGCCGTCGCGGACCGCGGCGTAGACGGCGGGGCCCCGCTCGAGGATCCGGCGCCCGACCGCCAGCTCCGCGGATCCACCGCGCCCGTCGACGCTCCACCACGCGTCGAGCCAGGCGTCGTCGGGCGCGTCGGCGAGCGTGACCTCGAGCGCGGGATCCGCGGGTGCCGCGTCCGCCAGGCGCCCCGCCACCGCGCCGGCGTCGGCCACCTGGACGAGCGTGCGCGCCTCGGCGACGTAGCCGCGGGCCGCCAGCCGCGCCGGGAGGTCGGCCGGCTCGGACGCGGGCGACACCTGCACGCACGCGTCGATCCCGTGCCGCCGCGCGAAGTCCTCGACGGCGTCGAGCGCGGCGTCCGGGTCGTCGACGGGGCCGACCGGGAGCGCCGAGTTGGCCCGCTTGGTCACGCCGTCGGCGGCGCGGAGGATCCAGCCGCGATGCCGCTCCCGGACGGCGGCGGGCCAGCCGCGGTCGGCGAGGTCGTCCAGCAGGGCGGCGGCGGGGCGCGGGTCCATCGCGGCGACGGCCGCGGCGGACGCGACAGCGGTCCCGGCGCGCGACTCCCCGCTCACTCCAGCGCCCCCGCGTCGGCGGGCCCGCGCGACACCTCGTCGTCCGCGTCGGCCGCCCGCAGCACCCGCAGCGCATTGCCGCCCGCGAGCGCCAGGAGGTCGTCGTCCGACCAGCCGCGCTCGGCGAGCGCCGCGATCAGCGCCGGGTAGCGCGACACGTCCTCGAGCCCGTCGGGCGTGCGGTCGACGCCGTCGTAGTCGCCGCCGAGGCCCACGTGCCGGGGGCCGGCGACCTCGCGGATCCGCTCCACGTGCCGCACGACGTCGGCCAGCGTCGCGCGCGGCCGCTCCCCCGGGCGCCGCGCGGCGACGGCCTGCACGCCCTCGTGGTCGCGCGGATCCACGCCCTCCGCCACGGCGAGCGCCAGCGTCTCGTCGTGCCACTCCGCGACCGCGCGCGACACGAACTGCGGGACGAACGTGGCCATGCAGACACCGCCGTTCGCGGGCAGCGCGGCGAGCACGTCGTCGGGCACGTTGCGCGGCACGTCGCACTCCGCGCGCGCCCCCGAGTGCGAGAACAGCACCGGCCGCCGGGCGATCCGCAGCGCGTGCCGCATCACGTCGGCCGACACGTGCGACAGGTCGACGAGCATGCCGATCCGCTCCATCTCGGCCACCACGCGCTCGCCCGCCGGGCTCAGCCCGTGGTGCACGGGCGCGTCGGTCGCCGAGTCGGCCCAGGCGACGTTCGCGTTGTGCGTGAGCGTCATGTAGCGGACGCCGAGCGCGCGCATCGTCCGCAGCGCGCCGAGGGATCCGCCGATCGAGTGGCCGCCCTCCATGCCGAGGAGCGACGCGACGCGGCCGGACGCGACCACCCGGTCCACGTCGTCGGCCGTCACGGCGAGCGCGAGCCGATCCGGGTGCGCGGCGACCAGGCGGCGCACGACGTCGATCTGCTCGATGGTCGAGCGCACCGGATCCACGCCCGGCAGGTCCGGCACCCACACCGACCAGAGCTGGGCGGCGACCCGGCCGCGCGCGAGGCGCGGCAGGTCGGTGTGCAGGCCGGGCACGGCATCCTCCACCGCGAGGCGCGCGAGCACGTCGTCGCCGACGGACGCGCTCGGCCCGCCCTCCCGCACCGCGCGCTCGCGCAGCGCCCAGGCCAGGTCGTCGTGGCCGTCGACGATCCCCTGCGCGTCGAGCAGGCGCCCGACGCGGTCGGCGAGCGCGGACGAGGGGGCGGGCGAGCCGGTCATCGGCGGATCAGCGCCCGGTGCCGTCGACCGCCAGCGGCTCGATGGCCGCGAGCTCGTCGTCCGTCAGCGCCGGGGCGCCGGCCGCGGCCACGTTCTGCTCCAGCTGCTCCACGCTCGACGCGCCGATGAGCGCGCTCGTGATCCCCGGGTGCCGCAGCACCCACGAGAGCGCGAGCTGCGCGAGCGTCTGCCCGCGCCCCTCGGCGACGGCCTGCAGGCCGCGCGCCCGCTCGAGGTAGACGGAGGAGACGGCGGACTCGTCGAGGAACCCGCTGGTCGCGGCGCGCGAGTCGGCGGGGATGGATCCCGACAGGTACCGGTCGGTGAGCAGCCCCTGCGCGAGCGGCGAGAACACGATGCAGCCGGATCCCGCCTCCTCGAGCACGGGCAGCAGCCCGCCCTCGACGTGCCGGTTGAACATGGAGTAGCTCGGCTGGTGGATGGTCAGCGGCACCTTGTGCTCGGCGAGCGCCGCCACCGCGCGCTCGGTCTGCTCGGGCGAGTAGTTGCTGATGCCGGCGTAGAGCGCCTTGCCCTGGTGCACCGCGGTCGCGAGCGCGCCCATGGTCTCCTCGATGGGCGTCTCGGGATCCGGCCGGTGCGAGTAGAAGACGTCGACGTACTCGAGGCCCATGCGCCCGAGGCTCTGGTCGAGCGACGCGAGCATCGACTTGCGGGATCCCCACTCGCCGTAGGGGCCGTCCCACATGAGGTAGCCGGCCTTGGAGGAGATGACGATCTCGTCGCGGTACGGGCGGAGGTCCTCGGCGAGGATCCGGCCGAACGCGGTCTCGGCGCTGCCGGGGGGCGGGCCGTAGTTGTTCGCGAGGTCGAAGTGGGTGATGCCCAGGTCGAACGCGCGACGGACGATGGCGCGCTGGGTGTCGATGGGGCGGGCGGTGCCGAAGTTGTGCCAGAGGCCGAGCGACAGCTCCGGGAGCTTGAGGCCGCTGCGGCCGGAGCGGCGGTAGGGCATGGACGAGTAGCGATCGGGATGAGCGACGTAGGTCATCCGCCGAGCGTACCGAGGGCGCCCGCCCGGTCCCGCGCGCGGCGGACCCTCCACCCCCTGGCCGCCGCCGACAAGCCCCTAGGCGCCGCGGGTGCCATGGCCTTCACTGGAGGCGTGCACACCATCCACTACGCCGACGGGCGCTACCTGACGGGCGACGACATCGCCCGGGCCGTCGTCGAGTGCGCCCAGGCGCTGGCGCGCGAGGGCACGGCGGCGGCGACCGTGACCGTGCCGATCCGGCTGCCGGAGGGCGGCGTCGGCTCGGTCGCGATCCTCATCGGCCCGGCGAGCCAGATCGTGGTGGAGGAGGCCGGTCCCTCGGACGACGAGCTGCGCGACCCGGACGCCGTGGACCGGATCCGCGCGGTCTCCGTCCGCGCCCGCCAGTCGCAGTCGAGCACGAGCGTCACCGCCGACCGGCAGGACGGCACGGCCGTCCCGGGGCTCGAGGACCTGGACTGACGGCACGCCCGCCGCCTCGGCGCGCGCACCCCGTCGACCCGCGAGGATGGGAGCACCCACCCGCATCGACGCAGGAGAATCATGCCCGACACCGCCGTCCCCTCCGCCCTCCTCCACCTCCGGGCGTCCGGCGTCTCGCTCGTGCTCGACCTCACGGAGGGCCGCCTTCCGGCCGTCGTGCACTGGGGCGCGGATCTCGGCGACACCACCGCGGCCGACCTCGCGACGATGGCGCTCGCGGCCGTCGAGCCCATCGCGGGCAGCGTGGCCGACGACCCCATCCGCCTCGCGATCCTCCCCGAGGCCCACACGTCCTGGACGGGCAAGCCCGGCCTCGAGGGCCACCGCGACGGCGCCGACTGGTCGCCGCTGTTCCGCGTCACGTCCGCCACCGTCGACGGCGATCCGCTCCCCGCGGGCGTCGACGGCCGTCCAGGATCCGCGTCCGCCGGCCCCGCCCTCGTGCACGTCGACGCGGTCGACGAGATCGCCGGCCTCGCGCTCGTGATGGACGTCGAGCTGCTGGCGTCCGGCCTCGTCCGCACGCGCGCCGAGGTCACGAACACCGGCGACGCGACCTACGCCGTCGGCGCCCTCCAGCTCGCGCTGCCCCTGCCGGCCGAGGCCCGCGAGATCCTCGACTTCGCCGGACGCTGGGGCCTCGAGCGCACGCCGCAGCGCCGGGAGCTCGTCGTCGGGATCCACGAGCGCGAGGGCCGCAAGGGCCGCACCGGTCCCGACGCCGCGACCCTCCTCTCGGTCGGCACCCCTGGCTTCGGCTTCCGGCAGGGCGACGTCCGCGGCGTGCACGTCGCCTTCAGCGGCAACCACCGCCACTACGCGGAGCGCCTCTCCACCGGCCGCCAGGTGATCGGCGGCGGCGAGCTGCTGCTGCCCGGCGAGGTGCGGCTCGCGCGGGGCGAGGCGTACGCGAGCCCGTGGATCCACTTCGCCTTCGGCCACGGCCTCGACGACCAGGCCGCCCGCTTCCACCGCCACCTGCGCGCTCGCGACACGCACCCGCGCCGCGACCGGCCCATGACGATCAACGTGTGGGAGGCCGTCTACTTCGACCACGACCTCGCGCGCCTGACGGACCTCGCCGACCGCGCCGCCGCGCTCGGCGTCGAGCGCTACGTGCTCGACGACGGCTGGTTCCGCCACCGCCGCGACGACCACGCGGGCCTCGGCGACTGGTACGTCGACGAGGACGTCTGGCCGGACGGCCTCGGCCCGATCATCGACCACGTCACGGGCCTCGGCATGGAGTTCGGCATCTGGTTCGAGCCCGAGATGGTCAACGAGGACTCCGACCTCGCGCGCGCCCACCCGGAGTGGATCATGGCCACCGGCGGCCGCCTCCCCGTCCGCGCCCGCGACCAGCAGGTGCTCGACCTCGCGATCCCCGCGGCCTACGACCACGTGCTCGAGCGCATGACGGCGATCCTGACCGAGAACGACATCGCCTACATCAAGTGGGACCACAACCGCGACCTCGTCGACGCCGGCATCGCCCCGCGCGGCGAGGCGGGCGTGCACCTGCAGACGCTCGCGGCGTACCGCCTCATGGACGAGCTGAAGGCGCGCTTCCCCGGCCTCGAGATCGAGTCGTGCTCCTCCGGCGGATCCCGCGTCGACCTCGGCGTGCTCGAGCGCACCGACCGCGTCTGGGTCTCCGACTGCATCGACCCGCTCGACCGGCAGACGATGATGCGCTGGACCATGCAGCTCCTCCCGCCCGAGCTGCTGGGCTCCCACATCGCCTCGGGCGTCAGCCACACCACCGGCCGCGCGCACCGCCTCGCGTTCCGCGCGGGCTCGGCGCTCTACGGCCACCTCGGCATCGAGTGGGACCTCGCGCAGGCCACCGACGAGGAGAACGCCGACCTCGAGGCGTGGATCGCCCTCTACAAGGAGGAGCGCGCGCTGATGCACACGGGCACGGTCGTCCGCGCGGACGAGTCCGACCCGACCCTGCTCGTCTACGGCGCCGTCGCGGAGGACGCCGAGCGCGCGCTGTTCTTCCTCGCGTCGATCGGCCGCTCCGAGGTCTCGCCGCGCGGCCGCTTCCTGCTGCCGGGCCTGGATCCCGCGCGCCGCTACCGCGTGGAGCCCATGCGCGTCGGCACCCCCGATCCGGGCTTCACGGCCCCGGCCTGGTGGGGCGGCGTCGAGCTGACGGGCCGCGCGCTGGCCGCATCCGGCCTGCACGCGCCGGGCATGCTGCCCGAGTCCATCGCGATCCTGCGCGTGACCGCGGTCTGATCCCGGCCGGACACGACGACGGCCCGCCGCGCACCCGGGAGGGGCGCGCGGCGGGCCGCACGGGGATCAGAGGCCGGGCGCCTGATCCTCCGGCTCGTCGCTCCACGCGCGGCTGACCGTGAGGCCGTCGCCGTCGGGCGCGAGGTCGACCCGCACCGCGTCGCCGTCGCGGATGTCGCCCGCGAGCAGCTCGCGCGCGAGGCGGTCGTCGATCTCGCGCTGCATGAGGCGGCGCAGCGGCCGGGCGCCGTACAGCGGGTCGTGACCGCGCTCGGCGAGCCAGCGGCGCGCGTCCGGCGTGACCCCGAGCGTGAGCCGACGGTCGGAGAGCCGTACGCCGAGCCGGTCGATGTAGAGCTCGACGATCTGCGCCAGGTCGTCCATCGACAGCGTCTGGAACACCACGATGTCGTCGAGCCGGTTCACGAACTCCGGCTTGAACGTCTGGCGCACGAGCTGCTGCACGGCCTGCTCGCGCTGGTCGAGCGGCAGCGTGGCGTCGCTGATGAACTGCGAGCCGAGGTTGCTGGTGAGCACGAGGATCACGTTGCGGAAGTCGACCGTGCGGCCCTGGCCGTCGGTGAGCCGGCCGTCGTCGAGCACCTGCAGCAGCACGTCGAACACCTCGGGGTGCGCCTTCTCGACCTCGTCGAGCAGCACCACCGAGTACGGGCGGCGGCGCACGGCCTCGGTCAGCTGGCCGCCCTGCTCGTACCCGACGTACCCGGGAGGCGCGCCCACCAGGCGCGAGACGGCGAACTTCTCGCCGTACTCGCTCATGTCGATGCGCACCATCGCCTTCTCGTCGTCGAACAGGAACTCGGCGAGCGCCTTCGCGAGCTCCGTCTTGCCGACGCCCGTGGGGCCGAGGAAGAGGAAGGAGCCGGTGGGCCGGTCGGGATCCGAGATCCCGGCGCGCGTGCGGCGCACCGCGTCCGCGACGGCCCGGACGGCCGGCTTCTGCCCGATGAGCCGCTTGCCGAGCTCCTGCTCGAGGTGCAGCAGCTTCTCGGTCTCGCCCTGGAGCAGCCGGCCGACGGGGATCCCCGTCCATGCCGCCACGACCGCCGCGATGTCCTCGGCGGTCACCTGCTCGTTGACCATGCGGTCCTCGTCCGACGGCACCGACTCGGCGGCCTCCGCCTGCGCGACCTCGCGCTCGATCACCGGGATCTCGCCGTAGAGCAGCCGCGACGCCTTCTCGAGGTTCCCCTCGCGCTGCGCCCGCTCGGCGCGGATCCGCAGCTCGTTGAGCTCGTCCTTCAGCTTGCCGACGCGGTTGACGCTCGCGCGCTCCGCCTCCCAGCGCCGCTGCAGCTCGCCGAGGGTCTGCTCGCGCGCCGCGACGTCCTCGCGCAGCTTCGCGAGCCGCGCCTTCGACGCCTCGTCCTTCTCGCGCTTGAGCGCGAGCTCCTCGAGCCGCATGCGGTCGACCGCGCGCCGCAGCTCGTCGATCTCGACGGGCGACGAGTCGATCTCCATCCGCAGGCGCGACGCGGCCTCGTCGATGAGGTCGATGGCCTTGTCCGGTAGCTGCCGAGCGGGGATGTAGCGGTTGGAGAGGGACGCGGCCGCGACGAGCGCCGCGTCCGTGATGGGCACCTGGTGGTGCGCCTCGTACCGGCCCTTCAGCCCGCGGAGGATCGCGACGGTGTCCTCGACGCTCGGCTCGCCGACGTACACCTGCTGGAAGCGGCGTTCGAGGGCGGCGTCCTTCTCGATGTACTGGCGGTACTCGTCGAGCGTGGTGGCGCCGATGAGGCGCAGCTCGCCGCGCGCGAGCATGGGCTTGAGCATGTTGGACGCGGCCACGGATCCCTCGCCGCCGCCCGCGCCCATGAGCGTGTGCAGCTCGTCGACGAACGTGATGACCTCGCCGTCGGCGTCGTCGATCTCCTTGAGCACGGCCTTCAGCCGCTCCTCGAACTCGCCGCGGTACTTGGCGCCCGCGACGAGGGCGGCCAGATCCAGCGACACCAGCTGCTTGCCCTTGAGCGAGTCGGCCACGTCGCCGGCGACGATGCGCTGCGCGAGGCCCTCGACCACGGCGGTCTTGCCGACGCCGGGCTCGCCGATGAGCACCGGGTTGTTCTTGGTGCGCCGCGTGAGCACCTGGCTGATGCGCCGGATCTCCGCGTCGCGCCCGATGACCGGGTCGAGCTTGCCGCTCTTCGCGATCTCGGTCAGGTTCACCCCGTACTGCTCGAGCGCGGTCTTCGCGTTCTCGTCGGTGGCGGGTGCGCCCTGCATGTTGGCCACTGGGTTCCTCTCTCGGTCCTAGTTGAGTCGTCGTGGCTCAACTTTACTGCGGGAGTCGACTCAGCGCCACCGCTCGCCGCCTCCCCGGCTCAGGCCGCGGCGCCCGTGCGGTAGGAGCTGAGGTCGCACGTGCGCACGGCCGTCGGATCCATGACCAGGCGCAGGTCGTAGGCCGCGCAGTCCGCGAAGGTCCCGATGCTGAACGCCTTCTCGGACCGCCGCAGCACGCCCTTCGACGGCCCATCGCCGCCGATTCCCGCGCGGTGGACCATCCACTCGACGTCGCCGGCCTCGTCGACCAGGTACCGCATGACGGCCTCGTTGTCCTCGTGCTGCCCGGTGAACCCGCGGGCGATCGTGGCGCGGATGAGTCGCAGGGCCGGCGGGAGCGGCCGGCCAGGGGCGGCGCTGAGCCCGCCCGCCTGGTAGAGGAAGCGGCCGACCCCGTTGCGGCGCATGGCCGGCACGAGCCGGCGCACGAACTCGGTGTTGACGGGACGGACGCGCTGCGCCGCGGCGTCGCCGAGCAGCGAGACCACGTGGTCGGTGCCGGCCACGAGCGCGTCCAGGTCGAGGTCCTCGGTGATGGATCCGCGGATCACCTCGAGGTCAGGATGGGTGGCGGTGAGCTTGGCGGGCGTCCGCGCGAGGGCGCGCACCCGGTGGCCCTGCTCGAGGGCGAGGCGGATGAGGTGCTGGCCGGTCCGGCCGGTGCCGCCGAGCACCAGGAGGGTGGTCTGTCGTTCCACGAGGGGATCCTGTCGTCGAGTGCGCCCCGGAGGACGCGTCATGGAGACGCGGTGGCGCCCCGGCCTCAAAGTAGGCGTTGCCTAGAAAATAGTCAATGCCTACTCCTCGGGTAGGATCCGTGAATGACGACGCGGCCCTTCCACCACGGGAACCTCCGCGCCGTGCTGCTCGAGCAGGCGGAGGCGATGCTCCGCACGGACGGGACCGACGGCCTGTCCCTGCGCGAGCTCGCGCGGCAGGCCGGCGTGAGCCACGGCGCCCCGCGCAGCCACTTCATCGACCGGCAGGCCCTGCTCGACGCCCTCGCCGAGCGCGGCTTCACGCGGCTCACCGAGGACGTGCGCTCCGCGCTCGCCACCCGCGGATCCCTGCACGCGCGCTTCGTGCGCGTCGCCCGGGCCTACGTCGACTTCGCGGTCGAGGACGCGGCGCTCATGGAGCTCATGTTCCAGGCGAAGACGGGTGCCGCCGCCGGGCCCGTGCGCGACGCGTCGCTGCGCCTGTTCCAGGTGCTCGACGAGGCGATGGGCGACCCGGACGGCGATGACGCGGATCCCGACGGCGACGCCCGCGAGCGCTTCAAGCTCCTCTTCGCCGCCACGATGCAGGGCATCGCCGCGCTCGTCGCCGCCCGGCGCATCAGCCGCGAGCAGGGCGACGTCCTCGTGCGCGAGGCGATGGACGCGATGCTGGAGTCGCGCCTGGGCGCGCGGGCGATCACCCGGCGCTGATCCGCCCGGGCTACGCCAGCGCGGGGACGCCCGCCACCGCGATGGCGACGTCCTCCGTCACCAAGCCCGCGTTCGCCATCGCTCCTGCCATGGTG
The DNA here is from genome assembly GCF_021922925.1 of Clavibacter phaseoli. Lineage (NCBI taxonomy): Bacteria > Bacillati > Actinomycetota > Actinomycetes > Micrococcales > Microbacteriaceae > Clavibacter > Clavibacter phaseoli. The sequence continues at coordinate 2,518,528 of NZ_CP040786.1, forward strand.
CCCGCGGCCATGGCCACCGGCACGTTCGCGGATCCGCTCGACGCGTTGCCCGCGATGAGGAGGCCCGGGACGCTCGTCTGGCCCATCGGATCCGCCGCGACGAACGGGCCCCACGGGGTGTCCTCGGTCGCGGCGTCGAGCGCGCGGGCGACCCCGTCGCGGGGTGCGACGCCCGGCATGGCGAAGAGCGAGTCGAGCGGCAGGATCCGGCCGTCGGCGAGCTCCACGCCCTCGAGCGCACCGCGCTCGCCGACCACGCGCACGACCGCGGCCTCCTCGACGCGGATCCCGCGGGCGTCGATCCCGGCGCGGGTCGCGTCGTCGATCGCGAGCGGCGCGCCGTCTGCCGTCCCGCCCGCCACGAGGAACGTGACGTCGGCCGACCACTGCCGCAGCATCTGCACGTGGTGCAGGCTGCCGGGCCCGGTCGCGAGCACGCCGATGCGGCGGTCGCGCACCTCGTAGCCGTCGCAGTAGGGGCAGACGACGACGCCCGCGCCCCAGTGCGCCGCGAGGCCGGGCACGTCGGGCAGGACGTCGGCGAGGCCGGTCGCGAGGATCACGCGGCGGGCCGTGACCTCGCCGCCGCCGTCGAGGCTCACGCGGAAGCGCGGACCCGCGGGATCGTCGAGCGCCTCGACCCCCTCGACCCGCCCGTCGACCACGACGCCGCCGTAGCCCTCGATCTCGCGCCGGCCCTCTGCGATGAGCTGACGCGGTGGCTTCCCGTCGTGGCCGAGCACGCCGTGCATGTGCGCGGCGACGGCGTTGCGGGGCTGGCCCGCGTCCACGACGAGCACGCTCCGGCGGGCCCGCGCGAGCATGAGCGCCGCGCTCGATCCCGCCACGCCGCCGCCGATGACGACCGCGTCCCAGTCGTGCCGTCCGTCGATTCCCTGTGTGATCTCCATGGGACGAGCCTCACGCGTCCGAGCGCCAGGCGCACGGCCCATTGCTAGAACGGCAAGGGCGCGTCGCCGCTCGCGCGTCGGTGCCGGTGCTCGGCGCCCTAGACGGGGAGCGGATACGTGCCCGGCTGGAGCGCGACCACCGTGACCCCCGGCGATCGCGGAGACGAGCAGGACGGCCATCGCGCCGCGGGCGATGTCCCCGCAGCGACCTAGGCTGCCGGAGGGGGATCGAGAGCTCGAGGAGACGGCATGACCGACGACGTGGATCCGCGCGACGACACGACGGACAGCACCACCGAGGCGGTGCGCTTCGGCCTCGACGGCATCGTGCACGAGATCGACCTCGACCCCGCGGGCGCACGCGCCCTCCGCGCCGCGCTCGCGCCGTACGTCGCGGCCGGGCGGCGCACGACCGTGACGATCACGCCCATCCGCGACGAGCCCGCTCGCCCCGCGGGCGCCGCCCCGACCGGCGAGCGCGCCGCGGCCCGCGAGTGGCTCGAGGCGAACGGCCACAAGCTCGGCCCGGGCGGTCGCATCTCGGCGACCCTCATGACGCTGTACCGGGGCCGCGACGGGCGCTGACCCGCGCGCGGCGCCGGCGCCGGCGGCCTCCACGGCACGGCACGATGGATCCATGAGCGCCGAGCCCCGCCTGTTCCCCGCCGTCCCGCGCCTCGAGGGCGAGCGCGTGATCCTGCGCCCCTTCTCCCCCGCCGACGTCGACGCCATGGGTCCCGTGCTCGCCGACCCGGACGTGATCCGCCTCACCGGATCCGCGCACACGACCGCCGAGGTCGCCGAGATGGCCGCGCGGACGACGCTCGACGACCGCACGCGCACCTGGTACGCGACGCGCGCCGATCAGCCCGACCGCCTCGACCTCGCCCTGGTCGACCGCGCGACGGACGCCTGCGTGGGCGAGGCCGTGATCAACGAGTGGAGCCCCGAGGACCGGAGCGCGAACCTCCGCATCCTCATCGGCCCCGCCGGCCGCGACCGCGGTCTCGGCTCCGAGGCCGTCCGGATGCTGGTCGACCACGCGTTCGCCGCGACCGACCTCGAGCGCGTCTCCCTCGAGGTCATGGCCTTCAACCCCCGCGCCCGCCGCGTCTACGAGCGCGCGGGCTTCGTCGAGGAGGGCCGCCTCCGCGCCGCCTTCCGCTTCGACGGCGAGCCGGTCGACGTGATCGTGATGGCGCTGCTGCGGTCGGATCCGCGGGGCTGAGGCCCCACGCACGACGCCCGCCGGCCGCGGATGCGGCGCGACGGGCGCGTGGTCGAGCGGGGGCGGCTAGCCGAGCGACACGGCCGTCCACGACACGGGCGGCAGCGTGATCGTGAGGGTGCCGTCGGCGAGCGTCGCCGAGGCGTTCTCGGTCAGGCCCACGCGCTCGCGGTCCTCGAAGGTGTTCTTCGCGTAGACGTCCTCGTCGTGGATCCCGACGGCCTCGAGCACCTCGGAGACGGCGAGGCCGGTGACGTCGACCTCGATCGTGAGCGCGTCCGACAGGCTGCGGTTCACGAGGAAGACCGCGGCGCGGCCGGTGGCCTCGTCGAAGGTCGCGACGGAGTCGACGAGCGGCGCGGTGCCGTGCACCTCGGTCTCGTACGTGCCCACGTCGATGCGCGGCTTGAGCACCTCGCCCTGCGCGAGCCGGCTCGTGACCGAGAACGGGAAGAACGTGGTCTGGCGCCAGGCGCCGCCGCCCGTCTCCGTCATGATCGGCGCGATCACGTTCACGAGCTGCGCGAGGCTGGCCGACGTGACGCGGTCGCTGTGCTTGAGCAGCGTGATCATGAGGTTGCCGAGCACGACCGCGTCGGCGACCGAGTAGACGTCCTCGAGCAGGTGCGGCGCGTAGGGCCAGCCCTCAGTGATGACGCCGGACTCCTGGTGCTCGTCGAGGTACCAGACGTTCCACTCGTCGAACGAGATGTTGATCGTCTTGTCGCTCTTGCGGCGGTACTTGACCTGGTCGGCCGATGCGACGACCGTGCGGATGAAGTACTCCATGTCGAGCGACGAGGCGAGGAAGCTGCCGAGGTCGCCCTTGCGCTCCTGGTAGTAGGCGTGGGCCGAGATGAAGTCGACGTTGTCGTAGGCGTGCTCGAGCACGGTGCGCTCCCACTCGCCGAAGGTCGGCATGCCGGATCCGCTGCTGCCGCACGCGACGAGCTCGAGCGTGGGATCCACCATCTTCATGGCGCCGGCGGTGCGGTTCGCGAGCTTGCCGTAGTCGTCCGCGGTCATGTGGCCGACCTGCCACGGGCCGTCCATCTCGTTGCCGAGGCACCACATCTTCACGCCGTGGGGCTCGGGGGATCCGTTGGCGATGCGCTGGTCGGAGAGGGCGGTGCCGCCCGGGTGGTTCGAGTACTCGAGGATGTCGAGGGCCTCGAGCACGCCGCGCGTGCCGAGGTTGACGGCCATCATCAGCTCGCTGCCGGTGAGCTCGCACCAGCGCGCGAACTCGTCGAGGCCGACCTCGTTGGTCTCGAGCGAGTGCCAGGCGAGGTCGAGGCGCTTCGGGCGCTCGGCGCGGGGGCCGACGCCGTCCTCCCAGCGGTAGCCGGAGACGAAGTTGCCGCCGGGGTAGCGGATGGTGCTCGAGCCGAGCTCCTTGACGAGGTCGACCACGTCGAGGCGGAAGCCGTCCGCGTTCGCGGTGGGGTGGCCGGGCTCGTAGATCCCGTCGTAGACGCAGCGACCGAGGTGCTCGACGAACGAGCCGAAGGTGCGGCGGTTGACGGGGGCGACGACCGCGGTGCGGTCGATGGCGATGCGGGCGTCGGCCGCGGGGCGGGCGTCGGTCATGGAGTGGTCCTTCACTTCATCGGGAGCGGGGCCGATCGACGCCGGGCGAGCCGGGTGGATCCGAGCCGTTACAACGTTGTAAGCGCAACGTCCCTCCATTGTCGCGGGGGCGTCGGGGCGGTGTCAACGCGACGCGGGCCGCCCCGCGCGCCGCGGAGACGGGCGGGGTGCGGGGCGGGACGAGACGGGCGCGGCTCTTCAGCTGCGGCCGGCCGCCACGGGGATCCAGACCCGCATGGTGGACGGGCCGCGGTTCGCCCAGGAGGCGTAGGGCACGAGGTCCACCTCGCCCAGCGGCTCGACGCGGTCGACGCGGTCGACGCCGTGGCCGTAGGGCCAGTCGGCGACGTCGGCCACCGTGCGGGACAGCCGCACGCGCGCCCCGCGCTCAGTGAGCGCGGGGGCGGATCTCGTGTCGACCGCGACGTCGCCGACCTGGCCCGAGGGCACGTCGGTCGACTCGAGGGCCAGCACGAGCGGGCCGCGCTCGACCGCGACCTGCCCGCGCACGGCGTCGATGCGGAAATCCGGGATCACGAAGCGCGCGGCCATGGGCAGGTCGAGCCGCACCTCGTCGCCCGCGCGGAAGCGGCGGTGCACGAGCGCCCGGCGCCCGCGGACCTCGAGCGGCGATCCGCCGGGCTCGGTGAGGGTCGCGGTGCGCGCCCACGCGGGGATCCGCACGGCCAGCTCCACCTCCCGCCCCGTGTCCTCGCGGAACGCGACCGACACGTCGCCCGCGTACGGGTAGCCGCTGCGCACGGACAGCGCGACGGGGGTGCCGTCCTCGAGCACGGTGTCCACGTCGTACGAGCCCAGCTGGTGGATCTGCACCCCGTCGGGCGACCGCGTCGCGAACGTCAGCTCCATGCTCGCGAGCGTGCGGGCGACGTTGGTGGGGCAGCACGACACCTCGAACCACGGCGCCCGGAGGCTCGCGAGCGCCCGCGCGTTCACCTCGTCCTCGTCGGGCGCCGTGCCGGGGGTCCGCTGGTGCAGCGTGTTCGTGTAGAAGAAGGCGCGGCCGTCCTCCCGCGGGGAGGCGAGCACGGTGTTGAGCAGGGTGCGCTCGATGAGGTCGGCGTAGCGCGGGTCGTCGTGCTGGAGGAGCAGGCGCCACGACAGCATGTTCGACGCGATGCCCGCGCAGGTCTCCGCGTAGGCGCGGTCCGGCGGCAGCTCGAAGTCGGCGCCGAACGCCTCGTCCTGGTGGTGGGATCCCATGCCGCCGGTCACGTACGTGCGGGCCCGCACGGTCTCCTCCCACTGACGGCGCACGGCGTCCGCGAGCTCCGCGTCGCCGGTCTCCACGGCGACGTCGAGGGCCCCGGCCGCGAGGTACAGCGCGCGCACCGCGTGGCCGCGGAGCACGTCCGCGTCGCGCACGGGCACGTCGTCCTGGAAGTACTCGGCGCCGTACTCGATCTGCCCGAGCAGCCCGTGTCCCCGCCGCTCCACGAACAGGCGCGCGAGCTCCACGTACCGCGGCTCCTCCAGCGCGCGGCCGAGCTCGACGAGGGCGACCTCCACCTCGGGGTGGCCGCACACGGCGACCCGCCCGTCGGGTCCGAAGGCCTCCCAGAGGTGGTCGGCGACGCGGGTCACCACGCCGACGAGCTCGTCCGAGGTCCCGGTCCGGTGCGCGGCGACGCCGGCCTGGATGAGGTGCCCCATCGAGTACAGCTCGTGGCCCCATTCCAGGTCGGAGTAGCGCGGGCGCTGCCACGGGCGGCCGAACGACGTGTGGAGGTAGCCGTCGGGATCCTGCGCCGCGGCCACGCGCGAGACGAGCCGGGCGAAGCGGTCGGCCAGGTCGACGTGCGCGGCGACGGCCGCCGGGTCGTCCGCGTCCACGGGCCGGCCGAGCTCCCACGCCATGCCCTCGAGCAGCTTGTGGATCTCGGAGTCCACGAACTCGATGCCCGCGTGCTCCCAGCCCTCCTCGCCGGAGGCAGCGCGGTCGAGGTTCGAGGTCCAGCCGATCCGCTCCATCCACTCCTCGCAGTGGCGGAGGATCACGTCGGCGTTCAGCCGCTGCCTCTCGCTCCAGAAGCCGTCGACGAGCCGGATCTCGGCCGCGTCGAGCGGGGTGAGCCGGGAGCGCGTCGGCGAGACGGGTCCGCCGGGGCGGGCATGGCGCCCGTCCCGCGAGGCGGCGGCGGACGTGTCGAGGGAGGTGGGCAGGGTCACGGGAGGTCTCCTCGGAGGGTGATGGGGATGCGGGGCGGGCGGAGCCGGTCGGCGGTCATGCGTCAGTCCTTCACGGCGCCGGCGGTGACGCCGGCGGCGACGTAGCGCTGGGCGACGATCAGCAGCACGGTCGCGGGGATGGAGGCCACCACGGCGGTCGCCATGATCGAGTTCCACTCCTGATTGTTGTTGCCTATGTAGCGGTAGATGCCGAGCGTGATGGTCTGCGCGTCGCCGCCGCTGTTGAGCGTCGACGAGAACACGAAGTCCGACCACGCCCAGAGGAAGGCGAAGAGGCCCACCGTCACGACCGAGTTGCGGCTCACGGGCAGCACGATCGAGACGAAGGTGCGCCAGGTGCCGGCGCCGTCGAGCTCCGCGGCGGACAGGAGCTCGTCGGGGATCCCGCGCATGAACGCGGTGAAGATCAGCACCCCGAACGGCACGGCCAGCGTGCTGTCGGCGATGATGAGGCCCCACCACCGATTCAGGATCCCGGCGTTGAGGTAGATCGCGTAGAAGCCCATCGCCATGATCACCTGCGGGATCATCTGCGCCACGATCATGACGAAGCCCAGCGCCCCGCCGCCCACGGGACGGAGCTTGGCGAGCGAGTAGGCCGCGGGCGCCGACAGGGCGATCGTGACGATCACCGTCCCGAGGCCGACCACGAGGCTCGTGCCGAGGTAGGGCAGCTGGTCGCGCACGACGGCCGCGTAGCCGTCGAGGGTCGGCGCGAGGGGGAACAGCTGCGGCGGGCTCTGCCGCATCTGGTCCGTGGGCGTCAGCGAGACGTTCACCATCCAGTACACGGGGAAGAGCATCACCGCGGTCAGCAGCACGCCGATCACGGTCGTCGCGGTGCTGCGGCGGCCCTTCCGGCGGATCTGCGCGGCCCGCTCGGGCGAGCGCTCCGACGAGCCGCGGCGGCCGGCCGGGGCGGTGGAGCCCACGGATCCGGACGTTCGGGCGGGAGTGGCGGTGGACATCAGCTCTCCTGCTTCCTCTGCACGCGCAGGTAGACGAGGCCGCAGACGAGGGCCATGACGATGAGGAGGTTGCCGACCGCGGCGGCCGGCCCGAAGGTGGGCAGCGTCGAGCCGAATCCGAGCTGGTAGGACCAGATCGCGAAGGTCGTGGAGGTGTCCCCCGGACCGCCGCGGGTCATGATCCAGATGATGTCGAACACCTTCAGCGTGTAGACGAGGCCCAGCAGGATCGTGATCGCGGAGACCGGCGCGAGCAGCGGGAACGTGATCCGGCGGAAGCGCTGCCACGACGTCGCGCCGTCGAGCGACGCCGCCTCGTAGAGGTCGCCGGGGATGTTCTGCAGGCCGCTGTACAGGATCACGAGGTTGAACGGGATCCCGATCCAGATGTTCGCGACGATGACCGACGTGAGCGCCCACTGCGGCGACGTCAGCCAGTTGACCTGGCCGCCGCCGAGCGCGCGGATGGTCGCGTTGACGATCCCGCTCTCGCTGTTGAGCATCCACGACCAGGTCGACGCGCTGACGATGAGCGGCAGCAGCCACGGCACCAGGAACAGCGCCCGGAGGGTGGCCGAGAGGCGGAACCGCTGGAAGAAGAAGACGGCGAGCGCCATGCCGATCGTGAACTGGAACGCGATCGACACGAGCGTGAACGTGAGCGTGTTCGCGAGCGCGGGCCCGAAGGTCGGGCTCTGGACGATCCGGGCGAAGTTGTCGAACCCGATGAACGGCGCCGACCCGTCGATGAACGAGCGCACGGTGTAGTCGCGCACCGACAGGTCGACGTTGCGGATGAGCGGGTAGGCGTAGAAGACGGCGAGGTAGACGACGACGGGGACGAGGAACGCCCACGCCGTGAGCTGCCGCGGCCCGACGCGGCGGGGCCGGCGGCCGTCGGGTCGACGCGGCCCGCGGTCCCGCCCGGGCGGGACCGCGGTGTCGCGGCCCCGCTCCGCGGCGCCCGCCTCGCGGCGGTCGATGGTGTGGGCGCTCATCCGGGTCAGCCGTTCGCCGACTCGGCGGCCTTCTGGGCCTCGTCGAGCGCGTCCTCGGGGCTGGCCGCTCCGCTGAGGCTGTTCTGCACGGCCTTCCAGAGCTGCTCCGAGATGCGCGGGTACTTCGTGCCGAGGTCGTCGCTCGTGCGGCCCTTGGCCTCGCCGACCGCGGTCACCCACGGCTCGAGGTCGGGGTCCGCAGCGACCTGGGCCTGCTGCGCGTCGGCCGTCGGCGCCACGTAGGAGAGCGTGGTGTCGGTGGCGACGAGGTTGTCGGTGCTGGTGAGGCAGGCCTGGATCTCCTTCGAGACGTCGTAGCGCGCCTGGTCCCGCTGCACGGGCACCGTGAGGAACTCTCCGCCGGTGGGCGCGGGGGCCGAGCCGCCGTCGCTCGCGGGGATGGAGAGGATCCCGTAGTCGATCCCGGAGTCCTTCACGCCTTGGAGCTGCCAGGTGCCGTTCTCCCCGAACGCGTACTCGCCCGTCAGGAACTCCTGCCACGAGGTCGTCTGCGTGTTGCCGATCACGCTGTTCGGCGCGAGGCCCTGCTTCACCCAGTCGGTCCAGAGGGTGAGCGCCTGCACGGCCTCGTCGGAGGAGAGGTCGGTCAGGTCGGCGCCGGATCCCCAGAAGAACGGGAGGAACTGGAAGCTGCCCTCCTCCGTGCCGATGGCCGAGAACGTGATGCCCTTGCCGCCGGACGCCGTGACCTCCTCGAGCGCCGCGGTGAGCGACGCCCAGTCGGTGATGGTGGCGGGATCCACCCCCGCCTTCGCCAGCACCGTCTTGTTGTAGTAGAGCGCCAGGGTGTTGGCGCCGATGGGGACGCCGAAGGTGTCGCTGCCGAGCTGGCCGGCCGCGAGGATGTTCTCCTCGAAGCCGGACACGTCGGCGCCGGTCTCCTCGGTCGTCGTGAGCAGGCCGCCCTCGGCGAGCGTCGAGACGACGGGGTTGTCGACGAGCAGGAGGTCGGGCGAGTTGCCCTGCTGGCCGGCGAGGAGCGCCTTGCTCGTGAGGTCGGAGGTGTCGTAGCCGGTGCGCTCGACGGTCACGCCGGCCTCGGTGCCGCACTGCTCGACGAGCTTCGTCCAGTCGGAGGAGGCGTCGAACTGGGGGTACGGGTCCCAGAACGTGTAGGTGCCGCTGGCGGCGGATCCATCCGAGGCGGCGCCGCCTCCGGTGGAGCAGCCGGCCAGGGCGAGACCGACGACGAGCGCGCCGGCGACGGCGACGGGGCGCGTGGTGCGGGTGAAGGAGTTCACGGGTTGTCCTCTCGGGATGCTGCACGGCAGGCCTCCGGAGAGCCCGCGCTCGTCGCGCGGCCGCCTCCTCGGTGAGGACTGCAAACCGAAACCGGTTTCGGGTAGGAAGCTATGTCCGTCCGGTTTGCTTGTCAACACCGGGATGAACTAATTTCGTCAGCGTGACCATCGACGGGCCGAAGCACGGAGCCGGTCCGGTGACCCTCGCGGACGTCGCCCGCGCGGCGGGGGTCAGCGTCGCCACCGCCTCGAAGGCGCTGAACGGCCGGGCGCAGGTGCGTGACACGACGCGTCGCCGGGTCGAGGAGGCGGCTGCCGCGCTGTCCTTCACGCCGAACTTCTTCGCGCAGGCGCTCAACTCCTCGCGCACAGGGACCATCGGGATGGTCACGAGCGACCTCGACAACCGCTTCGTGCTGCCGATCCTGCTGGGCGCCGAGGACGCGTTCGGCAAGGGATCGCTCTCGGTGCTCCTCGCCGACGCCCGGGACGACGCGCTCCGCGAGCAGATGCACCTGCAGTCGCTGCTCACCCGCCGGGTCGACGGCCTCCTCGTCGTGGGACGCACGACCAACCCCCGGCCGCCGGCGCCCGTCATGTCCGGGGTGCCCGTCGTCTACGTGTACGCGCCGTCCACCGGCGAGGGCGACGTCTCGTTCACGCCCGACAACGTGATGGCCGGGCGCCTTGCGGCCGAGCACCTCATCGCCCAGGGACGCACCCGCATCGCGCTGGTCAACGGGGAGTCGTCGTACTCGGCGGCGCGCGACCGGGCCGAGGGCGTGATGGCGGCGCTCGCCGACCACGGGCTCGAGCCGGTCGGCGGATCCGCGCTCTACGGGCAGTGGGGCGAGGCATGGGGCAGGGACTGCGCGCGCCTGCTGGTGCGGGGCGGGGATCCCGTGGACGGCATCATCGGCGGCAGCGACCACATCGCCCGCGGCGTGCTCGACACCCTCCGCGACGAGGGCCGCGACGTACCGGGCGACGTGGCCGTCATCGGGTTCGACGACTGGGACCTGCTGGTGCGCGAGGCCCGCCCGCCGCTGTCGAGCGTGGCCATGGAGCTCGAGCACCTCGGTCGCGTGGCGGCGCAGCGGCTGGTCGACATGATCGACGGCGAGCGCACCGCCGGCATCTCCCGCGAGCCGGTGCGAGTCGTGGCGCGGGCGTCGACGGGCGCCTGATGGCGTCCTCCACGCAGGCGCTCTTCCTCGGCGGGCGCTCGGGCGTCGGCAAGAGCACGGTCGCGGCGGAGGTGTCGCGGATCCTCGCGACGGCCGACGTCGCCCACGCGCTCATCGAGGGCGACGCGCTCGACCAGGCGCACCCCGAGCCCTGGCGGCACGGCATCCCGCTGGCGGAGCGGAACCTGGCGGCGTTGTGGCGCAACTACCGCGAGGCGGGCTGGACGCGCGTGATCTTCACGAACACCGTCAGCGTGCTCGAGCTGCCGGCCCTCACGTCGGCGCTCGGCGGCGAGGTGGACGCGGTCGGCGTGCTGCTCACCGCCGACGACGCCACGGCGGCAGCGCGGCTGGCTGGGCGCGAGATCGGATCGGGACTGGCGGAGGCGATCGAGCGGAGCGCGACGGCGGCGCCGCAGCTCGAAGCAGGTGCGGACAGCTCCGTGCACCGCGTGGCGACCGACGGCCGGGCGGTCGCGGAGATCGCGGCGGAGGTGGCGGGACTCAGCGGATGGATCCCCGGCTGACGACGCGCGCCCTCGACCGACCTCTCACCCGATGCGCGGCCAGTCGCTCGTCAAGTGCGCCTCGATGGCGCGGTGCCGGAAGCCGTAGGACGTGCCCCGGTCGATGATCCCGCGCACGGTGTCCAGGCGCTGCGCCGTGGTGCCGACCTCCGCGGCCCTCGACCGGCCCATCTCCTTCGCGATGCGGGTGAGCGTGCGCTCGTCCGACGGCAGCGCCGCCATCGCCTCGACGAAGGCGCGCTCCCGCGGGGGCAGCCGCTCGAGGATCCGCTCCACGTGCGCGGCCGCCTCGCGCTCCGCGCCCCGCCAGCCCGCGTGGACCTCGTCGCGCGTGATCGTCGCCCCCGATCCTGCGTACCAGGCGCGCTCCCCCGCCAGCTGGAAGAGGAACGGCTCCCCGCGGCACAGGTCGACGATCGCGGCGGCGGCGTCCTGGTCCATGCGGACACGACGGGTGCGGCCCGAGCCGTCCGCCACCTCCCAGCCCGGCACGACGAAGTCCTGCAGCGCGGCGCGGATGTCCTCGTCGTCGATCGCGGTCAGGACGGTGGTGCGGAAGCGCCGCGCGAAGGTCGCCCCCTTGTGCGCGCCCGCCCGATCCTCGAAGTCCGGCAGACCCGTGAGGTACACCGCGATGGGCAGGGACCGGCGCACGTGGGCACCCCCGGGGATCGCGACCTCCTCCTCGTGCGTGATGGCGTCGCCGAGGGCGATCAGCAGCTGCGAGAGCGTCCGCTCGTCCGTGATGTTCTGCACCTCGTCGACGTGGACGAGGGCGACCCGGTCGTGCCGCATCGCCGCGCGGCCGACCTCGACGAGCAGCGCCGTCAGCGCGGTGTACGGCTCGGGGCCGCTCTGCTCGGATCCCTCGCGCATGGTGAGCGACAGCCCGGCCGCCGCGACCGTCTCCACCCGGCCGATGGCCTCCCTGATGCGCTTCTCGCGCAGGGAGGGCAGGCCCGCGGCGCGCGCGAGCTCCAGCACGGCGGCCGCGACGGGCTTCAGCGGATCGGCACCGAGGGGGATCCGGAGCTGCGGCGTGACCCAGTCCCCCTCCCGGGCGGCCGCCTGCGCGATGCGCCGCACGAGAGAGGACTTGCCGAGCCCGGGCTCGCCGAGCACGGTGCGCCCGCGCTCGGGGAGGCCCCGGAGGAGACGGGGGCGGACCACGTCGCGCCAGTCGCTCAGCTGCTCGGTGCGGCCCGCCCAGATCTCCGGGACGGTGTCCGAGCCGGGGCTGAAGGGGTTGTCGATCGCGTCGCGCATGTTGGTAACGTTACCAAGTCCGGTCGGGTTTGGTAATGTTACCGGACCCCTACGCGTGCGGCCCTGCGTCATGGAAACCTGACCCGGGTCGTGATCCCACCGGGTTCGATCACTCACTCTTCGCAGACGTGCGCGTCAGGGTCGTACTTCTGAGCCGACTCCGCGCCTTCGGCGATTCGTGAAATGCCGAAAATGGACCTTATGTCCGGTTACGGCTCTGGCGCCGCTTGGAGGCCACTCCAGAAAGCGTCCCGCCCGCCCTCTTGGGATCGACCGAAGGAGGCATGCGCTCGCCAAGAAGACAGTGCCGCTACACGCGCCTAGAGGTCCGTCACCAATCCCTCGACGGTGAGGGGCTCAGAGTCAACTGCGCTCCCGTAATAGCCCTTCGGCCTCCAAGTGAGCCATAGTTGGCGACCGCCGCCGTGTCGCGGTCCGAGCCGGAATTGATCCACCCCGACGGCGATGCCCGAGCGCAACAGGTACTCGGTGATCAGCAAGCGGCTGAGGGGTCGGACGATCGTGTCGTCGAGGTCAAGATCGCGTATGGGCGCCAGCGGGTCGTGGGCAGAGACACCGAACTGGAGATCACCGAGCTCAGAGGTGCCGAACAGGCCGTCTGCCAACGCGCGCTTCGATATCTCCTCCCACGAGAGACCGCCCATGGAGTACTGCATCGCCCCGCCGCTCTGTCCACGGCCGCGATCATGCAGCGTGAAGCGTTCGGCGTGGAGCGTGGTCGTGGTCGATGTGCTCGAAAGCGTGCCGAACTCCATCGGACGAGCATCACTAGGAGATGCCCACTCGATGTCACCTTGCCGCCCGTCCCTCAGCCTCACCAGCTCGGCATGGACGACGGCACTGCGCACGTCGGCCGAGACCGTCACCGTCTCGCCGTTGTTGAGCACCTCACGAGCGCGGAGGATGACGCGCCCCACCCGCACCCATGGCGAGATCTCCTCCGCCGCGAGATCCATCAGGCGGCGCTTCACGCGCATCTTGAGGTCCTCGATGGACGACCACGAACTCGTCGTGTAGAGGTTGCGCGTTCCGGCGATCAGATCACGTTGCGACCCGTCCATGTCCGACCCGCCCTCGCCGTTCACGAACACGCATAGCCGCAGCCCCTCCTTCTCGGCCTCGCGAAACTCGGCATGGGTCGCGGAGTACCCGTCCGGCATCCGCACCCCGTACCGGTTCCCGAACAGACCCACGTAGATCGTCGAGCGCCGCACGCCGGCAAGGTATGCCCGATCAGCCGAGACGTCCTGGCCACCCAGGTCCTCGAACATCACCGGTACCGCACCGCATTCCTCGATCGCCTCACGGACCGCCTGGCGCTCGTCGGGCATGTCGGTGATCAGGCTTGATACGAAGACCTGCTGATCTCGCCCCCACTCCACGACTGCTTCGGCACTCAACGTGACGGCCGCGGATCGTTGATCGATGAGAAGCGATGGTGGTGGTGGTGGTGACATGATCTGAGCTCACCACGTGACTACCCGAAGTGTCGCCTGCGAGACCGCTGGCATCCGCTGGCGCCGACGATCCGATCCCGGACCGCCGTGCGCGCGCTGGCCCGATGGACGACGCGCCTCCTGAGCAGGTGAGCCGGAAGGGTCGCGCGCCCGGGTACGTCACCAGGGCGTCCCCATGCCTCGTCTCAACAGATGATCCCTCCCCGGACGGGTCGGTACGCGTGAGGGCTGCTCCATTGCGAGTGCCGTGGGCTCGCAGAGTCGTCCGGCGTCGAACGAGCGCCGACTACCGATGGTGTGGACAGCCCACTCGTGTCCTTTGCGCTTGGTCCTACCGTGTGCGGCGCCGGCTCCGGCGCTCTCGGTGAGGACCGCGCGACTCGCCTCAGAGCATTCAGCGCACAGAACAGAACGGGACGACCATGACGAACCGCACCTCCCTCGTCATGACGACGCGAGCTCTCCTCCTCCTCGGCGCGATGAGCGCCGCCATGATCCTCACCCCCATGTCCGCTCAGGCCTCGACGCCGGGGCCGGAGAACACCAGCCTTCGCTACCACCAGCGCCAAGTCCGTGCCGACCCGTGCTACTCGGGGATCCCGCACACCATTAACCTGCCGCCGCAGGTCCACTGCGGATCCGACGACTAGGCACCCTCATGGCGCCGTCTTCACCTACATGGAGGCGGCGCCGTAGCACAGCGGCGATGGATGCGCCGTTCGCGGAGACCAGCGGGTCGGACCCGCGTCACGTCCCGCGCGGCGGATCCCGCGACGCAGCCGGTCCGACTGAGGTGCGCGTCAGGGGCTCATCCGACCGTCCCGTGGGCTCGTGCCACCTATCGCGCGATCATCGCTGCGCCGGCGACTCGGAGCGGGCGCTTCCGCCCTACCTCGCCAGGCGGGGGAACAGCGCCTCGGCGGCGGAGCGGTCCACCTCGCCCAGCCGCTCCGCCCCAGGGCCGTCATAGGCGTCCAGCTCGTGGTCGAAGCGCGCGCTCCATTCCGGGTCGGCGTACGGGAAGTCGCTTCCGTAGAGGATGTGACCCGGCTCCGCGAACGCGAGGAGCGACGGCAGGGACGTGGGCGACGCGGACAACGCGGTATCGAAGTAGAACTTGCGCAGTCCCGCCTGGATGCTCTCCGGGGTGGTGCCGGGGTTGAACATGGCGGCGGCGCTGAAGCGGCTGGCGGCGTAGGGCAGGAACCCGCCCGCGTGCGAGAGGATCACGCGCAGGTCCGGGTGCCGGTCGAACACGCCGTGGGCGACGAGGTCCACGGCGGTGCGCGTGGTGTCGAACGGGAAGTCCAGCAGCGCCGTCGGCATCCCCGGCAGCTGGGCGAGCGGGGGCGACGTGGGGTGCACGAAGACCACGGCCGAGCGTGCAGCGAGCTCCGCCCACAGCGGCTCGTAGGCGGGATCGCCGAGGTAGCGCCCGTTCGCGTTCGACAGCAGGAGCACACCGTCGGCGTGGAGCTCGTCGAGTGCCCGAACGGCCTCGGCGACCGCGCCGTCGAAGTCCGGCAGCGGCAGCACGGCGAAGTGCCCGAAGCGGTCCGGCCGTGACCGGACCAGCTCGGCCTGGTAGTCGTTCAGCTCGCGCGCGAGGGCGCGGGCCGCGGCATCGTCACCGATGTGGACGCCGGGTGCGCTGATGGACAGGATCCCGGTCTCGATGCCGGCCTCGTCCATCATCGCGATGGCCGCTTCGGGGTCCCATTCCGGCATCTGCCAGCCGCCTATCGTGCGCGGACCCTGTCGCGGTCCGGTGTCGCCGTTCGGCGCCCACGGATTCCACTGCGCGGATCCGCCTGACACGGCAGGGATCTCCCCCACTGACCCGGCCCCGCTCCCCATCGCCCGTTCTCCTGCCGCCTTCAGCGCCTCGAAGTAGATGGGCGGGAGCAGGTGCTGGTGGACATCGATCTTCCCTGGCATGTCGACAACCTCTCTGTTCTGTGTTCGTCAACGTCACGTGCATGTGAAGCGGGTCATCGTCGTGATGGCCCCCGGTCCGGCGGATCCGTGCTGCCGATCGCATCGCGGTCAGGCTGAGGGAGTGAGTGGAAGGAATTCCGAGCCGGTGCTGACGGCGGCGTGCTGGACGTGGGCGGGCGATGGCGCGGCCGCCGCGTGGGTCCCCGCCTGGCGACGCCGTGCCTCCATCGCGCGGTCCGCGGCTTCCCGACGGTTGCGGATGAGCATGGCCGCCAGGGTCAGCAGGATGCCCGCGACCGCCCAGATCCCCAGCCGGATGATCGGAGCGGTCACGGCCGCGCCGTCGAAGTACTGCACCGACCGCAGGAGATCGAGTGCGTCGCCTTGGGGGAAGACGTAGTAGAGGGCCTGGAAGAAGTCGTTGAGGACGTGGATGCCGAGCGGCCCACCGGAGGACGTGTTCCCCAGGATCACCAGGGCGAGCGTCATGGCCAGCGCGGCGATGGTGCCGCCGAGGGCGGCGACTCCCGTCACCGCTCCTCCGATGGCGACTCCCGTCAGCCAGAGGACCCCGAACACGGCCCACGGGCCGACGGTCACGGCATCCAGCGCAGAATCGATCCAGAGGGTGATCAAGGCGGCGAGCAGGCCGGCGTAGACGACGAGGACGACGCTGCGCTCGACGAACTTCGCCGCCGTGTCGACCGTGCCGAGGATGCGCCCGAACACCGTCGCGCCGAGAGCCGCGCCCAACCCCGCGAAGAGGATGGCGTAGAACTCGATCGATCCGACCGGGTCGTTCTCCGGCAGAGGGGCGAGATCGGTGGTCTGGTTCGTGGTCTGCGTCTTCGCCGCGATCGAGGCGGCGATGCCGGAGACCGCCTGGGCGACACCGCGGCCGCCGCCGCTGGCGATGTAGGTGGCGACCTGGCCGCCGGTACCCGGTGCGGGCAGGACGACAGCGCCGTCCACGTCACGGTCGAGCACGGCGGCCTGGGCCTCCTCTGCTGAGGACACCACGGTGAGCTCCAGCGACCCCTGCTGCTCGAGCGCGACGATCGTGTCGGCATCGCCGGTGACCGCGAGGTGGATGTTGTTGGGAGTCGGGTCGCCGAACGCGGTCGAGTAGCTGACCAGCATCGCCATGGCGAGGAGCAGGATCGCGACCCCGCCGAGGATCAGGTTCCGGTAGCGATGGATGGAGCCCGGCCCTTCCGACGTCAGCGCGCCCCCCGCGACCGCCGCCTCGAAGTCGGGGTGCTGCGGGGAGTCTCCGCGGTGAGGTGCCGTCTCGGTCACGTGGGTCATCATGTCCTTTACAATTGTCCAGTAGATGCCGACTGTACATAAGTGCTCGGGCTCTGGCAAGATGGGTGGATGACGCAAGGGACGAGCGCACCGGCGGCCGGGCCGTCCCGTGTGGACCCGCGGGTCACCCGCACCCGCTCCGCCCTGATCCAGGCGCTTACGGCCCTGGTGTCCGAGGCGCCGAAGGGCGAGGCGATCTCGATGAGCGCGGTGGCGCAGCGGGCGGGCTTCAGCCGGCAGGCGCTGCACAACCACTACGACAACGTCGGCGACCTCGCGACGGATGCCTGGATCAGCCGGCTCCTCGAGGACTGCCTGTCTCCCGCCGACGGCGCGGCGAACCTCGCGCAGGCGCTCACCGACGCGGTCCGGGAGCGTGGGATCGAACCGCTGCTGGCCGCCGGGCGAGCGGATCGCGAGTTCTTCGACAAGCTCCGGGCCATACCGCGAGGGGAGCGGGTCGCCGAGGTCATCGCGGCGGTGGTGACCACCTGGTTGATGGAGTCGGATCGCGATGACGCTCGGCCGGGGATCGCGCTCAGCGATGACGCCCGGACCTTCACGATCGGAGGGATGGTGGCGCTCGTCTCGACGTGGCAGATGGCCGATGCGCCACCGAGCACGGCCCAGCAGGTCGCGGCGCTCCGCGCGTTCGCCGCGGCCGCCGCGGCGGCCACCGCCGGCTGAACGGCGGAGTTCCTGCAGCCGCGGGCCGGACAGCCGCGGGCGGTGCCGCCGCCCCGCCCGGGCCACGGAGCCCGGGCGGGATGTGCGTCAGGCGTCGTAGGCGACGTAGTGCAGCTCGGCGTCCTGTCGCTCGTCGTGGAGCGTGACGTACGCCTGCGCGATGACGTCGGGCTCGGCATCCGGGCGGCCGCCGCCGATCAGCGCGGTGATGGCGACGAACGCCACGTAGACCCCGCGCTCCGCGAGGGCGGCGTGCAGGTTCAGCGTCCAGTTCCGCAGTCCCGCCGCGGCGATGTTGATGTTCCCGCGGGCCGGCGTCGGCGCGAGCGAGCCCCCGCCCGTGGTCACGAGGACCGTCCCGGAGCCGGCAGCGATCATGTCCGGCAGGACGGCGCCGATGGCGGCCACGGCACCGCCCAGGTAGAAGTCGATCTGCGGCTGCAGGTTCTCCATCGTCACGTCCACCGCGTCGACCGACTCCAGGGTCCGGTCCGCCGGGGAGAACTCGAGCACGTCGATCGGACCGAGCTCGTCGCGGATCGAGCGGAGCGCGTCCCTGATCGTGTCGGGCTCGTTGACGTCGGCCGTGAAGCCCCGAGCGCGGATCCCCTCGGCGGCCAGCGTGCGCGCCAGGCCATCCAGCTTCGAGCGGTCTCGGGCGACGAGGGCGACGTCGAAGCCCTTCCGCCCGAATGCGCGCGCGATCTCGAGGCCCAGTCCGGGTCCCGCTCCGATGATGGTGATGAGGGGCATGATGCGTCCTTCCCGTGGCGCGCTACCGAGCCACGCGTCCTGGTGCAGTAAGTTGAGTAGGTCCTCAAGTGCGCTCGAGCCTATGTTGAGGATGCCCTCAAGATCAAGTGGAGCCACCATGAGTCCTGCACCCGGCCTGCGCCGAGACGCTCAGGCGAACGTCGAGAAGCTGCGCGCTGCCGCCGTGGCGGTGTTCACCGCGCGAGGGCTGTCCGCTCCCCTGGAGGACATCGCCCGAGAAGCCGGCGTGAGCATCGGGACGCTCTACAACCGCATCGGTTCGCGGGACCAGCTCATCGACGCCGTCGTGCCGGACATCGCCGGCGCGAAGCTCGCGTCGCTCCGGGACCGGACCTTGGCCGAGGGCTCCCCGCGTGCGCAGCTGGAGACCTTCATCGCCGAGATGATCGATCTGCAACGCAGCGACCCGGCCATGAACGACGCGATGCTCCGCCGATATCCCGACGCGGTGCTCCTCATCAACGCGTGCGAACGATCCATGGCGCTCGGGGCGGAGCTCGTCGGGAACGCCCATGCCGCCGGCGTGCTCTCGCCGGATTTCACACCGGATGACCTCATGAGCGTGCTCTGGATGGCCGGGATGGCCAGCCACGACCCCACTGCCCCGGACGGGTGGCGTCGCGTCGTCGACCGCAGCGTCGCCGCGGCCTGGCTCGCCGGGGGCTGACGCCGGGTCGCTCTCAACATCGAGCGCGCCGACCTCGAGTAGATCCTCGACACGCCCGCCCTCCCGGCACTCCACGGACAGCAGCCAGCACCTCAAGCGACCCGGCAGGCCCCGAGAGACGTGACCACACTCCCTCACCTGACCGTCTAGTCGTCCGGGTGCAGGCTCGCGTCCGCCGGTCCAGTCCGCCACGCGGTGAAGCGAACGGTGAGGCCCTCCCGCGTCGGAGCGCAGCACATCGGGCCCGCGGTCACGGCGGCGTCGGCATCCAGGGGCGCGACGCGCACCAGCTGCCACGGCTCGTCGTCCACGCGCGCCCGGACCGTCAGCGCGTCACCGGAGCGACTCGCGCGGATCGTCACAAGACGGCCGTGCCAGGCAGGCACCGGTGCCAGCGACCAGTCGGACATCCCACGGGTGACGACTGCGCCGAGGCCGTCCTCGCCGTCGCTGCGCTCGACGCCGGCTTTGGTCCATGTGCTGTCGTCGACCTTGACGAAGATCCCGGCCTGGTCGAACTGGGCGGAGAAGTCGAGCAGGAACGACACCTCCATCGCCGCGCCCTGCTCGAGCGGTGTGAGGAGGGCGTGCTCCGTGTCATGCACGAAGCCGTAGGAGGTGGTGCGCCAAGCGTCGCTCCCCTCGACGGCCGTGACGCGGAGCCCGTCGTCGGCGATCTCCACGTGCGCGGGCGCGGTGGTCCAGGTGCCAGAGGTCCAGTCGATGTCGATCACGGGGCCGAGTGTACGCTCGTACACATGGCAACTGACCACTTCGCTGGAGACGACCGCAGCAACCGCGAGCGGATGCTCGCCGGCGACCTGTACATCGCCGACGATCCCGAGAGCGCTCGCATCGCCCAGCGCGCCGTCCGGCTCGCCGACGCCTACCACCGTGCCGCTGTCGAAGACGAGGCCGCCGCGCGTCCGCTGCTGGAGGAGCTCCTCGGGTCGCTCGGTTCGGATGCGTTCGTCAAGCCGCCGCTGTATGTCGACTACGGGGAGAACATCCGCATCGGCGCCCGGACCTTCGTCAACTACAACCTCACCGCTCTGGACGTCGCCGCGATCACCATCGGCGAGGACTGTCAGATCGGGCCGAACGTGCAGCTCCTCACGCCCACGCACCCCGTCGACCCGGGCCCTCGGCGCGACAAGCTCGAAGCGGCGCGCCCGATCACCATCGGCGACAACGTCTGGCTCGGCGGCGGCGTGATCGTCTGCCCCGGCGTCAGCATCGGCGATGACAGCGTCATCGGCGCCGGATCGGTCGTAAACCGCGACATCCCCGCCGGCGTGGTCGCCGTCGGGAACCCCGCCCGCGTCATCCGCGAGATCGAGCCCCGGGCATGACGGAGCCGGCTCGCGCCCGTTCACCCCGGCGATCGGATCCCAGCCGTCGGGACCGGATCGTCGAGGCGTGCCTCGACGTCATCGCCGACTTCGGAGTCGATGGGACGACGCATCGTCGGGTCGCCGCCGCGGCCGACGTACCGCTTGGCTCGATGACGTACCACTTCGACGGCATGGACGACCTGCTCCACGAGGCCTTCACGCTCTTCGCCGACCGCGTCGCCGAGCAGATGCGGCGCCGCATGAGCGACGCCAACACCATTGAGGAGACCGGATCTGCCGTGGTCGACGTCATCGTGCACGATCTCATGGGCACGCAGCGCGACCTCGTACTCACTCACGAGCTCTATACGCTCGCCGCCCGCCGACCCGAGTACCGGGCGATCACGCAAGCCTGGATGGCCCGCAGCCGCACCACCCTGGAACAGCACGTCGATCCGACCACCGCACGCATGCTCGACGCGCTCATCGAAGGCCTCAGCATCCACCGCGCACTCGACCCCGAGCCACCGGACCAGTCCTTCATCCGCGAAGCCGTGAAGCGCATCCTGCCCATTCCTCGCGATCCGACGGCACGGGATCGGTCGTCCCGATAGGGGATGGTTACCCGGACACCAAGTCGCGGACCGTTGAGCGGCGTAGCGTCAAGCGAACAGGGGCCACCGTGGCGTCGAGTCGACGCGAAGAAGCAGACCCCATGAGTCTCAGGTCCCAAGACATCCTTTGGTCGCCCACCGGCGCGCTCCTGCCCGCGGCGGCTCGCGCAACGGCGGGCGTGTACCGGCCTCACTTGACGCCGTTGCGGCTGACGCATCCGCAGTTCCTCGTGCTCCTGGTCCTAGGGCTGGGTCCGCCCCGCTCGGTCGTGGAGATCGGGCAGCTCCTGGCGCTGAGTCCGGGGACGATGACGCCGATGTTGAAGCGTCTCGAGCTCCTGGGCTTCATCAGCCGCTCGCGCGACGCCGCCAACGAGCGCCGACTCTCCGTGGCCTTGACTAACGCCGGCATCGCGCTCATCCCTGAGCTGCAGCAGATCCACGCGCGCGTGAAGCAGGTCATCGGCTTGAACAGCGTCGACCAGCAGCTGCTTCAGGAGTTCGTCGCCTCCATCCCGGTCGCCCCCACGGCGGTCTGACGCGACCTCAGGGGGCGCGGCGGAGGGTGTCGCTGGGTTTCTCGTCGAAGTGCGCGGCGTACTCCGCCGCGAATCGACCGAGGTTCCCGAAGCCCCAGGTCCGGGCGGCGTCCTTCACGGTGATCGAGCGTGGTGCTGCGGCGCGGAGCTGGTCGTGGACGCGTTGCAGCCGGATGTCTCGCAGGTACGCGGACGGCGTCATGCCGAGATGCCGTGCGGTCGCGAGCTGGAGGCTACGGGTGTGCATGCCGGCCGCGCGGGCAGCGTCGGCGGGGGTGATGGGCTCGTGCGCGTGGTGGTGCAGGTAGTCCAGCGCCTCACGTACCCGTGCCGCCTGCGGCAGGCGCAGCTCCGCCGGGACGGCCCACGCCTTCCAGGGGAACAGGCGGAGCAGCACCCGAGCGAGGGACATCTCCGCCGCGAACCGCATCAGCGGCGTCACGCTCACCCGCACGACCGCGCGCGTCATCACCGACACCGCGTCCCGCCATGCCGCCAACGCCCACGGGTTCGCGTCGGCGCGGTGGTCGAAGGACACGTGCCGGGCAGGCCCGTCGTGCCGTTCGGTCGCGATGTCCTCCAGGAACGCCGGCCCGAGGTGGATGAGGTGCTGTCGGTGCGCGCGGAAGTCCAGCCGGAAGGCCCGCTCGGTCGGCAGGAGGAAGGGTGCCTCGACGGTCCCGGCGCGCTGGTGGTCGCGCAGGTGCAGGCAGCCGCTGCCGGTGCGGAACCAGCCCACGACGTAGTCGGTGAGGTTGGGCACCTCGCCCCGGATCCGCCCCGACAGCTCCGAGGTGCGCAGCGACACCCGGTCGTTGCCGACGCTGGCGTACCGGTAGGAGAACGGGGAGTCCCCCGCGCTCGTGGCGAGGTCGCCGCCGTACGCGGCACGGTAGACATCGTCCGCCTCGCCGGTACACGCGCCGGCGTGCTCGGTGCGATGCTCGGTGCGGCTCGTGCCGGCGGGCATCGAGGTGCCAGTGCTGCTCGTGAAGAGCGACGGGCCGGTGGTTGTGGGTCCTGGCGGGGTCTGGGCCGGGTCGGTGCTGTACATGCTCGTACTTCTCTCGTGTCCTGCCCCCAGTACGACGCCCGTCATCGTGACCGCGCGGAGGGGGTAACCCTAAGGAGACGGGCGACGGCTCCGCGAGGTCATGAAGCGGACGTCAGTAGTTCGTGATCCTTCGTCCAGTGGCCTGCGCGCGGCCGACCCCCAGAACAGGGTCCGTGGGCACATCGTCGGGCTAAACGTGAAGCGAGCCCGCCGTGGGGACGGCGGGCTCGAGCCTGAGGGTCGCTTTCGGGTCGACACTCACATGGATCAGCACCATCGCTGCGATACCGGCCAGTGGAGACGGGGGTGCGTCGGCAGTGCGCACACCGGCCCGGGCAGACCGTGTGCAGCCACGAACGTAACGCCTGGTCCCCCAAAATGCGGACAAGCGCGTGGCATGGTCGCTGAGCGGACAGGGGCGAGGGTGAGGCCGGCGGGCTCGCGTCCGGGGGGACGCGGAGCCCGCCACCAGCGGGGTCTGGGCCGGCTTCATCAGGCACACGCGCGCGTCGGGGAACCCTCGGGGTGTCTCCCGTCGCACCAGACGGCACGAACGGAGCCGCAGCCGGGGTCATGGCCTTGGTTCGGAGGCGCCACCTCCGCCGGCCGTCGTTGAGCCGGACCCCTACGAAGTTATGAGGGCACAAACGAACCACCAAGGAGCACTCCCCCAACTCCCAGATCCACGTAATGACATCGTATGAGCGGGCCGCGAGAGCCGACCATCAGAGGACGACGGGCTCGCTACCGGGGAAATGTCGAGCCCGTCACCAGCGGGGTCCGGGCCGGCTACATCAGACCATGCGACACGCCCAGGACCCGTCATGGTCCCGAGGCGTTCGATCACTGTACTGCCGCCCCGATTGACTCCACCCTGCTCGAAGTGCGGTCAGGGCCGTGCTCGACCAGGGGGTTCACGTGCGCGCGCGAGAGCCCGACCCTTGCGACAAGGGCCGGGCGACCGGCGAGACACTCCCCCGAGGTCTCCAGCCGGTGCGCGTCGAGCACACCCGAAGTGCTCGACCGCCCTTCGACTTTACGAAGGTTTCCTCACTCGAGGAAGGGACGTGAACACCCCCATGACGAGGGACGGCAGGCACCAAGGCGAGCCACCCGAGAATGGGCTCATCGACGAGCTGACTCGTCTCGTCGACGTGGTGTGGTCGATCGACCCAGAAGCGAACGATCCAGTCTGGGCGGAGCTCGACGCCCGGCGCGCTAGATCGCGGGCCGGTAAGAAGCACGCGAAGCGCGTTCGGTAGAAGTCAGCCGGGTCACGCCTCATCGCGCGGACGGCGCCCGCCCCGCTCAGCCTGCTGGGCGTACCAGTCCCGGGTCTCGGCGCTGTCGAGCTTGTCGACGAGCACCATGGTGCGCCCCACGGAAGTCGTCCAGCAGCCTGCTGGACTGTTCGGCTCCGGTCGGGCCACGCCGCAGTGAAGGCGCGCACGTGAGAGAAGTTCGCGGGAAAAACCGTTCATCCAGGGGAACCGGCGGGGAGATCCTCGGCAGGCCGCGCCACGACGGCGCTCCCTGCGACTCTCGCACCTAGGCCGGCCCGACGTGCCGCCCCGGGACCGGGCTCGAGTACACGACGTGGGTCGTGATCCCGCCGAGGGCGGCGAGGCGGCCCGTGATGCGCTCGAGGTCGCGCATCGAGCGGGCGTGGACCTTGATGATGAAGCAGTCGGCGCCCGTGACGTGGTGGGCCTCGACGATCTCCGGCAGCTCGGCGACCAGCGCGTGGAACGGCCGGTAGTCGCCCGACGGGTACGCGAGGCGCACGAAGGCGGTGACGGCCCAGCCGAGGGCCTCGGGATCCACCGTGATGGAGTAGCCGGTGATGATGCCGCCCTCCGTGAGGCGACGCACCCGCTCGGCGGTCGCGCTGGCCGAGAGCGAGACGGCCCGTCCGAGCTGCGCGACGCTCATGCGGCCGTCGCCCTGCAGCTCGGCGATGATCGCGTGGTCGGTGGCGTCGAGGGTCAGCGGCGGATTCGTCGGCATGCGGCCGAACCTACCGGGCGATCCGCGGCGCGACGGCCCCGATGCCGCGGGACGTCCCTTCCTCGTCCCGGGCCCGGGCCGCTTCGATGGAGCGCATGCAGACGAGCCTCTCCGCGACCGACTTCTTCGCCGCCAAGCTGACCTTCGAGACCGACCCCGCCGACCTCGCCGCGGACCGCGCGCACGGCGCCGCGCCGCTCGTGGTCGACGTCCGCTCCGATGCGTCCTGGGCGCAGGGGCGGATCCCGGGAGCCGTCCACATCCCCGGCGCGGAGCTCGCGGCACGCGCGGCCGCCGAGCTGCCCGACCGTGACGCCCGGATCGTCGTCTACTGCTGGGGCCCCGGCTGCAATGGCAGCACGCGTGCGGCCCTCGCGCTCGCGACGCTCGGCTACACGCGCGTGCAGGAGCTGATCGGCGGGTTCGAGTACTGGGCGCGCGAGGGGTTCGCGGTGGTCGCGGACGCCGGGCGGACGCGCCGCGAGCCGGATCCGCTGACGGCGCCGGTCGGCTGACGCGGGGGGTCAGCCGGCGACGGGCGCCGCGTCCGCGACGGCCGCCACGGCCTCGACCGCCAGCTCCGCGAGCCGATGGTCGCGCTCCTCCTCGTGGGCCGTGATGGTCATGACCGCGTCACGGGATCCGTCGACCAGCACGTACTGGCCGTAGCGGCCGTCGAGGCGCCAGGCGTCGCCGGGTCCGTCCCAGGTGGCGAGGCCGTAGCGGGCGAAGGGCGCGTGCGGATCGTCGTCGCCGGTCGCGACCCAGGATCCGTGCATCCGGTCGACCCACTCCGCGCTCACGAGCTGCCGGCCCTCCCACGCGCCCCGGTCGCGGAGCAGCCGACCGATGCGCGCGAGCTCGCCGGTGCGCAGCTCCAGGCCGCTGCCGCCCACGACGAAGCCGAGCGGGCAGCGGTGCCACTGCGGGTCGTCGATGCCGAGCGGGGTGAACAGGCGCGGGAGGAGCCAGTCGCGCACGTCGCCGACCGCGGCGGCGAGCATCCGCATGGCGACGTAGGGGCTCGCGTCGCTGTACCGGAAGGCGCGGCCGCGGCTCGGGCGCCCGAGCATCGCCTGCGCGAGGTCGGGGCCGGGCACGGGCTCGTCACCGAACCACGCGAGGTCGATGCCGCTGGTCATGGTGAGGAGGTGCTCGACGGTGACCTCCTCGACGCCCGGGCCGAGGTCGAGGTCGGGCAGCAGCTCGGGGACGCGGGTGCCGAGCGAGAGGATCCCCTCGTCCACGGCGATGCCGACGGCGAGCGCGACCACGCCCTTGGACACCGAGTAGAGGTTCTCGCGGTCGTCGCTGCGCCAGCGGTGCGCGGCCTCGTCGTCGCCGATCCGCACGACCGCGCCGTACGCGCCCAGCCGCTCGCGGTCGATGCCCTCGACGAGGCGGGCGAGGGCGTCGGCGGCGGTGCTCATGGATCCAGTGTGGCGCGGGGCCAGGGGCTTCCGCAGGCGGGGGAACCGTGCGAGGGTGGCGGCTCGGCACACGGCAGGGGGACGGCATGCGGCTCGCGACGCGCATCACCATCGGGATCCTGGCGGCCGAGCTCGTCGCCCTCGCGGTGCTGCTGGTGATCGCCGACCGGTCGGAGGACATGGGCTGGCCCGGGCTCGGCATGGACCACTGGGTCGTCGGCCTCGGCTTCGCCCTGCCCCCGCTCGTCGTGCTGACGGCGGTCGCGCTGGTGCTGCTAGCGGGCACGCGGATCGCCGTGGCGGAGGTCGGGGCGTGGCGCGGGCGACGTCGCGAGCAGGGCGCCGAGGGCGCCTGACCTCAGCCGCGGGCGACCAGCGCCGCGAGGCGATCGAGGTCCTCCGCGACGAGCGCCGCGTCCTCAGCGAAGGCGACGTCTGTCGTGCCCGGTCGGCGGAAGAGGGTGAAGACGACCTCGCTGCCGGCTTCGTTGGGGAGGACGCGAAGTGGGTTGCGGACCACGGTGCCGTCGGGGAGCGTCACGTCGTGGTCGAGGATCCCGAGCTCGCGCGGGCCCGTGAACGCGATCTCGACGGCGCCCATCGGCGAGTCCGACAGCCAGCGCCCGCCCTCGAGCCGGATCCCCGAGCTGACGCCCGCCGCCCACTCGGGCAGCCGCGCCGGATCCCCCGCGACGGCCACCACGGACGCCACGTCGGCGTCGACGGAACGGGTGATGTGCAGCGCGGGCCAGGTCACGATCCGACGCTACCGGCCGGCGGTACGACCGCGGGAGGCGGATCCGCCGCGGGCGCCCACGGCCGCAGCACCGCGTCGCCCACCTACACGGGCCCGTCGGTCGCGTCGTCGAAGCGGTCGCGGGCCGCCTCGATCGCGGGCATGTGCTGGGACGCCCAGGCGAGGAGCACGTCGACGGGCGCGCGCATCGTCTTGCCGAGCGGCGTGATGCGGTACTCGACCGCCAGCGGCCGGGTGCCGAGCACGACCCGCTCGACGATGCCGTTCCGCTCGAGCCGGCGGAGCGTCGTCGTGAGGGACTTCTGCGTCACCGCGGGGATCACCCGGCGCAGCTCGGCGAAGCGGGTCGGCCGTTCGCACAGCCGGTCGAGCACGGCGAGCGACCACCGGTCGAGCACCTGGTCGAGCAGCTCGCGGTGCGGCGCGCTGATCGCGAGCCGGTCGGCGGGGTCGTGGGGCGGGTGGGCGGCGTGCGTCGCGGTATCCGTCACGACACCCAGTCTCGTGGAAGCGACCGCCCGTCACCGGGTATCCAGGAGATGCCGGTCCGATCCGCGGCCGCGCAGACACCCGAAGGAGCCCCGTGCCCGTCGTCCTCTCCTCACCCGCCGGCCTCATGCAGCCGGTCACGTACCACCACGTCGCCGTCGCGACCGGCGGCCGCCAGGTGCACGTGGCCGGGCAGATCGCGCGCACGGCCGACGGATCCGCCGTGTCGCCCGACGACCTCGCGGGCCAGGTCGCGCAGGCCCTCCGCAACGCGCACGCCGGCCTCGCGAGCGCGGGCGCGGGGTTCGGCGACGTCGTGCGGCTCACCTTCTACGTCACGCGCTGGACGCCCGATCGGATGGGCGCGTTCCTCGCGGGCGTCGAGTCGGTCGCGGAGGAGCTGGGGCTCCCGAGCCCGATGCCGCCCGCGTCGCTCATCGGCGTGGAGATCCTGTTCGAGCCGGACGTGCTCGTGGAGGTGGAGGCGACCGCGGTGCTCGACTGACGCGGGATCTCAGTCGCGCGCGTCGACCGCCGCCCGCGCGTACGCCCGC
Organism: Clavibacter phaseoli; assembly: GCF_021922925.1. NCBI lineage: Bacteria > Bacillati > Actinomycetota > Actinomycetes > Micrococcales > Microbacteriaceae > Clavibacter > Clavibacter phaseoli. The sequence goes on from NZ_CP040786.1 coordinate 2,546,306, forward strand.
CGCCGCGCCTTGCCGGCGTCGTCCCGCACGGGCGTCCGGGTGAGGCGCACGGCGGCCGGGCGGCGCTCCGCGTCGAGCCGGGCGCGGGCCCAGGAGAGCAGCTCGGCGGCGTCGACCTCCGCGTCCGCGACGTCGACCACGGCCTCGACGCGCTGGCCGAGGTCGTCGTCCGGCACGCCGAACGCGACCGCGCCGCGCACAGCCGGGTGCTGCTCGAGCACGCGCTCGACCTCGGCGGGGTGCACGTTGACGCCGCCCCGCAGGATCACGTCGTCGGCGCGGTCGAGCACGAACACGTACCCCTCGGCGTCCACGCGCCCGAGGTCGCCGAGCGTGTCCCAGCCGTCGGGGGTGCGGGCGGATCCGGCGCCGAGGTACGCGTAGGCCGGCCCGCCGTCGCGGCGCATCCAGATCCGGCCGACCTCGCCCGCGGGCAGCTCGCGACCCTCGGCCGAGCGGATCGACACGGCCGTGCCCGCCCCGGGCCGCCCGACGCTGCCCGGGTGCCGTAGCCACTCGTCGCCGCGGATGGTGAGGATCCCGTTCGACTCGCTCCCCGCGTAGACCTCGACGAGCCGCTCGGGCCCGATCCAGTCCATGGTCGCGCGCTTCACGCCGGGCGGGCACGGGGCGCCCAGGTGCAGCACGGTGCGGAGGCTCGACAGGTCGGCCGCGCGCCGCTCGTCGTCGGGGAGGCGGAGCAGGCGATGCAGCATCGTCGGCACGAGCAGCGTCCACGTGATCCGATGCTCGGCGATCGCGGCCAGCACCCGTCGCTCGTCGAAGCGCGGCAGGAGCACGAGCGCGTGGCCCGTCATGAGGCCGCGGAACGCGTAGGTGAACGCGGCCGAGTGGGTGAGCGGCGCCGTGACCAGCTGCACCTGGTCGAGCGGGAGGTACGGCGCCACGGGGAGCGTCGGATCCAGCAGCGCGGGAGCGGTGGTCGCGACGACCTTGGGGCGGCCGGTGGATCCCGACGAGGTCGGCGCCTTCCAGCTGCGCGCCCAGGCGTCGGGCAGCGGTCCGTCGTCGAGCCCGGCCGGCGGCACCCAGCCGGCGGGCACGGACGGGACGCCATTCCGGGTGGACTCGGCGCCGACCACGAGCGCGGGCCGGGCGAGGTCCTCGACGTGCGCGCGCTCCTCGGCGGAGAGCCCGGTCGACATCGGCTGCGGCGTCGCGCCGGCCTTCCACACGGCCGCGCACACCACGACCATCTCGCGGGTGTTCGGCAGCGCGATCGCGACCCGGTCGTCCTGGCCCACGCCGAGGTCCGCGTAGGCACGCGCCAGCCGGTTCGACGCCCGGTCGAGCTCGCGCGCGGTGAGCGCCCCGGCGTCGTCGCGCACGACGACGCGGTCGGGATCCGCGTCAGCGAGACCCGAGATGATCCGCGAGATCGACTGCCTGGCCACCGTCGCCCTCCGTCCCCGTCGCCCGGTAGAACGCCTCGTGCTGGCGGGCCACGTCGTCCCAGTCGTGGGACGCGGCGAGCGCGCGGCCCCCCGCCGGGTCGGGCGCGCGCCCGTCGAGCGCCGCGGCGAGGGCGTCGGCCGCGCCCGCCGGATCCGTCGCGAACAGCACGGACGACCCGAACACCTCGCGCAGCACGGGCAGGTCGCGCGCGACCACGGGCACCCCCGCGGCGAGCGCCTCCATCGCGGCGAGGCCGAAGCCCTCCTTGGTCGAGAGGAACGCGAGCGCGCCGGCCGCGGCGACGAGCGGCGGGACGTCGGGGTCGTCGACGACCCCGAGGATCACCGGCCGGATCCCCAGCTCGGCGGCGCGCGCGTCGAACGCCTCGCGGTACGCCCGGTAGTCGAACAGCGTCTCGCCGCCGCCGAACACGAGCCGGAGGCCGGGCCGCGACGCACGGAGCAGCGCGAACGCCTCGAGCAGGTCGACGCTGCCCTTCCGCGGCTCGATGCCGCCGAGCGCGAGCACGTAGTCGCCATCCACGCCGTGCTCGCGCAGCGCGGCGCGCATCCGGTCGCGGTCCTCGGCGCCCGCGGGACCCGCCGCCGCCCGGAAGCGCGCGCCGTCGACGCCGTTCGGGATCACCGTGGGCACCAGGCCCCAGCCCGCCTCGACCTCCGCGGCGACGGCGGCGGACACGCACAGCCGCGCGATCGGCTCCCGCACGGCGGCGTCGTGGCAGCGCACGAGCTCCGGCGTCGTGAACTCGTCGAGGTGGTGGATCGTGCGGATGCAGGGCCCGGCCGCGTTCGCCGAGATGCAGTCCTGCGCGTGCACGACGTCGTAGGCCTCGGCCTGGCGCGCGGCGGCGAAGGCCGCGCGCATGGTCGCGATCGAGCGGACGATGCGCTCGCCCACCGTCTCGTCGTCGCGCGCGGCGAACGGCACCACGCGGATCCGCACGGCCGGGTCGACCTCGCGGAAGAATGCGCGGTCGCCGCCGCGCCCCAGCGTCCAGACGACGACGTCGTGCCCGCGCCGGGCGAGCGCCTCCGCGAGGGCGAGCGTGTGCACCACCCCGCCGCGCGGCTTGGTGGAGTAGGTCAGCAGGGCGATCCGCACGGGGCGCTCCTCGGGTGGGTCGGCGGGCGGCGGGTCGGGGTCGGGGATCGGCGGGTCAGCCGGCGGCGGGCGCGGGCGTCGGCGCGTAGGCCGCCGGCACCCGGTCGCGCAGGTGGTGCATCGTGCGCCGGGCGCGGGCGATGTCCGACGACGCGTCCGCGGTCGTGACGGCCAGGCCGCCCTTCGCCCACGTCTTCGCGACGATCTCGCCGGCGGGATCCACGACCTTCGCCTGCCCCAGGAACCGCAGGCCCCCGAGCACGCCGGTCTGGTTCGACGACACGAGGTAGAGCTGGTTCTCGGCCGCGCGCGAGCAGTCGTAGAGGTCGAAGAGGTGCGCCTGCCGGTCGTTGCGGAGCCGGTCGGAGCGGTCGGTGACGCTGGCCGGCCACGCGCTCAGGCACGCGAGGATCTCGGCACCGTCGAGCGCGAGCGTGCGCGCCGACTCCGGGAAGGTCTTGTCGAAGTCGATCATCATGCCGACGCGCCCCACGGGGGTGTCGAACGCCGCGAACGCGGATCCGGCCCTGTACGCCTCCGACTCCCCGAGCGGCAGGTGCACCTTGCGGTGCGTGCCGAGGACCCGACCGCCCTGCACGCAGACGGCGCTGTTGTACCGGATCTCCTCGCCGCCCTCGAGCGCGCGCTCCGCGACCCCGAAGCACACCGTCATGTCGCCGGCCATCTCGGTCACGGCCCGCACCTCCGGGCCGTCCAGCTCCACGGCGGGCGGGAGCGCATCCGGCCCCGGGTGCTCCATGTCGAGCAGGTAGCCGCCGATGGTCGCGTCCGGGAGCACCAGCAGATCGACGCCGCGCTCGCGGGCCTGGTCGATCATGCCGGGGAGCTTGGCGAGCGTCCGCTCGACGTCGCGCCCGAAGTGCGCCGCGACCGCCCCCATCGTGATCTCGGCCATGGCGACAGGCTAGCCGGACCAGGCCGCCCCCACCCCGGCGGGCGTCCGGTCCGCCGCGCCCTCCTCGATCCGGTCCGCGAGGTGCTCGGCGTCGCGCGCGATCGCGGCGAAGCGCCCCGATCCCCACGTGTGCAGCCACGGCAGGCCGAGGAAGTGCAGGCCGGCCACGGCGCTGGATCCGCGCTGGTGCATCGGGTGCCCGGATCCGTCGAACGCGCCCACCTGCACCCACGAGTAGTCGGACCGGTAGCCGGCCGCCCACACGATGCTCGTGATCCCGGCCTCGGCCAGGTCGAGCCCGGTCTCCTCGCGCTCCGGCCGCCAGACGGGCACGTACCGCGGCTCGGTCGGCGCGTCGATGCCGGAGCGCGCGATGTGCCGGTCGATGTCGTCCTTGATCGACTCCATCACCGAGTCGGCGTGGTCGAGCGACGCCTCGACGGTGGGCGTGAAGGCGAGCCGCGTGCCCTCCGCGCCGGCGAGGCGCCCGTGCAGGCGCATGCCGTCCCGGGCGAAGGCGCGCAGGTCGATGTCGCGGCCGCCGCCGCGCCCGGTCATGTAGTGGTTGGTCGACTCGCGCTTGGTGAGGCCGCCGACGTGCGCGGTGACGGGGATGTCGTACACGCCCATGTCCTCGAGCCAGGCGATGCAGTCGCGGCCGCGGTACCGGCGGGCGCAGCGGGGCGCGGATCCGAGGGCGAGGTGCACCTGGCGGCCCGCGAGGTGGAGGTCCTCGGCGATCTGCGCGCCGGACTGGCCGGATCCCACCACGAGCACGGCCCCCTCGGGGAGCGCCTCGGGCGAGCGGTAGTCGGCGGAGTGCACCTGCCGGATGCCGTCGGGGATCCGCGCGGCCGCCGCCGGGAGCACGGGCCGGTGGTAGCCGCCCGTCGCGATGACGACCTGCTCCGCGACGATCGTGCCCTGGTCGGTGACGACCTCGAAGCCGCCCGCGGCCGCCTCGCGCAGCCGGGTGACCAGCACGCCCTCGACCACGGGCGCGTCGAAGGAGTCGGCGTAGCCGCGGATCCACGCGAGCACCTCGTCGCGCGTCATGAAGCCGTCGGGGTCGTCCCCCGCGTACGGGTACCCGGGGAGCCGGCACTGCCAGTTCGGCGTGACGAGCGTGAAGGCGTCCCAGCGGCGGTCCGCCCAGTCGTGGCCGACGCGGTCGCGCTCGAGCACCACGTGGTCGACGCCGCGGCGCGTGAGGTGCCAGCTGATCGAGAGCCCGGCCTGGCCGCCGCCCACCACGGCGACGGGCACGCGCGCGCCGTCGACGACGCGGGTCGCGCGGCTCACGCGCCGGCCCCCGTCGCGGTCGCGCTCGCGGTCGCGGTCGCATCGGCCGGCAGCGGCGGCTCCATGCGCAGCACCGCCACGGTCCCGCCGTCGAAGCCCGCGGCCGCCCGGAGGATCTCCTCCTCCTGCTGCATCGCGGACGTGCACGCGAATCCGTACCTCGCCCGCACCCGCTCGCTCGCGACGCGCAGCGCCGCGGTGGACCGGCGCACGAAGTCGTCGAGCGGGTACTCGGATCCGGCGGCGAGGTGGTCGTGCATCACGAGGCTCGGCGAGTAGCAGTCGGCCTCGGATCCGTCGGGCCAGCGCACGCGGAAGGTCATCTCAGGCACGGGCCAGCGCCTCTTCCGCGGGGAGGCCGGCGGCGGGGAGGCCGGCGGCGGGGACGCCCTCGCCGGTCCGGTACGCGTCGGGCCGGCGGTCGCGCAGGTGGAACATGCCGCCGCGCATCGCCCGGAACGTGCCCTCCACGTCGATCTCGGCGATGGCCAGCCCCGCGTCGAGCAGCGTCGTCGCGAGCACGTTGCCGCCGGGATCCACGACCTTGGCGTTGCCGACGTAGCGCAGCGAGCCGAACGACCCGGCCTGGTTCGAGGCGATCCAGAACACCTGGTTGTCGAGCGCCCGCGCGGAGTCGAAGAGGTTGAACCGGTAGGTCCACCGATCCTGCTGCAGGTCCTCGGCGGTCGCCGTGCGCGCGACCGGCCAGGCCGACATGCTCACGATGATCTCGGCGCCGTCCATCGCCAGCGAGCGGGCCGCCTCGGGGAACGCCTTGTCGTAGCAGATCTGCATCCCGACGCGGCCGACCGGGGTGCCGAACGCCGCAAAGACGTCGCCCGCGGAGTACGACATGGCCTCGCCGAGCGGCTGGTGCACCTTGCGGTACGAGCCGTGGATGCGGGATCCGTCGAGGCAGACGGCCGCGTTGTACCGCGTCTCGCCGTCGTCGTCGAGCTCGCAGAAGCCGATGCACACGACCATGTCGCCCGCCATCTCCTGCACGCGCCGGATCTCCGGGCCGTCGAGGCGGATCGCCGGAGGGAGCGAACGACTCGTGGTCTTGAGGGTGTCGCCGTGGTTGCCGAGCGAGGAGAGGTAGCCGCCGATCGCGGCCTCCGGGAACGCGATGAGCTCCACGCCGCTCTCCCGGGCCTCGGCGATCAGGCTCGCGATGAGCGCGTAGTTCTGCTCGAGATCCCGGGTGAAGTTCGCCGAGACGGCGGCGACGGTCGTCGACATCGTGCCTCCTGAGGGGGTCGATCCGGTCGGCGCAGGATCCTGCGCGTGGGGCCCAGTCAAGGCCACGGTGTGTTTCCGCTTGGTTTCGCTCGGAACAAGATCTCGTTTCGCGCGCGCCATCCGTAGGACCCGAATCCACAGACGACCGGGCATTCCCGCTCCGACCGCCGACATGGGGTAGCAGATCGAATTCTCGCTGTAATCCGCCCGCAACAGCACGACCGAAGACTCGAGCCAGACCCCGACCTCCGCTCCATCGACCGCCAAGGAGAGCACCATGAGCGACGCCGACATCGACCAGCAGATCCTCGACAACATCGAGAGGTCGCGCGAGGAGATCGCGCACCCCTCGCTGCCGAAGGGCAGCAGCATCTACGGGTCGACGAAGATCTTCCCCGACTACACCGCCACCAAGGACGACTACTACTTCCAGCTCGTGCACGGCATCGCGCACGAGTCGTCGGTGAGCTTCGTCGCCGTGCTGCAGGCCACCCGGGCGCTGCGCAAGGGATTCACGAGCGTCCTGTACTTCTACGGACCCGGATCCCTGAACGCCATCGCCAACCGCGGCTTCCCCACGACGGGCGCCGACGGGTTCCCCGGCGAGAACAACATCAACAACGCGCTCGAGACGTTCATCGCCGAGGGCGGCACCGTCTTCTGCTGCCGCTTCGGCCTCGCGCTGCACGGCGCGCGCGAGGAGGACCTCATCGCGGGCGTGATCCCGTGCCACCCGCTCGACGTGCAGGACGCGGTGATCCACTACGCCCGCAAGGGAGCCATCATCAACAGCACGTACATGGTCTGACCGGTGCGCCCATGACCATCACGAGAGGGACCGCGACGCCGAGCCGCGCCCGGCAGGCAGACGCGGATGCGGACGCCGCCGCGCTCACCACGCGCGTCGACATCGCCATCCGCGGGATCCGCGTCGCCGCGCCCGTTCACCGTGAGGGTGGCGCCGGGCCGAGCGACGACGGGCACGTGATGTTCCGCGGGCTGCAGTCCGCGGTGCCGGCGAACCCGGACAGCCCCTACCTCGTCGACGACGGCAAGCTGCTGCTCGACGGCGAGGACACGGGCTACGAGGTCGACGCGGTCGACCGGCCCCGGTTCTACGACCTCGAGACCGCGGACGGCGTCTCCTACGAGAAGATCGCGCGCCTGCACGGCGCCAAGGTGCTGGCCACCACGGTGGTGCAGACCTGCGTGCGGTACGACGAGTCGGAGCGCTGCCGGTTCTGCTCCATCGAGGAGAGCCTCGCCTCCGGCAGCACCATCGCGGTCAAGACGCCGGCCATGCTCGCGGAGGTCGCGGAGGCGGCCTGGCGGCTCGACGGCGTCGAGCAGATGGTCATGACCACGGGCACGAGCAACGGTCGCGACCGCGGGGCCACCCACCTCGCGCGCTGCGTCCGGGCGATCAAGGAGGCCGTGCCCGACCTCATGATCCAGGTGCAGTGCGAGCCGCCCGCGCAGCTGTCGACCATCACCGACCTGTACGAGGCCGGCGCGCGCTCCATCGGGATCCACGTGGAGTCGATGGACGACGACGTGCGCCGCCGCTGGATGCCGGGCAAGTCCCGCGTCTCGATGGACGAGTACCGCGCCGCGTGGCGCGAGGCGGTGCGCGTCTTCGGCCGCAACCAGGTCTCCACCTACCTGCTGGTGGGGCTCGGCGAGGATCCGGACGAGATGGTCGCCGGGGCCCAGGAGCTCATCGAGATGGGCGTCTACCCCTTCATCGTGCCGTTCCGGCCGCTGCGCGGGACGCTCGCGACGGACGTCGACCACGTCCCCGCGCCCGAGGGATCCGTGCTCCGCGACGTGACGTTCCGCGTCTCGCGCGCGCTCCAGGCCGCCGGGATGCGCGGCGCCGACCAGAAGGCGGGCTGCGCGGCCTGCGGCGCCTGCTCCGCCCTGCAGACCGCCGGAGGCTGATCCGTGCTCCTCGACGTCCCCGCCCTCATGGGCCCGCCGGTCGTCCGGTCGGCGCCGGCGTTCCTCGTGTCCGAGGCCGAGGGGCGCGACCTCGACGCGTACCGGCGCCTCCGGCACGACGCGTTCGTCGAGGAGCAGGGGATCTTCGCGGGCACCGACCTCGACGCGCTCGACGAGGACCCGCGCACGGTCGTGCTGGTGGCGCGCACCGCGGGCGAGGTCGTCGGCGGCGTGCGGCTCGCGCCCGTCGGCGCGCGGGACATCGGCTGGTGGACGGGGTCGCGGCTGGTCGTGGCGCCGGGCGCGCGCGAGATCCGCGGCGTCGGCTCGGCGCTCGTGCGGGCCGCCGCGGTGCACGCGGAGCAGGCCGGCGTGCTGCGCTTCGACGCGACCGTGCAGGCGCGCAGCGCGGTGCTCTTCCGGCGGCTGGGCTGGATCCCCACCGGCACCGCGGTCGTCGGCGGCGTCGAGCACGTGACCATGCGCTGGCCCATCGGCCGGATCCAGCGGCTCGTCGACCAGACCAAGACGCACCTCGCCGCGGTGCTCGAGCCCGGTGCGCCCGGCGACCCCGACGCCCTCGGCGCCGCGCTCGGCGGGCCCGGCTGGGTGGGCGACGACGGCGCCCCCGTGCCCGGCACCGACGTGATCGCCGCCTGCGACGCGATCCTCCCCTCCATGGTGGAGCGGGATCCGGAGTGGGCCGGCTGGTGCGGCGTGCTCGTCAACGTCAACGACCTCAGCGCGATGGGCGCGACCCCCGTGGGCCTCCTCGACTCCGTGGCGGGACGCGACGCCGCGTCCGTCCGCCGCGTGATGGCCGGCGTCCGCCGCGGCGCCGCGGCCTGGGGCGTCCCGATCCTCGGCGGGCACACGCAGCTCGGCGTGCCCGCCGCCCTCAGCGTCACCGCCCTCGGCAGGACCGCCGATCCGGTCCCCGGGGGCGGTGGCTCCGCCGGCCAGGCCCTGAGCCTCACGGTCGACGTGTCCGGATCCTGGCGGTCCGGCCACCGCGGAGCGCAGTGGAACTCGACCGAGGGGCGCTCCCCCGCGGAGCTCCGCGACCTCGCCGCGACCGTCGCGCGCGCCCGCCCGGCCGCCGCGAAGGACGTGAGCATGGCCGGGATCGTCGGCACCGCCGGCATGCTCGCGGAGGCCAGCGGCACGGGCGCGGTGGTCGACGTCGCGGACGTGCCCGTACCCGGATCCGCCGACGTCGCGATGGGCGACTGGCTCACCTGCTTCCCCGGCTTCGGGATGCTGACCGCGGACGCCCCGGGCGCCTCGCGCATGGCGTCGCCGCACGCGACGACCGCGCGCATCGGCTGGCTGACCGCCGAGCCCGGGGTGGGCCTCCGCTGGCCGGACGGCGTCGTGACGCCCGCGGTCGCCGCGGGCGTCACGGGCCTCGGCGCGGCCTGAACCGGGGGCGGCGGGCGTCAGTACTCGATGCGCCCGTGCCGGCTGTGGAACTCGCCGGTCGGCCCATCGGGCCCGACGAGCGCCATCGCGACGGTCGCGTCGGTGCCCTCGGTCACGGTCTGGTGCCCGCTGTTGCCGTTGAAGTCGGTCGCCGTGTATCCGGGGTCGGTGGCGTTGACCCGGAAGCCCGGCAGGTTCTTCGCGTACTGGACGGTGGCGGTGACCACGGCGGCCTTCGACGCCGCGTACGGGATCGCGAGCACGTGGCTCTCGTCCGTGCCCTCGCCGCGGAGGGCGCGCGGCCAGCCGACGCCCGAGGAGACGTTCACGATGACGGGCGCGGCGGAGGCGCGCAGCAGCGGCAGCGCCGCCTGCGTCACCCGGACGATGCCGACGACGTTGGTCTGCAGCACCGCGGACATCGCCTCCGGGCTGAGGTCGTCGACGCCGAACGACGTCCCGAGGATGCCGGCGTTGTTGACGAGCACGTCGAGCTCGGGCAGCTCGGACATCGCGCGGTCGACGCTCGCCTGGTCGTCGACGTCGAGCTGCACGGGGTGGGCGCCGAGGGCGCGGGCGGCGTCGCCGTCGGCGGTGTCGCGCATGCCGGCGTAGACGGTGTGGCCGGCCTCGATGAGGCGGCGGGCGGTCTCGAGGCCGAGGCTGCGGTTGGATCCGGTGATCAGTGTGGTGGTCATGCATCGAGCCTGCGCCCCGCCCGCCGCGTCGCCCAGGCACCGGTCGACGGGAGGACCGGCGGTACCAGGCTGATGCGCCCGCCAGCGCGGAGGATGGGGGCATGACCGAATTCGCGAGCGTCCTCCGCTCCTGGCGCGAGCGCGTGCAGCCGGCCGACGTGGGCCTGCCCGCGGGATCCCACCGCCGCACCGCGGGCCTCCGCCGCGAGGAGCTCGCCGCGCTGGCCGGAGTGAGCGTCGACTACGTCGTGCGGCTCGAGCAGGGCCGGTCGGTGAACCCGTCGCCGCAGATGCTCGGCGCGCTCGCCCGCGCGCTCCGGCTCACCGAGGACGAGCGCGACCACCTGCACCGGGTCGCGGGCGTCGCCCCGCCCGGCCGCGGCGAGGTGCCGCGGCACATCACCCCGGGCGTGCACCGGATCGTCGACCGGCTCGGCGACGTCCCGATCGCGGTGTTCACGGCGACGCACGACATGCTGCTCTGGAACCCGCTGTGGGCGGCGCTCAACGGGGATCCGTCGACGCGCACCGGCTGGGACCGCAACCTCGTCTGGACCTACTTCACGCAGGGGCACACGGGCACCGACTTCGACCCCGTGCACGAGGAGGAGTTCGCGCGCGACCTCACGGCCGACCTCCGCGCCGCCGTCGGCCGCTACCCCGACGACCACGCGCTCGCCCGCCTCGTGGCCCGCCTTCGTGCCGAGGTCCCGGAGTTCGCGCGCCGCTGGAGCGAGGCGCGCGTCGCCGAGCACCGGTCGAGCCGCAAGACCGTCACGCGCACCGCGGTCGGCCCCATCACGATCGACTGCGACACCCTTTCGGTGCCGGGCAGTGACCTCCGCATCGTCGTCTACACGGCCGAGCCCGGCAGCACCGACGAGGCGCGGCTGGACCTCCTCCGCGTCACCGGCCTGCAGACGCTGACGACGGCGCCCGTGGAGGTGGCGGGGGCCTGACGGCGCCGGCCGGACGGATCCGGGTCAGCGCGCCGCGGCGATCCGGTCGAGCCACTCCGCGAGGAGCGCCCGCTCGCCGGCGCTGAGACGGTCCGCGTCGGCCACGTGCGCACGGAGGGCGACGGCGCGCTCGACGAGGCCGGGCTCGCGCCGGGCGCGGGTGCGCTCCAGGGGCGTGAGGATCCTGTCGAGCACCGCGTCGCGCATGGCGTCGACGAGCCCGCGGTCGCGCTGCGCGGCCGGGCGGCGGATCGTGGAGAGGAGCGCGCCCGTGGCGGCCGCGTGGATCAGCTCGACCGCGAGCGGCTCGGCGACGCGCAGGCGCCCGGCGAGGGCGACGCGGTGCACGCGCTCCTCCAGCAGCGCGACGCCGGCGCGCACGGCGGGCGAGCCCTCCCCGCGGGCGGGGTCGCTCATGAGCGCGTACAGCTCGGGGTTGTCGAGCGCGAAGGCGATGGTCGCGTCCCAGCCCGCGCGGAGGTCGTCGACCGCGTCGACGGCGCCCTCGGCGGCCGCGCAGATCACGACGGCCTTGGTCGCGGCGAACCGCGTCATCTCGGTCTCGGCGACGGCGTCGAGGAGGCCCTCCTTGTCGCCGAAGAGCCGGTAGATCGTGGGCGCCTGCACGCCGGCGGCCTCGGCGACCGCGCGCGTCGTGACGGCGGCGCGGCCCTCGGCGCGCAGCAGGTCGGCGGCGACGCCGACGATGCGATCGCGGGTCCCGGCGCGCGCGTCGGCCGGGGCGGAGGTCTCGACGGTCATGGAACGACGATAACGCACGCGTGTTAGCGCGCTGCTTCCCGTGCTACCGTGCATCTGTTATCACCGCTACCACGAGAGGCAGATCCATGATCACCATCACCGGAGCCACCGGCGCGCTCAACGGCGCCACCGCCGAGCACCTGCTCGCGCGCATCCCCGCCACGGAGCTCGTCGTCGTCACCCGGGATCCCGCGGGGGCGCGCTCCTTCGCCGACCGCGGCGTCGAGGTTCGCCGCGGCGACTACGCCGACCCCGCCTCGCTGCCCGCCGCCTTCGCGGGCGCCGACCAGCTCCTGCTGGTGTCCTCCAACGACCCGCACGCCGACGCCGTGGCGCTGCACCGCACCGCCGTCGAGGCGGCGTCCGCGGCCGGCGTCGGCCGGATCCTCTACACGAGCCACCAGGGCGCCGCCGAGGACTCGCCCTTCGGCCCCGCGCGGGACCACATCGCGACCGAGCGGATCCTCGCGGACTCCGGCGTCCCGTGGACCGCGCTCCGCAACGGCTTCTACCTGCACAGCGTCGACCTGCTGCTCGGGGCGTGGCGCGAGACCGGCGTGATCCGCGTGCCCGCCGACGGCCCGGTCTCCTGGACCTCGCGCGCCGACGCGGCCGAGGGCGCCGCCCGCATCCTCCTCGGCGACGCGCCGCTCGACGGACCCGTGACCCTCACGGCGAGCGCGGCGCCGACCATGGCCGAGGTCGCGGAGCAGGCATCGGAGGTCCTGGGCCGCGAGGTGCGCCTCGAGCTCGTGGACCCCGAGGACTGGATCGCCGGGCTCGTCGCGGCGGGCACGCCCGAGGCCGTCGCGCGCTTCCTGATCACCCTGCCGCTGGCGGCGGCCGGCGGCTTCTTCGCGGGCACGGATCCGCTGCTCGCCGAGCTGCTCGGCCGCGAGCCGGAGACCGTGCGCGACCACCTCGCGCGCGCCTGACCCGCGGGTGCTGCCCACGACGGAGCCCCGGCCACCGCGTCTCGAGGACGCGGCGCCGGGGCTCCGTCGTGCGGTCGGGATCAGCTCGGCTCGAGCACCCGCTCGGCGACGCCGACGCGCTCGACGGACGTGCCGACGTACCGCTCGTCCGCGATGGTGACGTGGTGCGCGGATCCGGTGATCGCGATCGCGGCCTCCGTCTCCTTCACGGCGCTCGACGGCCCGACCCACAGCTCGACCGCGCCCGGCTCGACCACGCGGCGGTACCGCAGGTCCGTGAGGGCGAGGCGGGTGGTGGGCACCCGGAACGTGACGCGCGCGGACTCGCCGGCAGCGAGGTCCAGCCGCAGGTAGCCGAGCAGCTGGGCGACGGGCCGGGTGACGCTGCCCTGCACGTCGCGCGCGTAGAGCTGCACGACGTCGGTGCCGTCGCGGTCGCCCGTGTTGCGGACCTCGACGGTCGCGGTGAACGCCTCCCCCGCCTGGACCTCGTCCGTCTCGACCCGGAGGTCGGTGCGCGCGAAGGTCGTGTACGCGAGGCCGTGCCCGAACGGGAGGACGGGCGTGGGATCCGCGCTCGTCACCTCCGAGGGGCCCCCGAGGATCGGGTGCAGGTACGAGAACGGCTGCGCGCCCGCGGACCGCGGGAGCGACACCGGCAGGCGGCCCGACGGCGACACCCGGCCGGAGAGGACGCCCGCGATCGCGGATCCGCCCTCCTCGCCCGGGAAGAACGCCTGGAGCACGGCCGCCGGAGCGGACGCGCCCTCCAGGGCCCACGCCACCGCGTACGGCCGGCCGGTGAGCAGCACCACGACCACGGGGGTCCCGGTGGCGCGCACGGCCTCGACCAGCTCGCGCTGCACGCCGGGCAGCTCGAGGCTCTCGACGTCGTTGCCCTCGCCGACCGTGCCGCGGCCGAACAGGCCCGCCCGGTCGCCGACGACCACGACCGCGAGGTCGGATCCGCGCGCGGCCTCCACCGCGGCGTCGAAGCCCGAGCGGTCGTCGCCCTCGACGTCGGCGCCGTGCGCGAGCACGACCTCCGCGTCGGGCAGCTCCACGCGGAGCGCCTCGGCGACGGTCGGGATCGCGAACCCGAGCGGCGTGCCCGGGTGGTGCGCGAGCACGTGGTTCGCGAACGAGTAGCAGCCCATGAGCGCCTCGGCGCTGTCGGCGTTGGGGCCGATGAGCGCGATGCGTCCGGGAGCCGTTCGTCCGCCGCCCGCGAGCGGCAGCGTGCCGTCGTTGGCGAGCAGCACCACGGACTCCTCCGCGAGCCGGCGCGCGACGTCCCGGTGGGCCGGGGTGTCGAGGTCGATCTCGGTGGGCGGCGCGTCGAAGGTCGCGTCGAGGAGCCCCAGCTCCTCCTTCTCGTCGAGCACGCGGAGCACCGCGCGGTCGACGAGCGACTCGTCGGTAAGCCCGGCGCGGATCCGCTCCGCCAGCGGCGCGAGGTACGCGTCGCCGGTGGGCAGCTCCACGTCGATACCGGCGGCGAGCGCGAGCTCGGCCGCCTCGCCGCGGTCGCCCGCGACGGCGTGCATCACCTGGAGGAAGGCGACGGAGAAGTAGTCGGAGACCACGACGCCGTCGAAGCCCCAGCGCCCGCGGAGCACGTCGGTGAGGTACTCGGGCGTCGCGCCGACGGGCGCGCCGTCGATCTCCGCGTACGAGTTCATGACCGAGCGCACGCCGCCGTCGAGCACCGCCATCTCGAAGGGCGGCAGCAGCACGTCCTCCACGAAGCGCGGGCCCACGTGCGCGGGCGCGTGGTTGCGACCGGACTGCGAGACCGAGTAGCCGACGAAGTGCTTGAGCGTGGCGTGGATCCCGGCCGACTGCAGGCCCTTCACGTACGCGGTGCCGATGGTGCCGACGACGTACGGGTCCTCGGCGATGCACTCGTCGACGCGGCCCCAGCGGGCGTCGCGGATCACATCGAGCACGGGAGCGAGGCCCTGGTGCACGCCGAGCTCCCGCATCGATCCGCCGATGAGCGCGGCCATCTCCTCCACGAGGCCCGGGTCGAAGGACGCGCCCCACGCGAGCGGCGTGGGGAAGGTCGCGGCCTGCCACGCGGCGAGGCCGGTGAGGCACTCCTCGTGCACGAGCGCGGGGATCCCGAGCCGCGTCTCCGTCTGGAGCCGCCTCTGCTCGGCCCACAGCCAGGACGCGCGCTCGACCGGATCCACGGGTCGCGTGCCGTACACGCGGGTGAGGTGCCCGAGGCCGTGCTCGGTCGCCTCCTCGTACCTGCCGGTCGTGGCCATCTCGCCCTGCATGGGCGCGACGACCTCGCCGCCCTGGTCGACCCAGTAGCCGACGATCTGCGCGAGCTTCTCCTCGAGGGTCATGCGCGCGTGCAGCTCGCGCACGCGCTCCGACACCTCGGGGAGCACGACCGCGCCGGGCGCCGGGGTCGTCTCCGCCCCGGTCACCCCTTCACCGCGCCGGTGAGACCGCCGACGATCCGGCGCTCGAAGATCGAGAAGAAGATCAGTGCCGGGATCATCGACAGCGACGTGAACGCGAGCACCTTGGCCGTGTCCACCGAGTACTGCGACGAGAACGACTGCACGCCGAGCGGAAGCGTGTAGATCGACGCGTCGCTCAGGAGGAACAGCGGCAGGAGGTAGCTGTTCCAGCTGCCGATGAACGCGAGGATGCCGACCGTGATGACGCCCGGCATCGACAGCCGCACGACCATGCGGAAGAAGAACCCGATGCGGCTGCACCCGTCGATGAACGCGGCCTCCTGGATCTCGTCCGGGATGGCCCGGAGGAACGGCACCAGGATGATGATCGTCGTCGGGAGCGCGAACGCGATCTGCGGGAGGATGATCCCCGGCAGCGAGTTCGTGAGCCCGAGCGAGCGGATCACGATGTACAGCGGCGTGATGGCCACCGTGATGGGGAACATGAGCCCCGACGCGAACAGCGCGTAGAGCGCTCCCCGGCCGAAGAACGTGTAGCGCGCCAGCACGTAGCTCGCCATGAGGCCGAGCACGACCGCGCCGACCGTGGTGCCGATGGCCGCGATGAGCGAGTTGCCCACCTGCCGCCAGAACATCGAGCCGCCGAGCACGTCGAGGTAGTTCTGGATCTGGAACGGCGACGGGAAGCCGGCCGGGTCGGTCGTGATCTGCGCGTTCGTGCGGAACCCGCCCAGGATGATGTACGCCACGGGCGTCAGCATCAGGGCGATCAGCACGACCGCGACGAGGTACGGGATGGGGTTGTTGCCCTGGCCGGGGGTCTTCGCCCGCTTGGGCCTCGGCGCCTTCGCCGAGTAGGTGGGATCCAGGTCCGCGTTGCGCGGAGCCGCGGTGACGGCGGTCACTTCTTCTTCCTTCCCGCGCCTGTGAGGGCGCCGGCGGTGTCGCGGTTGAGCACGAACCGCTGGTAGACGAGCGCGACGACCAGGGAGATGAGGAACAGCACGACGGCGACGGCGTTGCCGTACCCGTAGTTGCCGGATCCGCGCCCGTTGGCCACGAGGTACGTGGCCATGGTCGAGGTGCCCGCGGTGGCGGAGATGTACTGGCCCCAGATGATGTAGACGAGGTCGAACAGCTGCAGCGAGCCGATGATCGACAGGAACGCCCAGATGCGCAGCGTCGGCGCGAGCAGCGGCAGCGTGATGCGCCGCTGGATCTGCCAGTACGACGCGCCGTCGATGGCGGCCGCCTCGGACAGCTCCTCGGGGATGCCCTGGAGCCCGGCGAGGAAGAGGATCACCGCGAAGCCGATGTACTTCCACGTGATGATCGTCATGAGCGACCAGATCGCGATGTCGGGGTTGGCGAGCCAGTCCTGGCGGAGGTCTCCCAGGCCGACGTTCTCGAGGAAGCCGTTCAGCGCGCCGGAGCCCTGGAGCATGAGGCTCCAGCCGGTGCCGACGACGACCTCGGAGATCACGTACGGCACGAAGATCAGCACGCGGATGATCGACTGGCCGCGCAGCTTCCGGTTGAGCAGGAGCGCCACGAGGATCGCGACCGGGCCCTGGAGCACGAGCGACAGGATCACGATCACGGCGTTGTGCATCAGCGCCTCGTGGAACGTGGGGTCCTGGAGGATCGTGATGTAGTTCCGGAAGCCCACGAACACCGTGGGCGGGCCGAAGCCCTGCCAGCTGAAGAAGCCGTAGTAGGCCGCCATCACCACGGGGTAGATGACGAAGCCCAGGAAGAAGAGGAGGGCCGGGCCGACGAGGATCAGGACCTCGAGGCGACCGGACCAGCCGAGGCCGCGGCGTCGCGCACGAACCGCCGAGGGCGGCGTCGTCGCGACGCCGCCCTCGGGGTGTGCAGGATCAGCCGCGGGACGCTGCTCGTCGAGCGAGCTCTCGCGGATAGCCATGTCGGTGCGCCTAGGCCTTCTTGGCCGCGTCGGAGACGGTCTGGATGAGCTTCTCCGGGCTGCCGTCGCCCGCCATGAGGTCGACCACGCCGACGTTCATCGCGTTGCCGACGTTCAGGCCGTAGACCGTGTCGAGCCACTGGGAGACGTAGGGCGCGTCGTTGTACGCCTTGATGATCTCCTGCAGGTACGGCTCGGTGACCGCGGTCTGCGCCTCGGTGTTCACGGGCGGGGCGTTGAAGGCCGCGTAGTACTCCTTCTGCACGTCGGCGGTGCCGATGTAGTTGAGGAAGTCGACGCACTCCTTCGGGGCCTGCGCGGAGCAGGAGTACCCGTCGATGCCGCCCATGATGGAGCCGGGCTCGCCCTTGCCGCCGGAGATCTCCGGGAAGGGGAACCAGGACAGGTCGGCCAGCGGCTTCGTGTCCGGGGTCAGGCCCGCGATGACTCCCGGGTCCCAGGCGCCCATGAGCTCCATGCCCGCCTGGTGGTTGGCGATGAGGCCGGCGGAGCTGCCCGCGCCCTGCTGCGCGGCGGTGGTGAGGAAGCCGTCGTTGAAGGGGTTGGTGCCGACGAGGTCCTCGACGTCCTGGCCCGCCTTGATCCAGCAGTCGTCGCTGAAGTCCTTGTCCTTGGCGGCCTGCTCGAGGGTGTCGGAGCCGCACTCGCGGAGCGCGAAGTTGAAGTACCAGTGCGCGGCGGGCCACGCGTCCTTCGCGCCGAGCGCGATGGGGGCGACGCCCGTGGCCTTGAGCTTCTCGACGTCGGCGTTCAGCTCGTCCATGGTCTTCGGCGTCTCCGTGATGCCGGCCGCCGTGAAGAGGTCCTGGCTGTAGAAGATGCCGCTGGGGAGCACGGCGACGGGCATGGCGTAGGCCTTGCCGTCGATCGAGTTCGCGTCGAACGCGCTCTGCGCGATGCCGGCCTTCGCGTCGGCGGAGATGCCGTCCGTGATGTCCATGACCTGTCCCGCGGCGACCGTGGCGGCGAGCTTGCCGCCACCGCGCTGCAGGAAGATGTCGGGCGCGTCGCCCGAGTTGAGGGCCGTCTGGAGCTTGCCGTCGAGGTCCTCGTTCTGGACCGACGTGGGCGTGACCGTGACGCCGGGGTGGGCGGCGTTGAAGTCGGCCGTGGTCTTGTCCCAGAACGCCTTGCCCGGGCCGGTGGTGGAGTTGTGCCACAGCGTCATCTCGACGGGGCCGCCGTCTCCGCTGTCCGAGCCGCCGCCGCTGCAACCGGTGAGGGCGAGCGCCCCCACGATCAGGGCCGCGGATCCCGTGAGGATCTTCCGTGCCTTCATGTCGTACTACCTGTCTCTTCGTTGAGCGCACCCTGGCGGGTGTCGGGGGTGGACGTGCACAAGCCGCGGTCCTGGTGCTGTGGGGGTGCGGCTCGAACCGGTCCCGTGTCGCGTCGTCGCGTCGTCGCTTCGTCGTGACGGGGGCCGGTCGGGCCAGTCTCGGTCGCGCTCGAATCTTCGTCAAACGTTTTCGAAATCCTTTTCCCCGGGCGTAGGGTGCGGTCCATGTCCCGCCGTCCGACCATCCACGACGTCGCCGCTGCCGCCGGCGTCTCGGTGTCCACCGTGTCCAAGGCCGTGAACGGGCGGTACGGGATCTCGGCCGAGACGTCGAGCCGCGTGATGGAGGTCGTCGAGCGCCTGGGCTACGAGTCGAGCCTCGTCGCGAGCAGCATGCGCTCCCACCGCACCGGCGTGATCGGCGTGCTCGTGGCGGGCTTCGAGCCGTTCAGCGCCGAGATCCTCAAGGGCGTCGGCGCCGCGCTCCGCAACTCCCGCTACGACCTCCTGGCCTACAGCGGCTCCCGCCAGGTGGACAACACGGGATGGGAGCGCCGGTCGCTCAGCCGCCTGAGCGGCACCCTCATCGACGGCGCGATCATGGTGACGCCCACGGTCGTGACCGCCCAGACGGAGATCCCCGTCGTCTCCATCGACCCGCACACGGGTCCCGCCGACCTGCCGAGCGTCGAGTCCGACAGCCTCGGCGGCGCGCTCCAGGCGACGCGGCACCTCCTCGAGCTCGGGCACCGGCGCATCGGGTTCCTGGCCGGCCGCCCGGACCTCCGCTCCGCGAGCCTGCGCGAGGCCGGCTACCGGCGCGCGCTGCAGGACGCCGGCATCGCGTTCGACCCGGCGCTCGTGCGCGCGGGCCTGTTCCTCACCGCGGCCGCGCGGGAGCCGGCGCGCGCTCTGCTCTCGATGCCGGACCGGCCGACCGCGATCTTCGCCGCCAACGACCTGTCGGGCATCGCCATCCTGCAGGTGGCGGCCGAGCTCGGGATCCGCGTGCCCGAGGACCTATCCGTCATCGGCTTCGACGACATCCCGGAGGCCTCGCAGATGACGCCGCCGCTCACCACGATCCGCCAGCCCATGCAGCGCCTCGGGACGACCGCGGTGGACCTCCTCATGTCGCTCATGGACGGCGGGCAGCCGGAGGCGATGCGCGTGCAGCTGCCGACCCGGCTCGTGCGCCGCGCGACGACGGGGCCGCCGCCGGCACGCCGCCGCTGACCGGCGCGCCTGACAGGCTGGGCGCATGGATCACGACGACTGGGACGACCGGGTCGCCGCCTTCTGGGCGCGCGCCGACGACGAGCGGGCGGACGAGACCGTCGCCGCGATGCGGGCGCTGGTCGCCGAGCGGCTGGCCGACGATCCGCGGGCGCTCTTCGAGCTGGCCTGCGCGCACGACTTCGTGGGCCGCGAGGCGGAGGCCGTGCCGCTCTACCGGGCGGCCCTCGCGGGCGGGCTGGGTCCGGAGCACGAGCCGCTCGCGGTGATCCAGCTCGCGAGCTCCCTGCGCAACGTCGGTGAGCCCGAGCAGGCGGTCGCGCTCCTGGAGGCGATGCCGGACGACGCGCACGCACCCGGCCGCGATGCGTTCCTCGCGCTCGCCCTGCACGACGCCGGCCGCCCGACGGAGGCGCTGGCCCTCGCGCTGCGCCAGCTCGCGCCCGCCCTGCCGGAGTACGGCCGGGCCGTCGCCGCGTACGCGGAGGAGCTGTCCGAGCGCGGCCGGACGGATCCCGCCGCGGGCTAGGAGCCGGGCGTCGCGCGGGCCGCGTCCGCGGTCGTCGGGTCGGATCCGGCGTCGTGCCCGGGATCCGCGTCCGCCGCGTCCGCCTCCGCCTTCTTCGCGCGGGCGATGCGGATCGCGGCGCGGCCCGAGGGCAGGGAGATGGCGACCGTGATCACGACGACCGTGATGATCCCCGCCGCCACCAGCAGCGCCTGCACGCTGAACACGTCGGCGAGCGGCCCGAACGCGACCGCGCCGATCGGGGTCGCGAGCGCCATGACGATCCCGACGTAGCTGAAGACGCGGCCGTGCATCTCGGGCGCGACCGTCTCCTGCACGAGCGTCATGAACGGCGCCGAGAACAGCGGCACGAACAGGCCGATCGCGAACATGAACCCGTAGAAGACCCAGAGGTTCGGGCTCAGGCCGAGGCCCGCGGTGAAGACCGCGAAGCCGAAGCAGCTGACGAGGATCAGCGTCATGCGGTCGGACTTCGCGAACAGCGTCGACACGAGGGCGCCGCCGCCGAGCATCCCGACGCTGAAGGCGATCTCGAGCACGGTCACCATCCACACCTCGGTGCCGTAGGTGCGGGCCACCAGCAGCGGCGTGATGAACGACGGCGCCACCGTGAGCAGGAAGATGATCGCGAAGACCACGAGCAGCCAGCGCACGACGGGGTTGCCGCCGATGTAGCGGATCCCCTCGACGAGGTCCTCCCGGTACGTCGAGGTCTTGTCGGCGATGGATGCGAGCGTCGGCACGGCGACCGAGACGAGGAACGCGATGCCGATCGCGGCCGTGATCGCGTCGACGAAGAACAGGGGCACGAGGCCGTAGGCCGCGAAGATGGCGCCCGCGGCGGCCGGCGCGAGCAGGGCCATGGCCGACTGGATGGTGCCGAAGATCCCGTTGATCCGCAGCAGCTGCTCGGGCGGCACGATCTGCGGGATCATCGCCTGCACCGCGGGCGTCTGGAACCCGGCGCCGACGGAGCGCACGGCGACCGCGAGCAGGATGATCCAGAGGTCGGTGACCCCGTTCATCATGAGCAGGGCGAGCGCGAGGGTGACGATCGCGATGCTGCTGTCGGACACGATGACGAGCACGCGGCGGTTCATGCGGTCGGCGAGGGTGCCGCCGAAGATCGAGACGATGCCCTGCGGCAGGAACGCGGCGACCGCGTAGAGCGCGACCGCGAGGCCCGACCGGGTCTCGAACGTGACGTACCACATGACCGCGTACTGGACGAGCATCGAGCCGAACAGCGAGACGGTCTGGCCGCTGAGGAAGAGGGTCGCGTTGCGCTTCCAGCGGGCGGCGACGACGGCCTGGTCGGCCGCGCTCATCTCGGGCACGTCGGCAGGGGCTGCCGGGTCGCTCATCGGGTCCTCGCCTGCTCGCGTTTCCTCGGGTGTGGGACGCCAGGCTACGGCGCGGCGGGGGCGGCGCGCCAGGGTGGGGCGACGTTGATCAGAGATCCCGGCTGGCCAGCACCACGTCGGAGTCGGATGGCGTGATCTGCACCGTGCGGATGCTCTCGATCGGGAGGCTCGAGGTGGCCGCGAGCTGGGTCGCCTCGGCCTGGCCCGCGCCCCACGTGGCGACGATCGTGCGGGTGCCGTCGTCGGCGATCGCGACGAGGTCGTAGGCGCCCTTGCCCGCGCCGCCGCCCGCGTAGGCGCAGCTCCAGTCGAAGCGCGTGCCCCACGGCTTGGCGGTCACGGCGAGCTGGGCGGTGACGGCGTCGTCGAGCTCGGAGCGCATGCTGACGGCGTCGGCGGGCAGGCCCTCGCCGAGGGTCGGATCCGCGGCGGGCGACGAGACGGCGGGGGTCGGATCGGCGACGGGCGCGCTCACGCCGGCCCGCAGCGCCGAGCCGAGGGCGGCGCCGCCCGCGAGGAGCGCGACGGCGGCGGCCGCGAGGATCCACCGGCCGGTGCGGCGGGTCAGCGGCGGCCGGGCGGCACCCGCGGCGGGGCGACGGCGGCGGCGCGGCACCCGGTGGGCGGACGCGTCCGGCGCGGGCGCGGCGGGCTGCGGCACGGCGGGGGCCTCGGGCTCGTCCATGAGCGCGATCGCCTCCTCGACGGGCAGCATCCGCAGCACGCCGGGCAGCCCGGAGAGCTCGGCGAGGGAGCGCACGCACGCGTCGCACCCCTCGAGGTGGGCCTCGAAGAGCGCGCGGTCGGTGGCGCTCAGGCTGCCGAGCACGTACGCGGCATCCCACTCGTGGATGTCGTCGGCGCGGTCGTTCATCGGGTGACTCCTCGTTCCTGCAGGGCGAGCCGGAGCGCCTTGAGCGCGTAGTGGAGGCGGGACTTGATGGTGCCGGGCGGGACGCCCTCGCGTTCGGCCGTCTCCACGACCGTCCGGCCCAGGTGGTAGCAGCTGACGACGGCGCGGCGGTGCTCGGCGGACAGCGACGCGAGCGCCTCGGCGACGAGCAGGCGGTCGATGATCGCGTCGGAGGCGTCGGCGACCGGATCCTCCGGCAGCACGTCGGTCGGCGTCTCGCGGCCGCGCCAGGCGCTGCGCCGGTCGTCGATCACGAGGTTCCGCACCACGGTGAAGAGCCAGCGGCGGGCCGACTCGTCGTCCTCGGCGAGGATCGCGGGCGAGCGCCAGGCCCGCAGCAGCGCCTCCTGCACGACGTCCTCGGCGAGCGCGGGATCCCCCGTGAGCCGCAGCGCGTACCGCTGGAGCGCGGGTGCGTGCGCATCGTGCAGCGCCCGCATGCGGGCCGTGCTCTCCGTGGTCATCCGTGCCTCCTCCCTCCACGACGAGATGGACGGCCGGAAGGTTCACCGCTCCGGGGAATCATCGCAGGCGGATCCTGAACCTGGCAGCACCCTGAACGCGTGAACGTTCCTCCGCGCTGGCCCGTCGTCCCTGATGTCGGCGCAGCATCCAGCGCCGGCGGACGAGCACCATCCGGATCAGGAGACCTCCATGCAGAAGAAGACCAAGATCATCCTCGGCACGAGCGCGGCCGTGGTCGTCGTGCTCGGTGTCAGCGCCGCCGCGTTCGGCCCCGCCTTCTACCGCGACGTGATCGTCGGCGCCCCCGAGGCCGCCCCGTCCGTCTCGGCCGCGCCCGCCGACTCCACGCTCGACACGAGCGACCTGTCCGGCGAGTGGCAGATCGGCACCGGCAGCACGGCCGGGTACCGCGTCGACGAGGTGCTCAACGGCACCGACGTGACCGTCGTCGGCAAGACCGAGGACGTGACCGGCAGCATCACGGTCGACGGATCCACCCTCTCGGCCGCGACCGTGACGGTCGACGTCGCGAGCATCGCCACCGACGCGGCGCCCCGCGACGAGTACTTCCGCACCCAGGCCATGCAGGTCGACCAGTACCCCGACGCGACGTTCACGCTCACGCAGCCGGTCGACGCGGCCGTGCCTGCCGACGGCCAGGTCGCGACCGTCCAGGCGACCGGCGAGCTCACCATGCACGGCGTGACGCAGACCGTCACGGTGCCGCTGCAGGCCGCGCTCTCGGGCGACGGCGTGCAGGTGAGCGGATCCATCCCCGTCACGTTCTCCGACTACGGCGTCCAGGCCCCGAGCCTCGGCTTCGTCAGCGTCGAGGACCAGGGCACGGTCGAGTTCCTGGTGTCGGCCACGCCGACGAACTAGTCCCGACCCGCCCTTCGGGGCCGCGAGGACGAGGGGAGGAGGAGCGCATCCGGGTCGCTCCCCCTCCCCTTCGTCGTGCGCTCCTACTCGTCGTCCATGTCGGCGGCGAAGCGGCGGAAGTCGCCGCGCTCCTCGTGCATCGCCCAGAGGGTGTCCGCGAGGGCCTTCGGGTCCTTCGTCGGGTGGCCCGGCGTGATGGCGCCGGGGATGATCAGCTGGCCCACGTGGATCCCGTCGCCCGCGAGCGCCTCGTGGATCATCTGCCCGTAGGCGCTCTCGCCCGCGAATGCGATGGAGGTGCCGGCGTACTTCGGCAGCGGCTGCACGGCGGTGCCGCCGTTGATGAACAGGACCGTCCCGCGTCCGAGCACGCGCATGCCCTGCAGCACCTGGTGCACGGCGGCGACGGGCGCCTGGATGGAGAACTCGAACGCGCCGACGAGGTCGCCGGGCGTGGTCTCGAGGACCGGCCGCAGGAACTCCTTCTGCGGCAGCGGGCTGTACTGGAGGACCTCGACGGGCCCGAGGTCCTGCGCCGCCCGGTCGAGCGCGGCGGCGAGCGCCACGTGGTCGCGGACGTTCGCGGCGTACCCGCGGGCGGTGATCCCCTCGTCGGCGAGGGTGCGCGCGAGCTCGTCGACGTGCTCCTGGCTGCGCGAGACGAGCGCGACGGCGAGGCCCTCGGCTCCGAAGCGGCGGGCGACGGCGGCGCCGAGGCCGGCGCCGGCCCCCACGATGGCGATGGTGGTCATGGTTCTCCTCCTGCGGATCGGACGGATGGGCGGCCGGGCGTCGGGTGCGCGCGCGGCTCGCGGGTTCGACGCTAGGCCCGTCGGGCAGCGGCGTCCGGGTCACGGCGGCGGCCCGTCGACCAGCGGACACGGACCCGGGCGCGCGCCGGCCGCTAGCGTGGCGGGATGCAGCTGACGCCCGAGCTCGCCGCGCAGCTCGCGCGGGTGCCGCGGACGCACGGCGGGCTGCTGGCGCCGTGCCGGATCACGCTGCGATCGGGGCACGTGCGCGATCGGGTGCGCGTGGCCGAGCGCTCGGAGCTCGCGCGGGCCGGGATCCGGCCGGGGCCCGCCTTCGAGGTGGAGGACGTCGCGCGCATCGAGGACAGCCCGTTGCGACTGGCGGCGGAGCTGGCCGAGCGGATCCACGCGGCCGGCGAGTCCGGCATGGGGTACCTGCGGTTCCTGGTGCGGATGCGCGACGGATCCGTCCTGCCGTTCGTCACCGGCGGGAGCGCCGACTTCCCCGACTGGCCGCCGGGGGTGGATCCGCGCGACGCCGTCGACGTGCTCCCGCACGGCGGCCGCGAGGTGTTCCTGCACCGCCCGCCGACTCCGCACGAGAGCGGCGCGCCCGCGGGCTGGCTGCTCTACGACGCGTAGGCCGCGGGGTCAGGGCCGCGCGGCCGCCGCGAGCAGCGCCCGGGCCGCGTCGCGCGCGACCTGCAGCGGACGGCCGAAGGTGCCCATGCCGATCGTCACGAGGCCGCCCTCGTAGATCAGCATCAGCGTGCGGGCGGTGGCCGCCGCGTCGGGCACCCCCGCCTCGTGGCACAGGTCCCGGATCAGCTCGTGCAGCCACGCCTTCTGCCGCATGACCTCGGGGAGGACGTCGTGGCCGTCGTCGTCGGCGCCCAGGTCGCCGGCGCCGAGCTCCGCGCGCGCGTTGATCGCGCTGCAGCCCTTGGGCGTGTTGACGTCGGCCCACGAGACGGCCGCGTCGAACACGGCCAGCACCCGGTCGATCCCGGGCTCGGGCGTGCGCGCGAGCCGCGCCGCGAGGTGCTCGCGCCAGCGCGCGTCGCGGTGCTGCAGGTACGCCACCACGAGCTGCTCCTTGGAGCCGAAGCGGTCGTAGATCGTCTTCTTGGTGACGCCGGCGGCCGCGGCGATCGCGTCGACGCCGACCACGTGGATCCCCCGCGCGTAGAAGAGCTCGGACGCCGCGTCGAGCACGCGGCGGGCCCCGGGGGTGAGCGGGGCGAGGTCGGGCACGGCGGTGGGCATGCATCCAATATACCGGTCTGTATAGTCGAGCCCATGACGAGTAGACAGATCGGTGTACCTCGACCGCTGGTGACCATCGCCGCCGCCGCCGGCTTCGTGCTCGCCTGGAGCTCGGGCTTCCTCATCGCGGCCGTCGGCACGGTCGAGGTGCCGGCGACGACGCTGCTCGTCTGGCGGTTCGCGCCGCTCGCCGTGGCGCTCGTGGCGCTGGTCGTCGTGACCGGCGCGGCCCGCGGGATCGCGCCGCGGACGCTCGCGCGGCAGGCGCTCATCGGCGCGTTCGCGCAGCTCGGCTACTGCGCGTTCGTGTACGCGTCGATCGGCGCCGGCATCGCGACCGGGACGACCGCGCTCATCGACGCGGTGCAGCCGCTCGTCGTCGCGACGCTCGTCGGTCCGCTTCTCGGGCTGCGCGTGCGCGGCGCGCAGTGGGCCGGGCTCGCGTTCGGCGCCGTCGGCGTGGTGCTCGTGGTGCGGTCGCAGGCGGGGGCGGCGGACGCGGATCCGGTCGCCTACCTGCTGCCCGCGGCGGCGATGGCGTGCCTGGTCGCGGGGACGTTCCTCGAGCGCCGGTCGTCCGGCCGGCCGCCGGTGCTCGTGACGCTGACCGTGCACGTCGTCGTCACGACGGTGGCGCTCGTGGTCGCCGCGGTCGCGAGCGGGATGCTGGCGCCGCCCGCGGATCCTGCGTTCTGGATCACCACGGTGGTCGCCGCCCTCGTGCCGACCCTCGCGGCCTACGGGCTGTACTGGTGGCTGCTCGAGCGGGTGGGGATCACGGCGCTCAACGCCCTGCTGTTCCTCGTCGCGCCGACCACCGCGGCGGCGGGCGCGCTCCTGCTCGGGGAGCGGATCACGGCGGTGACGCTCGCCGGGTTCGTGCTGTGCGGCGCGGGCGTGGCGGTGGTGCTGGCGACCGAGGCGCGGCGTGCGGCCTCGGTACCCGGCCGTGACGCGGCGACCGCCGAGGACCACCCCAGTCCGGGTGCGGATCCCCGCGCGCCGGCCACCCGGGCCGCGTGACGCCCTAGGGTCCCGACATGAGCGCTCCGCGGATGCCCGTCCCCTGGGCCGGCCTGTGCGCCGCCGCCATCCTCACGCTGAGCGGGTGCGCGGCGTCCGGCGAGGAGGCCGGCGGGCTCGCGGCGGAGGATCCGCCCGTCGTCCTGCCGACGGCCGACGCGGCTCCGACGCCCACCCCCACGACCGACGACACGGCCGTGGGCGGCTACGCCGAGTGCGACGACGCCTCCCCCGCCGCGCTCGCGGCCGTGAACGCCAGCATCGCCGCGCACGACGGGCCCTTCCCCGGGTTGCAGCTCGACGGGCTCGAGACCCGGTGGGATGACGAGCAGCGGGTCTGGACCCTCGCCGGGACGATCGGACCCGTGGGCGACGACCCCGAGGCCGAGCCGGCGTCCGACGATCGGGTGGCGCTGTGGGCCACGGACCAGGATCCGACGCGCGAGGACTTCGCGGGCACGCTGTGGTCGGCGGTGAACGGCGCCGACATGGTGTCCGACGCGCCGCAGCTCGGCTCGTTCCCGCAGCTGTCGATGGACGGCCCGGGCCCGGCCGGCATGTGGTGCAGCGACCTCTACCCTGCGTGGGCCGGCGGCACCGGCGGCTGACCCGCGGCCGGCAGCCCGCGCAGCCACACGTCCACCTCGCGGGTCGACCGCAGCCGCACGATCCGGAGGTGCGGGTGCGCGACGGCCGCGCGCGCCATGCGCGTCCGCACCTTCGCGCGACCCCGCCAGCCCCAGCGGACGATGTGGTCCGGGTCGGTGAGGATCGTCCGCATCGGCGGCTCGACGTTGCCGTGCCAGAGCGGCTCGCGGCGCCAGCGGCGGACGACCGTGCGGCGGATCAGGCGACCCATCTGCACCGCCACGGGCAGGTCGAGCCAGACGAGGGTGTCGGCGCGCGACGGCAGCAGATCCCCGAGCTGGGTCGTGTACTGCCACTCGGTGACCCAGGCGTCGCGCGAGGAGAGGGCCTCGACGTCGTCGCGGAAGGTGGGCAGCTCGCTCCAGGCGGGGCCGTGGAAGAGGGCGTCCACCTCGGTGTGGGGCAGGCCCGTGCGCTCCTGGATGCGCCGCGCCAGCGTGGTCTTCCCGGCGCCCGACGGCGCGCCGATGAGGATGCGCCGGGCAGGTGGATCGAGGCGGTCGACGGGTCCGAGCATCCCGCGAGCCTAGGGCGGCAGCCGCGACCGCGTCGGGGTCGCGCCCCCGGTCCTGCGTCCGCTCGCCCGGGCCGGCCCGCATGCGGCAGGCTCGCCTCGTGACCCCCTCCCCTGGATCCGCCCGCCTCCTCGCCGCCTACGACGCCCAGCTCCGCACCGACGCCGAGACGCCGAGCGCGCTCGACGTGCGGGTGCTCGGCCCGCTGCGGCTCGTCGTCCTCCCCGGCGCGCGCGGCTTCATCACGTACGCCGACCTCGGCGGCCTCGACGAGGCCGGCCTCCGCGAACTCGTCCCCGCGGCGCTGGCCCGCTTCCGCGACGACCCCGTGATCGCGACCGTGGAGTGGAAGACCCGTGGACACGACCACGCGCCCGGGCTCGACGGGATCCTCCGCGCGAACGGCTTCGTGCCCGAGGAGCGCGAGTCGATCATGCTGGGCGAGGCCCGGGCGCTCGCGGTCGACGTGCCGCTGCCCGCGGGCGTCACCCTGCGGCGCATCACCGCGGAGGCCGACGTGCGGGCGATGAGCGCCATGCAGGACGAGGTCTTCGGCGACGCGGTGTCCGCGGATCACGCCGACGCGATCCTCCACCGCCTCCGCCTCGACGACGGCATGGAGCTGTGGGTCGCCGGGGCCGAGGGCCGGATCGTCTCCGCGGGCCGGCTCGAGCCCGTCGCGGGATCCGACTTCGCCGGCCTCTGGGGCGGCTCGACCGTGCCGGAGTGGCGCGGCCGCGGCATCTACCGCGCCCTCACCGCGGCCCGCGCGCGCTCGGCCCTCGCCGCCGGCCGCACCCTCATCCACAGCGACTCGACCGACCTCTCCCGCCCGATCCTCGAGCGCTCCGGCCTCGTCGCCTGCTCGACCACGACGCCGTACGCCTGGTCGCGCTGACGCCCTCGCGGCCCGGACCGCCCCGCTCCCGCCGGAGTTGACTGGCCGGATGCAGACGTTCCTCCCCTACCCGGACCTCGCGGAGAGCATGGCCGTGCTCGACGACAAGCGGCTCGGGAAGCAGCGCGTCGAGACGCTCCAGGTGATGAAGGCCGTGACCGTCGCCGGCTACGGCTGGCAGAGCCACCCCGTCACGCGCATGTGGCGCGGCTACCGGCCGGCGCTCATGGAGTACCAGGAGGCGACGTGCGCCGAGTGGACCCGCCGCGGCTTCGCGGACACGTGCTTCGAGAAGACGCTCGCGATCATCGCCGAGGTGCCCGAGGACCTCGCCGCCTACACCGAGGGCCGCATCGAGCTCCCGCCGTGGTGGGGCCGCGCGGAGCTGCACCTCTCGCACCGCTCGAAGCTGCTGGCGAAGGCGCCGGAGCTGTACCGGACGTCGTTCCCGGGGGATCCCGACGACCTCGACTACGTGTGGCCGGGTGCCGGCGCGTGATCGATTCCCTCACGCGGGGGTACTGTGGCCGCGTGAGCATCACGAGCAGCACGGCGCCCTCGGGGCGTGGGGAGGTCGTCGGCGGCACGTCCGTCGGCACCAGGTAGTCACCGGATCCGTCGCCGTGCCCCGCGAGGTCCGGCCACCACCGGCGCTCCGTCGATCCCCGAGGATCCGGCCGCCGTCCCGACACCCGTCCCCGCGGCACCGCCGCGACCCCGCACGAAGGGCACCACATGCTCCCCCTGACCGAATCCGCCATCCGCGCCTCCCTCGTCAACGCCTCGCAGCGCGAGGCCCGCGACCTCCACCTCCCCGAGGGCTTCGCCGACCTCGCCTGGGACCGCCTCGACTTCCTCGGCTGGCGCGACCCGAAGGCCCCGCAGCGCGGCATCGTCGTCACCCCCGTGGGCGACGAGCTGATCGGCGTGCTGCTGCAGCAGTCCTCCACGGCACCGCGGTCCCGCGCCCAGTGCACGTGGTGCCAGGACGTGCGCCTGCCGAACCCCGTCGTGTTCTACGGCGCACGGCGGGCGGGCGCGGCCGGCCGCAACGGCAACACCGTCGGCACGCTCGTCTGCACCGACTTCGAGTGCAACGCGAACGTGCGGAAGCCACGGCCGATCCCCTACCTCGGCTTCGACCCCGCGGCGGCGACCGCCCAGCTCATCGACGACCTGCGGACCCGGGTGGCGTCGTTCGCGGCGGACATCGCGTCGACGGCGTGAGGCGGGGCACGGCGGGCTGACGCGCTGACCCGGACGGCCGCCTCCGCGTCCGCCATGCTCGGAGCATGCTGCTGCGCACCGTGATCCTGTTCGCCCTCGCCGCGGTCGCCGAGATCGGCGGCGCGTGGCTCGTCTGGCAGGCGGTGCGCGAGGGCAGGCCGTGGTGGTGGGCCGGGCTCGGGGTCATGGCGCTCGGCGCGTACGGCTTCATCGCCTCGCTGCAGCCGGACGCGTCGTTCGGGCGGATCCTCGCGGCGTACGGCGGCGTGTTCGTCGCGGGATCCCTCGCGTGGGGCGCCCTCGTGGACGGCTACCGACCCGACCGGTGGGACGTGATCGGCGCGGTGATCTGCCTGCTCGGCGTCGCCGTGATCATGGCCGGGCCGCGCGGGCAGGGCGCCTGACGCGGATCCCGCACAGCGGCGCGCGCCCGTCCCTGAGGACGGACGCGCGCGCGGTGGGTCGGCCGGGCCAGCGCATCGGGGCAGCTGACCCGACCGGGTCGGGGGGCGGCTCAGGAATCCGGCGTGCAGACGGTCGCGAGGGCCGTGCGGAAGGCCTTGCGGTGCGCGTCGTCGAGGCCCTGGCCGAGCTCGCCGCGCGCGTCCTTCACGAGGTGGCCGCACTGCTGGTCGTCGAGCGCGGCGGACGCGGCGCCGATGGCCGGGACGAGCCGGGCGTCGACCGCGTTGATGCGCGGGCGGACGCTCGTGGTGAGGTCGGGCGCGGTGGTGGGCGCCTCGTCGGGGTGCGCGTGCCAGCGCGCGATGAGCGCGTGCTGCACCTGCTTGCTCGCCGTGATCTGCGCGCGGATGATGCGCTCGGCAGCGACCGGATCGACCCCGTCGGCCTTCGCCGCGGCGATGGTGGCGTCGACGACGGCCTGCTCGCGCGCGGGATCCGCCACGGCCTTGCCCGAGAGCCACTTCGAGGCGGCGACGTCGTCGGCGATCTCGAGGCGGTCGAGCGCGGCGGAGGCGACGGCGGTGACCGCCTGCTGCTCCGCCGGGTCGCGCGGGCACGCCTGGGCGGGCGCGGCGGCGCCGAGGACGGCGGCGAGGGTGACGGCGAACGCGGACGTGGCGAGCAGGGCACGGCGGGGCATGGCGGATCCGTTCTGGGCGGCGGGCGGAGAGGGGGTCGGGCTCGGGTGGTCGGGTCGGGTCGGGTCGGGTGCGGCGAGCATAGGCAGACGACGCGCCCGGGCGACCGCCGGAGTCCACAGGCCGGCCCGATCGGGGGCGGGCGCCCGCGGCGGGCCCGTCGCTAGCGTGGGCGGATGACGACGCCCGACACCGCCCCCGCCGCCATCTCCGACCCGCGGGCGGTCCGCGCGATCCCCGGGATCCGCGGCGCGCTCGTCGCCCTGGCCGTGGGCGTCGCGGCCGCGGTGCTCGGGCTGCTGCCGTGGATCATCGCGGGCGCCCGCCTGCCGCTGCAGGCCATGTGGGCGGAGGAGGTCGCCTCCCCCGCGGACATGCCGGTCGCGCTCCTGCCGATCCACCCGTACACGGCGTCGCTGCTCGCCGCGGTGATCGTGGTGGGCGGCGGCGCGGCGGGGCTGGCCGCGCGGATCCTCCGCCCGCGCCTGCCCCGCGGCGCCGCGTGGCTCGTGGTCGCCGGCTCGGTGCTCGCGCAGGCGGCCGCGCTCGTGCAGGCCTCGACCGCGATGGCCGCCGGGCTCGGCATGGACGACCCGCAGCCCGCCGGCGTCGACCGCACGGGCGCCGCCATCAGCGAGTCGCAGGTGTACCTCGTGGCCGTCGTCGCGGGCACGATCGCCGCGATCGCGCTCTCCGCGATCGTCGCGCTCGTGCTGGCGCTCGCGCCGGCCGGGATCGCGGTCATCGCGGCCGCGTTCCCCGCGGTGCTCCTCGGCACGTGGCTCACGGGCGCCGCTCCCTTCGCGGGCGGGACGGGGTGGACGCAGCCCGTCGCCCCGGCCCCCCTCGCGGTCGCGCGCTGGCTGCCGGCCGTGTCCCTGGGCCTCGCGATCGCGGCGACCGGCCTGCGCGGCGCCGGCCGGATCGTCGGCGCGGTCATCGCGACCGGCCTGCTCTGGGTCGGCACCGCGGCCGTGACCGCGATCTCGTCGGCGCTCGGATCCCGCTCCCTCCTCCGCTACCCGCTCGAGCTGGCCGACTTCGCGCGCGCCGTGTTCGTCGCGGCCCTCGGGCATCCCGCGTTCGTGCTCCCGCAGCTGGCGGTGCTCGCCGTGGTGGCGGTCGTCGGCGCGGTGGTGGTGCGGCGGCGGAGGCGGCGCGCGCCCGCGGCCTGACGTCCGGAGCCGCGCGGTCCGGCCCCCGGACGCACGGCGGCCCCCGCGGGATCCGCGAGGGCCGACGTCACCGAACCGCTACGCCACGCAGGCCTTGAGGCCGTAGACCGACGCGGCCAGCCCGACGTACGCGACGCCGGCTCCGGTCCCGGCCGTCTGGACGATCCCGTAGGCCGAGGCGCCGGTGCCGACGATGGCGACCAGGCAGTCCAGGGACAGGGCGTCCGGGTCGGCGATGGCACCGCTCGTCGTCAGGGCGATGGTGTCGACCTGCGCGCCGTTGATGTACTTCTGCAGGTACGAGCCCTTGCAGCTGCCGAGCTCGGCACCCGACGCCATCGTGTACGACGAGCCGTCGGTGCCGACGCAGACGTACACGTACTGACCGGCCGGGTCGGCCTGCGCGGCTCCGGCTGCGCCGAGCGTCAGCCCGAACGCCGCCACCGCGGTGACCATGATCTTGGAGAGCATCGTTCGCATCATCGTGAACTCCTTCGTTCCGCATCGTGTTTCCGTGCCTCGACGGTACGTCCTGCTCCCCGCTTGAAGTCAACGGGAAGCAGGGTGTAGGGGCTCACGCCGTGACGTCGCGCAGCAACCGCGGCAGGTCGCGCATGTCGTCGAAGACGGTGGCGCCCGCGTCGCGCAGGCGGGCGGCCGGCGTCAGCCCACCCGCGTAGCCCAGCGCGCGCATGCCCGCGGCTCGCGCGCCCCGCACGCCGTACGGGCTGTCCTCCACGACCACGCAGCGCGCGGGATCCACGCCCATGCGCGACGCCGCGAGGAGGAAGAGGTCGGGCGCGGGCTTGCCGTGCTCGACCTCGGTCGCGCTCGAGATCCGGCCGTCGAAGCGCCGGAGCAGGCCCGTGCGCGCGAGGTTCGCGCGGATCTTCGGGTGCCCGCCGCTGGACGCCACGCACGTCGGCAGGGCGATGGCGTCGAGCGCCTCCGCGATCCCGTCGACCGGCCGCAGGTGCGCCGCGAAGGCGTCCGCGTACCAGTGCGCGTAGGGCGCGTCCCAGTCCTCGTCGAGGTCGCGGCCGAGGTGCGCGGCGACCTCCTCGGTGAAGGTCGCGTGCGACTTCCCGACGAAGCGCTCGACGATCTCCTCCGTCGTGAGGTGCCAGCCGAGCTCGGCGAGCACGCGCCGGTCGACCTCGACGGCGAGCACCTCGCTGTCGACGAGAACGCCGTCGCAGTCGAGGATGACGAGATCGACGGGCGCGGTCACGCCGTGGTGCGCTCCGCGGCGACGGCCTCGCGGGCCACGCCCGACGGATCCACGAGGACGCGGGCGAAGGCCAGCTCGGCCGCGCCGATCATGAGGCGGTCGGGGCCGAGGGCCGCGCGGCGGATCCGCAGGGCCTCGCGCGCGCCGGGGAGCGCCTGGGCGGTGGCGCGGGCGAGGATCCGGTCGGGATCCGCCGCGTGCAGCGACCCGAGGAACCCGCCGAGCACCACGAGCGACGGGTTGAAGATGTTGACGACGTTGCGCAGCGCGACCGCGAGGTTGTCGATCTGCCGCTCCACCTCCGCCGTGACCGCCGGATCGCCCGCCTCGAGCGCCGCCGCGAGCACGTCCCCCAGCTCGTCGGCGCGGGCGCGCGGCAGGCCCGTGACCTCGAGCAGCGCGTCCTGGCCGACCGTGGTCTCGAGGCAGCCGACCGCGCCGCAGTGGCAGAGCTCGCCGCCGGAGTCGACGAGCGTGTGGCCGAGCTCGCCGCCGTAGCCCTCCGCGCCGCCGAACGGGCGCCGGCCGATGAGCACGCCGCCGCCGACGCCCGACGCGCCGCCGTTGAGGTACACGAGGTCGTCGACGTCGCGACCGGATCCGAAGCGCCCCTCGGCGACGGCCGCCAGGCTCGCGTCGTTGGCCGCGAGCGCCGGCAGGCCGGTGGCCTCGGCGAGGAGCGCCGCGAACGGCTCGTCGACCCAGCCGAGGTGCGGCGCGAGGCGCACGAGGCCGCCGTCGAACCGGACGAGGCCGGGGACCGCGACGCCGATGCCGAGCACGCGCGCGTCGGGGCGGCTCGCGCGGAGGTCGGCGCGCAGCTCGGCGATGATCGCGCCGGCGAGGTCGGCGGCCTGGGCGGCCGTGGGGATCCCGTCGGTGTCGCGGCGGATGCGCTCCTGCACCACGCCGTCGAGGCCGACGAGCCCGACGGTCACGGCGTCGATCTCGGGGTTGACCGCGAAGACGACCACTCGCGGGTCGGCCGAGACGATGGGGCTCGGCCGGCCGACGCGGTTGGTGCCGGGCGGCTCCGACTCCACGACGAGCCCGAGCTCCTGCAGCTCGCCCACGAGCGCGGCGATGGTGGAGCGGTTGAGGCCGGTCTCGCGCGTCAGCTCGGAGCGCGAGGCCGGTCCGGTCTCGTGCACGATCTGGAGGACGGTCGCGAGGTTGGAGCGGCGGACGTGGTCGGGGGTGGTGCCGCGGGAGCGGGCGTCGCCGGCGGGCGGGATCTCGCGGGAGCGCGGATCCGGCGCGAGCGGCACGGCGCGCGCGGGGCGGGCGTCGGCGGGGACAGCAGCGGCGGCAGCATCCGCGTCGGCGGGCGCCGGCCGGGCGGGATCCGCGACCGACGAGGACGGCTCGGGCGCGCGCGCGGCGTCGCCCGTCTCGTGCCCGGTCACTGGATCCCCACCCGACGAGGCTACCCGGCGGCGGCCGGGCGGGCGACGGCCGCGGCGCCCGCGCGACCCTCGGACGCCGGCGATCCCTGGAGCGCCTCCCGCACGCCCCGCTCGCGCCACGCCTCGAGCCGCGCGCGCACGTCGTCGCGCCGCTCGTCGGAGAGCGCGGTCGCGTAGGCGCGCTCGAGCACGTCGTCGATCGCGAGCCGACGGCCCGTGCCCTTCGACTCGATCGCGGCCTCGACCATCGCGAGGCTCATCACGTTGCCGTGCACCTCGCCGTGCGGCCGCTCGCCCGTGCGGAGCGCCTGGACGAACGCGCGCAGGGATCCGGCGATCTCGACGCCCACCGACTCGGCGGCCGCGGGCTCCGCGGGCGGGCCGTCGGGCGCGTCCGTGATGTCGCTCGTCGGATCGTGGTCGCCGTCCCAGAGCGCGGTGCCGTGCGCGCCGCTCACCCGCCAAGACCCGTTCCACGACGTCTCCGCGCCCGGGCTGCACCAGCTGCCCGTGTAGACGTACCGCACGCCGCCCTCGAACGCGAAGACCGCGGTGGCGCCCGCGTCGCCGCGGTACCAGCTCCACGCGGGGTTGTACGACTCGCAGTAGACGCTCACGGGATCCGCGTCGAGCAGGTACCGCACGGCGTCGAACTGGTGCACGGCCATGTCGAGCAGCAGCACGTCGTCCATCTCCTCGCGGAACCCGCCGAAGTGCGGGGCCTTGAAGAACTCGGTGGTGACGATGCCGACGCCGCCGAGGTCGGCCGCCCGCCGCTTGAGCGCGACGAGGTGGTCGTTGTAGCGGCGCGACTGGCTGACCATGAACAGCTCACCCGTGATCTCCGCGGCCGCCGCGAGCGACAGCCCCTCGGCGACCGTGAGCGCGACGGGCTTCTCGCCGAGCACCGGGATCCCCGCGAAAAGCGCCTGCGTGGTGACGGGGTGGTGCGCGCGCGGGATCGTGACGTCGATCACGGCGTCCGGCCGCACGCGCGCGATCAGCTCGCCGAGGTCGGTGGACGCCTCCGCCGTCGCCCCGTGCGCGGACGCGCCCGCCCGCGCCGCCTCCTCGTCGAGGTCGACGACGCCCACGAGCTCGACGTCGGGATCCTCCGCGATGGTCCGGAGCCACGCCTGGCCCATGCCGCCCGCGCCCACCTGCACGACGCGCAGCGGCGCGCCGTCGGCGGGCGCGACGATCCGGTGGGCGGCGCCCGTGCGCTCCTCGACGTCCGTCATCGCTCGAGCGCCCCGGCGTAGTCCGTGCCGTCGTAGTACTCGCCGAGCTCGTAGCGCAGCAGCGTCGGCGTCTCGCGGCGGTCGGGCCGCGCCCACTCGCAGGCGTTCGCGATCACGCGGCGGACGTCGCGGTGGTGGTACACGGGGAAGTCCTGGTCGCCGGGCGAGAAGAAGAAGATCCGGCCGAAGCCGCGGCGGTAGGTCATGCCGCTGCGGAACACCTCGCCGCCCGTGAAGCCCGAGATGAAGACGAGCTCGTCGGGCGTGGGCACGTCGAAGTACTCGCCGTACATCTCCTGCTCGTCGATGACGATCGGGTTCGGCACGCCGCGGGTGATGGGGTGCTGCGGGTTCACGGTCCACACCAGCTCGCGGTCGTGCTCGCTGCGCCAGCGGAGGGTGCACGTGGTGCCCATCAGCTTCGTGAAGATCTTCGACCAGTGCCCGGAGTGCAGCACGATGAGGCCCATCCCGTCGAGCACGTGGCGGTGCACGCGCTCGACGATCGCGTCGTCCACCTCGGCGTGGGCCGCGTGGCCCCACCAGGTGAGGACGTCGGTGCGGGCGAGCAGCTCCTCGGTGAGGCCGTGCTCGGGCTGGTCCATGGTCGCGACCTCGACGTGCGCCTCGGGCAGGTTCTCCTGCACGCCCTCGGCGACGGCGCCGTGCATCCCGGTCGGGTAGCGGTCGCGGACGTGCTGCTCGATCTGCTCGTGGCGGTTCTCGCCCCAGACGGTGACGCGGAGCGGGGATGCGGTGTCGGTCATGGTGTCTCTCTCTCGGAGGGGTCGTGCGGGATGTCGGAGGGGACGCGGGCGGCGTCCGGGGCGCGGGCGCGCGGGGGCCGGATCACTTGACCGCGCCGCCCGTCGCGCCCGCCGCGATGAAGCGCTGCGCCGCGAGGAGCAGCACGATCGCCGGCAGCGACGCCAGCACGGCCGTCGCCATCACCGTGCTCCAGTCGGCGGTGTACGTGCCGATGTACTGGTAGATCCCGAGCGTGATGGGGCGCACGTCGTCGGTCGTCGTGAGCGTCAGCGCGAACAGGAAGTCGCTCCAGGTGAAGAGGAACGTGAAGAGCCCGGCCGTGATCACGGCGTTGAGGCTCACGGGCAGGACGATCGACCGGAAGGCGCGGAAGTTCCCCGCGCCGTCCACCTTCGCGGCCTCGATGATCGACGGCGGGATGCCCGCCATGAACGCCCGCATGATGAGGATCGCGAACGGGATGCCGGCCGTGGAGTCCGCGAGGATCAGGCCCGGGATCGAGTTGAGCAGCCCCACGTCGTTGTACGCGGCGTAGAGCGCGTTCGCGACGACGATGCCCGGGATCATCTGCGAGATGAGGATCCCGAACAGCACCAGGTTGATCCACCGGAACCTGAACTGCGCGAGCGCGTACGCCGCCGGGGTCGCGATGGCGAGGCTGAGCACGACGCTGCCGAGCGCGATCACGAGGCTCGTGCCGAGCGCCTGCCCCTGCTCGCCGAGCGCGGTCGCGTAGCCCTGGAACTGCGCCTCGAACGGGAACCACGCCGCCTCGATGGCCGGACCCGCGGGCTGCAGCGAGATGTTGACCATCCAGTAGACGGGGAACAGCATCACGGCGAGGATCGCGATCCCGACGACCGTGCCGATCCAGCTGCGGTCGGCGCGCGGGCGCCGGGATCCGACCGGGTGCGGCAGACGGCGCGGCGCGGATGGCGCGAGGCGCTCGGCGGTGTCAGTCATCGACGGCCTTCCTGTTCGCGCGGAGGTAGACCACCGCGAACACCGCCGAGATGGCGATGAGGATGTTGCTGAGGGCGGCGCCCGACCCGAAGTCGAACTGCTGGAACGAGAGCGTGTACGACTGCGTCGCGATGGTCTGCGTCGAGTTCGCGGGCCCGCCGTTCGTGAGGCCGAGGATGATGTCGAGCACCTTGATCGTGTAGACGACGCCGAGCACGAGCACGACGCCCACCACGGGTCGCAGCAGCGGCCACGTGATGTGCCGGAAGCCGCGCCAGCCGGTGGCCCCGTCGAGGGATCCGGCCTCGTACAGCTCCGGCGGGATGTCCTGCAGGCCGCCGTAGAGGATCGTCGTGTTGAACGGGATGCCGATCCACACGTTCACGGCGATCACCGTGATGAGCGCGAACGCCGGGCTCGTGAGCCACGGCACCGGATCCTGCACCACGCCTGAGCCGAGCAGGAACTGGTTGAGCACGCCGGAGTCCTGGTCGAGGATCCACTTCCACACCGCGCTCGAGACGATGAGCGGCAGCAGCCACGGCAGGAGCAGCAGCGCCCGCAGCAGGCCGTTGAGCGGGAAGGACCGGCGGAAGAACAGCGCCAGCGCGAGCCCGATGACGAACTGGCCGAGGATCGACCCGATCGTGAACAGGAACGTGTTGAGGAGCGCCGTCGAGAAGATCCCCGACGAGAGCACCGAGGCGTAGTTCGCGAAGCCGACCCACGGCGCCTCGCCCGTGTAGAAGGTGGTCGTCGTGTACTCCTGGAAGCTCATGACGATGTTCTTCACCACGGGATAGCCGAAGAAGAGCACGAGGTACACGACCGCCGGCACCAGGAACATCACCTGGAAGAAGCGCTCCCACCGGAAGCGGGGACGGCGGCGCACGGGACCCCGCGCGACGGCGGCGTCCCCGGCACCCCGGGCCCGCCCGGCCGCCTGCGCGGTCGGGCGGGCGGGGACGGCGGTCGTCGCCATCAGCCCTGCTCGGCGTTCTTCAGCGCGTCCTCCGGCGAGGACTGGCCGGTGAGCGCCGACTGGACGGCCGTGTAGATCTTCGTGGCGGCCTTCGGCCAGTCGGCCCCGAGCTCGCCGGTGCGGGCGCGGGCGTCGGCGACGAGGTCGACGAACACCTGCTCGGCGGGCACCTGCTGGCCGAACTCGGTGGCGACGGCGGTCTTCGACGGGATCGTGAAGCGCTTGGTGGCCATGTCGAGCTGGTTCTCGTCGGAGTTGAGGCACTCGACGACCTTCGCGGCCGTCTGCTGCTTCTCCTTGTCGCCCGTCTGCGGCACGGTCCAGACCTCGCCGCCGAGCGGGGCCACGGCGGTGCCGCCGGCCTCGGGCGCGGGGAGCTTCGCGATGCCGTAGTCGACGCCCGACTCGGTGAGCGCGGGGATCTGCCACGGGCCGTTGATCATCATCGCCGTCTTGCCGGCCATGAACTGGTCGTTGACGTCGGACTGGGTCCAGTTGACGACGCTCTGCGATGCCGAGCCGTCCTTCACGAGGTCGGTCCAGAGCTGCAGCGCCTCCGCGGTCTCGGGGGTGGCGATGTCCTTCTCGTCGCCGCCGTTCGACCACATGAAGGGCAGGAACTGCCAGGTGCCCTCGTAGGTGGCGTTGGCGTCCATCGCGATGCCGTAGCGGTCGCCGTCCTTGAGCGCGGCGGCCGCGGTCTTCAGCTCGTCCCACGTGGTGGGCGGCTGGATCCCGGCGTCGGCGAGCATGGCCTTGTTGTAGAACAGCGCGATCGTGTTCACGGTGGGCGCGAGGCCGTAGGTCTTGCCCTCGTAGGTGCCCGCGTCGACCACGCCCTTCGCGTAGCCGTCGGTGGAGATGCCGAAGTCCTCGAGCGGGGCGAGCGCGCCGGTCGCGGCGATCTGCTGCAGGTCGGGGTTGTCGAGCATGAGCACGTCGGGCAGCGTCCTCGACGACGCCTGCTGCAGCACCTTCTGGATGAGGCTCGAGCCCGGGATCGACGTGCGCTCGATGGTGACGCCGAGGGACTCGCCGCACTTGGTCAGGGTGTCGCCGATGACCGTGTCGTCGTTGCCCTCGTTGTAGTAGTCGGTGACGGTGATCGTCTTCGGATCCCCGCCGGACGAGGATCCGCCTCCCCCGCCGCCGGAGCAGCCGGCGAGCACGAGCGGGACGGTGGCCGCGAAGGCGGCGGCGCCGATGAGTCGGCGGCGGCGGGCGGTGGATCGAGGGGACATCGCGGGGTCTCTTCCTTGAGGTGGCGGTCGGTCCGGGCCGCGACGACACCGTGATCCGCCGGCTCCGCGGCGATCCGGGAGGCGTCGTCGCGCACCCGATGGCGGCGACGCTAACACCGGATCGGGGGTCGTGTAAAGCGGTTAACCAGAAAGGTTTCGCATCCCGCGCCGCCTGTCCCCTCGGGCAGGCTGCGCGGGATCGCGCGCGACCCCGCGCTAGCCGAGCATCGACGGGAACGGCGCGGGCGGCGGCGTGGTCGGCACCCACACGGCCTTCTGCTGCGTGTACTCGTCGAGCGCTCCCGGGCCGGACGAGCGGCCGTGGCCGGACTCGCCGAAGCCGCCGAACGGCACGGCGACGTGGATCGTCTTGTACGCGTTGATCCAGAAGGTGCCGGCGTCGACGGCCGCGGCCACGCGGTGCGCGCGGGAGACGTCCGAGGTCCAGACGGCGCCCGCGAGGCCGAAGCCCGTGGCGTTGGCGCGCGCGACCACCTCCTCCTCGCTGTCGAAGACGGAGACCCCGAGGACGGGGCCGAACACCTCGGTGGTCTCGAGGCGGTGGCCGGGCTCGACGCCGTCGAGGATCGTCGGCATGATCCAGCTGCCGTCGGCGAGCGCCCCGTCGGCGAGCGCGGCCGGGCGGGTCGCGCCGGAGAGGCGGCGCGCGCCGTCCTCCTGCCCCGCCTGGATGAGCGCGCGGATCGTCGCGACCTGGCGGCGGGAGATGATCGGGCCGATCTCGGTGGCGGGATCCAGCGGGTCGCCGAGCCGGAGCGCGTCGACGTGGGCGACGATGCGCGCCACGAGCTCGTCGTGCACGCCCCGCTCGACGAGCAGGCGGGATCCGGCGACGCACGACTGGCCGGCGCCCGAGAAGACGGCGCTCACGGCGCCGCGCGCGGCCTGGTCGAGGTCCGCGTCGGCGAACACGATGTTGGCGCTCTTGCCGCCGAGCTCGAGCACGACGGGGATCCCGGCGCGGGCCGCCGCCTGCGCGACCGTGCGGCCGACGGGCACGGATCCGA
Source organism: Clavibacter phaseoli (assembly GCF_021922925.1). Taxonomy (NCBI): domain Bacteria; kingdom Bacillati; phylum Actinomycetota; class Actinomycetes; order Micrococcales; family Microbacteriaceae; genus Clavibacter; species Clavibacter phaseoli. Next base: position 2,587,542 of record NZ_CP040786.1, read on the forward strand.
TGAAGCTCAGCTTCCCCACGCGCCGGTCCGCGCTGAGCGCGGCGCCGACCGTGGTGCCCGCTCCGACCGCGACCGACAGCACGCCCGCGGGCAGGCCCGCCTCCTCCGCGAGCTGCGCCAGGCGGATCGTGCTCAGCGGGGTGAACTCGCTGGGCTTGAGGACCACGGCGTTGCCGGCGGCGAGCGGCGCGGACGAGTTCCAGCCGGCCGTGAACAGCGGCGAGTTCCACGGCGTGACCGCCACCACCACGCCCCACGGCACGCGCGTCGTGTACGTGAGCCAGTCGCCGGGGACGGGGATCGTCTGCCCGGTCACCTTGTCGGCCCAGCCCGCGTAGTAGCCGAACATCTGCGCCACGCGGCCGGCCTCCACGCGGGCGTCGCGGAGCGGCTTGCCGGTGGTCACCGTCTCGAGCACGGCGAGCTCCTCCTGGTGCTCGCCGATGACGCGGGAGACCTCGCGGAGGATCGCGGCGCGGTCGTAGGGATCCATCGCGCCCCACGTGCGCGCCCCGCGGACGGCGGCGGCGAGGGCGGTGTCGGCACCCGCGGCGCCGGGATCCGCGTAGCTCGTGACGAGCTCGCCGGTCGCGGCGTCGACGAGGTCGATCGCGGGCCCGGATCCCGGGTGCACGCGGCCGTCGGCCCACGTGCCGATGCCGTCGGGGAACGCGTGGGCGATGAGGGCGCGGGCGCGCTCGGCGGGGTGCGCCGTGCGGTCGACCGCGGCGAGGAGCGGGGTGCGGGAGGTCGGGGCGGTGGTCGTCATGATGCGGTGTCGTCCTTCCGGGCGGGGAGCTGCGCGGGATCCAGGGCGGTGGTCGCCGTGGTGAAGGTGGAGGTGGCGGCGACGAAGTCGGCCCGCGGGCCGAGGGCCGCGAGCGCGCGCTGCCAGCGCTCGTCGGTCTCGGCGAAGAGCCCCGGGGTCGCGCCGGTGGCGCGGGCCACATCGTGCGCGAGCGCCACGTCCCGGGCCATGAGGCCGAGCGCGAAGCCGGAGCCGAATCGCCCGCTGAGGATCTGGTCGGGGAACATCCGCTGGCTGACGGTGCTCGCGCCCGTGGCGGTGTTGAGCGCCGCGACCGCGGTGTCGAGGTCGATCCCGTGGGCCGCCGCGACGTCCATCGCCTCGGCGACCGCGAGCAGGTTGACCGAGACGAGCATGTTGTTGAGGAGCTTCACGACGTTCCCGGATCCGGCGGGGCCGACGTGGCGCCAGCCGCCGGAGGTGAGGGCCTCGAGGACGGGACGGGCGGCGTCGACGGCCCCCGCGGATCCGCCGACGAAGGACGCGAGCGTGCCCGCGGCCGCGCCCGTGTTGCCGCCGGAGACCGGGGCGTCGACGAAGGCGGTGCCGTGCGCGGCGGCGAGCTCGGCCATCGCGGCGCTCGTGCCGGGCTCGGAGGTGGTCGTGTCGACGACGGCCACGGTGCCGGGCACGGCGAGGAGCGCGGGGACGGTCGCCTCGACGACGCGCGCGGAGGGCAGCGACAGCACGACGTACGGGATCCCGGCGAGCGCCGACACGTCGGCGACCGCCCGGAGGCCACGCGCCTCGGCCGCCTCGCGGGCCGCCGCGGACGGGTCGCAGCCGACGACGTCCCAGCCGCGGCCGGCGAGGGACGCCGCCATGGCGCCGCCCATGGATCCGAGCCCGACGACGCCGATGCGCCGCGGGGTGGTGGGGTCGAGCGGGTCGGTGGAGGTCATGGGTCCTTCCGGTGCCGCGCGGGGCGGCGGGTCGAGGTCGGGGAGGGCGGGCGTCAGCCGCTGAAGGTGCCGAGCTGCTGCCACAGCTCCTGCGTGCGGCGGAGCGCGGCGCGGCTGCGCTCGGGGTGCGCGGCCTCCATCCCGCTGAGCAGGCCGTAGACGACCGACGTGGTCGCGGTCGTGGACTGCAGGAACGAGACGCCCTCGCTGGGCACGACGAGCACGTGGTCGGCGCTGGCGGCGAGGCGGCCCCGGCGCATGTCGGTGATGGCGACGACGGTCGTGCCCGCCGCGTGGGCCGCGGCCGCCGCCGCGAGCACGTCGCGCATCGGCCGCCACAGGCTCACGACGACGAGCACGTCGTCCGCGCCGAGCGTGGTCATCGCGGCCGCGAGGTGGGCGCCGCCGCGGCCCTCGAAGGAGATCGGGTACCCCATCACGGATCCGAGGTGCGCCAGGATCGACGCCGGCGCGCCGAACGAGCCCATGCCGACCACGAGGATCCGCCCGGCCGACGCGAGCGCCGCGATGGCCGCGTCGCCGTCGGACGGGTCGATGGACTCGAGCGCCCGGCCGAGGTTCGCGACGTCGCGCTGGATGGACGAGTGCACCGCGCCCGACGCAGGGGCCGGGTGCTCGCGCAGGGTCTCCTCGGACGTGAGCGTCGCGAGGTACCGCATCCGCAGCTCCTGCTGCAGCTCCGGCCAGCCGCGGAACCCGAGCGCCTGCGCGAACCGCACCACGGTGCTGGCGTTCACCTCGGCGCGCTGCGCGATCTCGGCGATCTCCGAGTACGACGCGAGCTGCTGGTGCTCGAGGAGCACGCGGGCGACGCGGCGGTGCGAGGGCGTGTGCCCCTTCGTCGGCTCGAGCTCGTCGAGCCAGTCCGCGAGCGGATCCGCGACGCTCACGACCAGAACCCGAGCGCGAACTCCGCGATGACGGCCGAGAGCAGGAACGACGCCGTGATGGCGACGAGCCCGACCGGCACGATGCGCCAGCCGACCGTCTTGAGCAGCGCCGCGTCCTTGCCGAGGCTGAGGCCCGCGAACGTGAGGGTGGCGCACGCGATCGAGAGGAAGTCGATGGAGGTGACGACGGCGGTCAGCTCGGTCCCGATCGGCGAGTACGGGCTCGAGGCGAGCGCCCCGATCGTGGTGACGAAGACGATCGCGGAGACCTTGCGCGTGATCCGGGCGAGCAGCTGGCTCACCAGGAGGAGCGCGATGAGGATCGCGTAGCCGCCGACGATGGACCAGCTCACGCCGCCCGCGAAGATCGACGCGGTGCCGATGCCGACGACCGCGAGGACCGCGATCGCGACCCACGGCCGGATGTCCACGGGCGCCGCCGCCTCCGCGACGCGCTCGCGGAAGACGCGGTTCGACTCCTCGGTCGCGGCGGAGACCGGGGCGGGACCGGACGCGGCCTCCGCGGCCGCCTGCTTCCGCGTGAGGAACCGGTAGAACCGGTCGGCGAGCGGCAGCGCCACGTAGATGCCGACGTACACGCCGAGGACCGTGGTGATGAGGTTCGAGACCGCGGCGATGCCGAGGATCGCGTCCTCCTGGCCCGGGTACGCGGCGATGATGCTGGCGGTCGACGCGGCCATCATCGACCCGGATCCGACGCCCGCGCCCATCGCGAGCGCCAGCGGGTCGAAGACGTCGGCCGATGCCACGAGCGAGGTCAGCAGGGTGATGTAGACGGCGCCGAAGAGCGTGCCGAACACGTACATCGCGAGCACGCCGCGGTACTGGTCGGAGTCCGGCCCGTACTTCTCGCTCACCATCGCGAAGGCGGGCTCGCGGTCGAGCGAGAAGGTCGCGCCGATCGTGGCCTTGCCCATCCGCAGCAGCACGGCGAGCGGCAGCGCGAGCGCGACCGTGCCGAGCAGGTGCCCGATCTCCTGCAGCAGCAGCGCGGGTCCGGCCTTCAGCAGCGTCGGGATGTTCGGCCCGATGTTGAAGGCGAGCCGCGCGACGAGGAACAGCACGGCGACGCCCACGAACGCGTTGGCGATCCGCTGGAAGTCGAGGCCGACCGGTCGAATGCGTTGGAACGACAGCGCGGCGGCGATGAGGAGGCCCCACACCATCGGGAAGAACACGATGGAGGCGGATCCGATCGGCAGGGTGCGCGAGCCGATGACCTGCGCGACGAGCGCGATCACGAGGGCCGCCGCCGCCACGGGCGCGACCCCCCGGAGGCCGACGACGGACCTCGTCCTCTCTCCGACGGTCGTGGTCATGGGCGGTCCCTTCGCGAGGTGCTGAGCGGATGGTCGAGCGGTGCGGAGCGGTGCCTGCAATCCTCGTCGCGGGGGACGGATCCTGCAATGCCTGTTGCAAACGACACTAGGGAGCCCGCGTTTCCGCGGCGATGCGCGCGTGTTGCCGCCGTGTGAACGCGACCCGCAGGCGGCCGGGCGCTGGTCGGGTCTGGACGCGCGGCCGTGCGGCGCGGATCATGGCGTCCACACCCGAGCTCGAGGAGGAGCGCGTGCGACGACTCACCGCAGGCCTGTTCACGTCCGTCGACGGCGTCGTGGAGTCGCCGCACCTGTTCCAGTTCGACTCGTTCGACCCCGAGCTCGGCGCGGGCCTCGGCCGCATGATCTCGTCGGTCACGACCGCCGTTATGGGCCGCCGCGGCTACGAGGACTGGTCGGCGCACTGGCCGGCCGCGCCCGCCGACGACCCGTTCGCCGCGTTCGTCAACCCGCTGGAGAAGCTCGTCGCCACGCGCACCCTCACGGGCGACCTGGGCTGGAACGCCACGCGCATCGAGGGCGACGCGCTCGCGGCGATCGCCCGACTGAAGGAGACGGAGGGCGGCGAGATCGCCGTGCTGTCGAGCATCTCGCTCACGCGCGCGCTGCTGTTCGCGGGGCTGCTCGACGAGCTGACCCTGATGATCCACCCGGTCGTCGCGGGCGCCGGCCGCCGCCTGTTCGAGCCCGACGACCCGACCACGCGGCTGGAGCTGCGCCGCTCCGAGATCACGAGCGCGGGCAACGCGGTGCTCACGTACGCCCGGCGCGACGGCGGCTGATCCCCTCGCGGTCGCGACGCTCCGCCGCGCGGAGCGCCGATAGGGTCGCGGCATGCGGATCTCTGTGCTCTTCGGCGGCGAGAGCGAGGAGCGCGACGTCTCCATCGCGAGCGCCGCGCAGGTCGTGCCGGCCCTCCGGGCCCTCGGGCACGAGGTGGTCGCCGTCGACACCGCGCGCGGCGCGCTCGACGCCGCGGGCGAGGCGCGGATCCTCACCCCCGACGTCGGCGTGCGCCCGCCGACCTCCGCGGAGCTCGCGACGGCGGGCGCGGGCGGGTCCGCCGCGGTGCTGCGCCTGCCGGCGGACCTCCGCGACAGCGACCTGGTGTTCCTCGCGCTGCACGGCGGATCCGGCGAGGACGGCCGACTGCAGGCGCTCCTCGAGCTCGCGGGCATCCCGTTCACGGGATCCGGCTCGCTCGGCAGCGCGCTCGCGATGGACAAGGACGTCGCCAAGACCCTGCTGCGCGCCGGCGGCGTGCGGACGCCCGACTGGCTCATCGACCCGGAGCCCGACGCGGTGGAGCCCGCCCTCGGGTTCCCGGTGGTCGTGAAGCCGACCGGGCAGGGATCCACCGTCGGGCTCTCCGTGGTGCGCGCCGCCGAGGACCTGCCCGCCGCGCTCGAGCTCGCCCGGCGGCACGGCACCGTGATGGTCGAGCGGTTCGTGCGCGGCCGCGAGCTGACGGTCGGCGTGCTCGACGGGGAGGCGCTCGCGGTCGGCGAGATCGGCGTGCCCGTGGACGAGGCGTTCACCTACGCCGCGAAGTACCAGGCCGGCGCGATCGCGGAGACGTTCCCGGCCGACCTCCCCGACGAGGTGGCGGACGAGGCGCGGGCCGCGGCGCTGGCGGCGCACCGGATCCTCCGGCTCGCCGGGTACAGCCGCTCCGACTTCCGCCTCGACGACGCGGGCGTCCTCTGGATCATCGAGGCCAACAGCCTGCCCGGCCTCACCGCGACGAGCCTGCTCCCGCAGTCGGCGGCGGCCGTCGGCATCGGGTACCAGGAGCTGTGCGAGCGGATCGCGCGGGTCGCGCTGCGCGGGCGCGCGGGCTGACGCGTCGCGCTACCGCCGCGGCCCGACCGGCGGCAGCAGCCCCTGCTCGGCGGCGGCCGCGCGGGCGATCAGCAGGGTCGGGTCCTCGACGCCGCCCGCGGCGATGAGCGCGTCGAGCTCCGCGACGGGCATGCGGACCAGGTGCACCTGCTCGGACGGGTCGGAGCGGTCGGCCGTGCCCTCGGCGGTCGGGGCCGTGCAGGCGAAGACGTGCACGAGCCAGGAGGCCCGGCCGGGGTTCACGGCGTAGGTGCGCAGGGGGCGGATCTCGGGCGCGACGAGGCCGAGCTCCTCCTCGAGCTCGCGACGGGCGGCGTCGGCGGGCTGCTCGGAGGCGTCGCCCGCGCCGCCGGGGAGGTCGAGGATCCACCGCCCGAGGGGGTGCCGGTACTGGCGCGACAGCAGCACGTGGTCGCCGTCGATCACGAGGGTCGCGACCGCGAACGGCACGCTCTCGTCGACCTCGTAGCGCGACGCGGACCCGTCGGGCAGCAGCACGTCGTGCTCGACGAGCACGACGCGGCCGCGGTGGAGGTCCCGGCGGCCGGTCGTCGACCACACGAGCTCGGGGTCGGGCTGCATCTCCGCGCCGCTCATCCCGCGAGCCCAGGCGCGTCGTCCCCCGCCGCCCCCAGCGCCCGCGACCACGCGACCTCGCGCGCCAGCTGGCCGCTCGCGCGGAAGGCGACGACCTGGCGGGCGTCGGGCAGGGCGGCGGCGAGCGCGTCGCGGTCGGCCTCCGCGAAGCCGAGGCCGTGCCAGAAGGGACCCGACCGCCGCGAGAACAGCCACGCGCGCCGGGCGCCGGCGGCGGTCGCCTCGGCGAGCGCGTGCCGGGCGAGCGTCGACCCGAGGCCGGCGGACCGGAGGGCGGGATCCACCGCGACGCTGCGGATCAGCGCGTGCCGCCCGTCCGCGCTGAGCTCGAACCCCGTGCTGCCGGTGATGCGGCTGTCGGCGTCGCGGCGGATCCAGAGCCGCACGCCCGGATCGTCGAGCCCGGTGACCGTGAGGTCGGCCGCCGCGAGGAACGCGTGCAGCGCCGTGACGTCCGCGGCGCCCATCGGCGAGAGCCCGCTCACAGCGCCTGACCCACCACGATCCCGAGCCCGGCCGCCGCGACGCAGACCACGAGCATGCCGACGCCGTTCGCGAGCGCGGCACCCACCCGGCCGGCCTGCGCGAGCCGCACGGTCTCGAGGCTCGCGGTGCTGAAGGTCGTGTAGCCGCCCATGAGGCCGCCGCCGAGGATCAGGAGGAGGTCGTGCGGGAGCCCCGCTTGCGCGGCCGCTCCCGTGAGGAGGCCGAGGCCGAGCGATCCGGTGACGTTGATGACGGTCGTGCCCCACGGGTAGGCGGCGCCGAGGCGTCCGCGGATGACGCCGTCGAGGAGCAGGCGGAGGGCGGATCCGACGCCGCCGGCCACGCAGATCAGCGCGAACACGAGGGGCCCGGTCACGATGCCGCTCCCGTCGCGCGTCCGGCCGCCGTGCGGCGGTGGATCGCGGCACCCGTGGCGATCCCGGCGACCGACGCCGCGGCGCCCACCACCAGCGAGAGCGCGGCGTAGGCGAGCGCGAGGCCGAGCGCGGATCCGGTGAGCGACGCCGTGTCGACGGCGAGCGCGCTGTAGGTCGTGAAGCCGCCGAGGACGCCCGTGCCGACCAGCAGGCGGATCGCGCGGCGGCGTCCCTCGTCGGGCCCCCGGCGGGCGAGCCCCTCGAGCAGGGCGCCGAGGACGAAGGCGCCGACCACGTTGATCAGGAGGATGGTCACCGGGATGCCCCCGGCGGGCGCGGGCCAGGTGAGCGCGAGCGCCTCGCGGATCCCCGTGCCCACCGTGCCGCCGAGCGCCACGAGGCCGAGGGACGACCAGCGGAGGTGGACCGGGCGGCCCGGGTCGTCCTGCACCTCGACGTCGCCGTCGAGGGCCGCGCCGTCGCGGGGCGCGGCGTCGAGGGGCGCGCCGTCGTCGGGCTGTCGGTGGTCGGTCATGGGGTCTCCCATCTCGGATGGCATGGCGGTGCCGTGAGACAGGGACTGTCGTCGACGAGGATGTCGAGGTTCGGGTACGGCGAGCCCCACCGCCGTGCCTCCCGGAGGAGGCCCCTCCCGCAGGAGGCCGGACCATTGAACCACGGCCGGGCCTCGCCACGGCCGTGCGCCGCCGGTACCGTCGCAGCATGAACGCGCACGGCATCGTCGCCCCGCCCCCGCCGCCCGAGGGGCAGAAGGCCAAGGGGCCGGCCTCCTACTTCCCGAGCATCGAGTCGACCTACGGGCAGCCGGTGCAGCACTGGATCGACCTGGCCGACGCCCGCCTCGACGTCGAGCCGCACATGCAGGCCGTCGCCTGGCTGAAGTCCGAGCACGGCCTCGGGCACGGGCACGCCAACGCCGTCGTCGCGTTCGTCAAGGCGGCGCGCTCCGCCTGAGGCCCGGCGAGGCCCGGCCCGACCGACCCGTCCCGCATCGCACGCCCGTAGCCTGGGCGCATGCGCATCCGCCGGACCCTCGCCGTCGCCGGGGTCGCGCTCCTCGCGTCGGTCGGCGGCGTGCTCCTCGCGAGCGAGGGGATCCACCGGCTCGCGAGCACGCGCGGGCTCGGCGCCTCCCCCGGCCAGCCCGACGGCGCCGTGGGCCGCGAGGCCGTCGTCGTGCTCGGCTTCGGCAACGCGGGACCGCGCGCCAACCGGATCAACCGGTTCCGCGTCCGCGCCGCCCTCCGCTCGATCGACCCGCAGGCGGACGCGACCGCGCTCGTGCTGTGCGGCGGATCCGTCATGGGCGACGACTCCGAGGCCCGGATCCTCGCCCGGTACGCCCGCGAGCTCGGCTACGCCGGCCCCGTCGTGCTCGAGGAGGCGAGCCGGAGCACGCGCGAGAACGTGGCGAACGCGATCCCGCTCGTCGAGGACGCCGACACGATCCGCATCGTCTCCGACCCCGTGCACGCGGAGGAGGCGCGCGGCTACCTGCGCGCCGCGCGCCCCGACCTCGCCGACCGGCTGGCGCGCGCCGACGACTACCGCTTCGGCGAGATGACGTGGATGAAGCCGCTCGCCATCGCCGTCGCGCTGCTGCGGCGGGCGCGACCGGCCTGACGCGGCAGGGGGGCGCCCGGCCGTGCGGCACGACCCGACCGCCCGCATAGCCTGGTCGGATGCTCTCCACGCTGCTCGTCGCGGTGCCCTGGCTCGCCGCCCTCGCGCTCCTCGGCGTCGTGGTCGTCGGGCCCGTCGCGGGCGCGCTCCTCGCCCGGCACCGCCGTGCGCTCGGGATCCTGCTGGCGGTCGCGCTCCTCGCCGTCGCCGCGGCGACCATGTACCCCGACGGCGCCCCCGGGACCGCCGTCCGTTGCGCCGCGACGCTCCCGCGCTGGAGCCCGACGGCGGTCGAGACGGTCGCCAACGTGCTCCTGTTCGTGCCGCCCGCGCTGCTCGCGGGGGTCCTGACTAGGCGCCCCGTCCGCATGGCCATCGCCGGGTGCGGCCTGTCTGCGCTCGTCGAGGCGACCCAGGCGCTCGTGCCGGCCATCGGCCGCGCGTGCGACACGAGCGACCTCGTCACGAACTCGGTCGGCGCGCTCCTGGGCGGGATCCTCGCTATGGCTGCCCTGGGGATCGCCCGCCGCCGAGGTCGACGGACGACCACCCGCTGACCGTCCGCGATCTGGTCGCGCACCCGGTCCTCGCGAGCGGCCGGGGACAGCCGGCGCCGGAGGGCCCGCGATCGTGGGACCCTCTCCCGTGCGCATCCTCCTCTCCGTCGTCCGCATCGCCACCGCGGTCGCCGCCGTCGTCGGCGTCATCGCCCAGTACCACGTGAACCTCGCCTACTGGCAGGGGCTCGGCGTCACCGGCATCGCCGGCAAGTCGCTCGACTTCGCCCTGTTCTTCACCGTCGACGCGAACGTGCTCGGCGCGGTCGTGCTGGTCGTCGGCGGCGTGCGGCTCGCGCGGGGCCGCACGGCGGATCCGGGGGTCGGCTGGGTCACGCTGCGCCTCGCGTCCACGGTGTACCTCGTCATCACCGGCCTCGTGTGGAACGCGCTGCTCCGCGGCCTCCCGCAGCCCGCGCCCCTGCAGCTCGACTGGGCCGACCAGATCGTGCACGTCGCCGTGCCGCTGATCGTGCTGCTCGACTGGATCATCGCGCCCGACCGCCGGCCGCTCCGCGCGGGCGCCATCGGCCGCGTCATCGCGTTCCCGCTCGCCTGGATCCTCGTCACGCTCCTGCGCGGTCCGTCCACGGGGAACCAGGTGGACGGATCCGCCACCTACTACCCGTACGGGTTCCTCGACCCGGGATCGTCGCCCGCCGGGTACGTCACCGTCGCCGAGTACGTCGTCGGGCTCACGATCGCCGTCTGCACGATCACGGCCGCGCTCATCGCGATCTCGCGGTTCCGCGCCCCGGCCGACCCGCACCGCGCCGCGACGCCCGCTATACGCTGAGCACGCGCCCGGCGGACGCCCGCCCGACGCCGCCCGACCCCGAGGAGCTGCCATCCCGACCATGCGAGAGGTCGCCGCGCGCGCGGGGGTCTCGATCGCCACGGTCTCCTTCGTCGTCAACGGCACGAAGGCCGTCTCCGAGCCCACGCGGCGGGCCGTCACCGAGGCGATGCAGGAGCTCGGCTACCGCAACAACGTCGTGGCCCGCGCGCTCGCCAGCAAGCGCACCCGGATCGTCGCGCTGCTGTTCCCCGCCGACGTGCAGCGGCTCAGCCGCATCGCCCTCGAGATCTTCATGAGCGCCGCCACGCGCGCGTCCGAGCTCGGCTATCACCTCGTGCTCTGGCCCACCGGCACGTCGCCGGACGACGTGTCCGACCTCGTGAGCGGCCGCCTCGTCGACGGCGTGATCGTGATGGAGGTGCGCATGGACGACTCGCGCATCCGCGAGCTCGCCGCGCTCGACGTGCCGTTCGTCTCCATCGGGCGCACGGCGGAGACGCGCGACCTGCCGTTCGTCGACATGGACTTCGAGCGCACGGTCGCCGACGGGATCGACCACCTGCAGGCCCTCGGCCACCGCCGGTTCGGGCTCATGGTGGAGGACCTCGAGCGAGGGCCGCTGCGCGGGTACGGCCCGACGACGCGCACCGAGCGCGCGTTCCTCCAGGAGACGGCGGCGCGCGGCCTCGGCGGCGCGGTGGCCCGATGCGCGCCGACGCCCGTGGGCGGACGCGCGGCGGCGGGCGAGCTGCTGGCGGCGGATCCGGGGATCACGGCGGTCATGCTCCTCAACGACCAGGCGGCGCGCGGCCTCATCTCGGGGTTCGACGCGGCCGGGCGGCGGGTGCCGGAGGACGTCTCGATCCTGTCGCTCGCGTCGTCGACCGAGGTGGGCGCGCTCGTCGAGCCCGCCCTCAGCACCATGGACGCGCCGGGTCCCGAGCTCGGTCGGCTCGCCGTCGAGATGCTCCTCGCGCGGCTCGACGGCACGGCGACGGAGCTGCCGCACGCGCTCCTGCCGTGCCGGCTGCACGTGGCCGCGTCGACCGGGCCGGCGCCGGCCGTCCGCTGAGCCGCGGGCGACCGGCACGGGGTTCGATCAGGCGCTGGCGCCCGCCCGGTGCACGCGCGCCGCGGTGATCAGCGCGTCGAGCAGCACGAAGCCGACCAGCGGGATCCCGACGAGCGGCAGGAACAACCCCACGCCGACGCCCACCGCGACCACCGCGGCGATCCCCCACCACGGCGCCCGCGCGAGCGCGCCCGCGGGGGCCGGACGGCCGGGGCGCGCGACGCCCGGCCGGCGCCTCCACCACATCAGGTACCCGAACACGACCATCGCGGCGATGCCGAGCGCGGTCACCGCGAGGAGCAGCTGGTTCGGCAGCCCGAACATCGATCCCTGGTGCGTGTCGATCCCCCAGCGCGCGAGCTTCGCGGGGAACGGGTGGTCCGCGAAGTCGGTGCGGCCCACCACCTGGAGGGTGCTGCCGTCGACGGCCACCTGGTCGACCTCGGTCGGGAAGCTGCGCTGGATCTCGCTCACGGTCCACGCCTGGCCGGCATCCGCGGCGGGCTTGATCTCCACGAGCCCCGTGTCGACGTTGACGCCCCGCGCGACCCGGAGGACCTCGTCGAAGGTCGCGGGATCCGCGCGTCCCGTCGAGCTGGGCGCGGCGGACGCGTGGTGGCCCGCGTGCGGATCCGCAGCAGAGGCCGACCCCGCGCCGGCGCCCGGCAGCGCGGTCGTGAGCGTCGGCGCCTGCCAGCTGAGCGCCGCCCGCAGGTCGGTCACGTTCTGCCCGCCGAACTGCGACCACGTGATGCCCGTCGCCGATAGGAACAGCGCGCCCGCGACGAGCCAGACGCCCGTCGAGGCGTGCCAGGAGAGGATCCGCCGGTAGCCGGTCGCCCGCGCGTCCGGCCGCACGAGGTCGCGCTTCCGCGGCGACCGGCGCCAGCGCGCGACCCACAGGCCGAGGCCCGCGACGGTCACGATGCCGAGCCAGCTGGCGGCGAGCTCGCTGTAGAGCCGGCCGGGGTCGCCGAGCCCGAGCGTGCGGTGGAAGTGGCTGATCGCCGTGCGCAGCGGGAGGGCGCCGCTCGTGCCGTAGACGGGCAGGTCGCCGCGGATGGACGCGTCGGCCGGGTCGACGAAGATCGCCCGCGTCTGGCTCGGGATGAGGCCGTCGCCCGTGAACATCACGCGCGTCGTGTCGCCGGGCGCGGGGGCCGGGCGGACCGCGACGAGCGTGCCGGTTCCGCCGACCACGGCCTCCGCCGCCTCGACCTGCTGGGCGAGCGGCACGGTGGATCCCGTCGCGGGCGCGTGCAGCTCGCGGTCGTAGACGACCTGCTCGGCGGTCGGCGCGAGCGCGTAGGCCGCGCCGCTGAGCGCCGCGACGAGGATGAACGGGCCCACGAGGATCCCCGCGAGGAAGTGCAGGCGCAGCAGCAGGGGCAGGAACCAGCCGCGCTGGGGGCGCGTGATCGCGGGGGTCGCGACGGGCGGGGCGGACTCGGGCGCTGAGGCGGGACCGGCGGCGTCCGCGCGGTCGTCCACGGCGGTCACCGGCGGCCGCCCTGCTGCGGGCGGCGCATGCCGATGGTGAGGAGCATGACGGCGACGACGCCCACGACGAGGGCGCCGAGGCCCAGGAGGCGGGCGACGGGGTCGACCGGCGCGACGGCGGTCGCGGTGGCCGCGGCCTCCGAGCCCACCTCCGCGCCCGTCGCCGAACCCGTGCCGGCCGCGGCCGCGCCGCTGCCGGTCGCGGCGTCGGTCAGCGTGATGGCCGGCGCCGGGAGGTCGGGCTCGGTGCCCGCGGCGGGCGTCTCGGCCCAGTCGGTGGATCCCTCGACGCAGGTCTGCAGCGTCGGGAACGCCACGACGTCCCCGGCCGCGCCGTCGACGGGCAGCAGCGCCTCGACCTGGACGGTCGCGCGGAGGGCGTCGGGCAGCGGGGCGTCGGCCGTGTAGGTGACGGTCGTGCCGTCGGCCGCCTCCTGCTCGGCGACCGACCAGCCGGGCGCGAGCGTGGGCTTCACGGCCTGCACGTCCGTCGGGAAGCGGATCGCGAGGGCCGTGGTGGCGGATCCCTCGCAGCCGTGCCCGACCGCGAAGGTCAGGACGCTGGGCGAGGCGGGCGCGGTGGCGGACGCGTCGAGCTCGATGTGCGCGGAGGCGGCGAGCGGCGCCGACAGGGCGAGCGCGAGGCCGGCCGCGGCGCCGAGGGCGACGGGGATCCGGCGGGCGCCGGTGCGACGGCCGGGTCGAGGGGCGGGGTGGATGGTGCGGGAGGGCATGGCTGTCCTTCGGTGGGTGCACGGCGTGGCCGTGCGGATCCGGGTGTGCGGGAGGCGCGCGGCGGCGCGACGACGACCGCCCGGATCCCACGGAGCGCGCGGGAGGCGGGACGGACGGGTCGGCGCGGACGCGCGGGACCGCGCCCGGGTCCTCGGAGGACGCGGCGGGCGCGGATCAGGCGGCGAGCGCCCCGAGCGGCGGGCCGCGGCGGCCCCGGATGCGCGCGGCGAGGAGCGCGACGAGGCGGCGCGGTCGGGCATCCGCGCGGAGCCGGCGGGGCCGCGGCGCGACGAGGGGCTCGGCGAGCGCAGCGGCGACGGCGATCGCGGCCGCCACGAGCGCGCCGACGGCACCGGAGATCGCGCCGCCGACGCGGAGGGCCAGGGATCGCGCGACGCGGCGCACGGCGTCGGCGCCGACCCGGAGCGAGCAGACGCTGACGAGGCCGGCGACCACGTGCGCGAGCAGCATGTCGCCGTCGTGCCCCGCGGGCATGGCCATCGCGGCGGGGTCGGCGAGGGCGCGCGCGGCGTCGGCGGCCGCGTGGCCGTGGGCGTGCCCGGTGGATCCGGCGGAGCCCGCTCCCGACGCGCCGCCGGACGGCATCGCCATGCCGGAGGCCCCGATCGCGGATCCCCCGAACGTGAAGGCCGCGTGCAGCACGCCCTGCGTCGCGCCGATCGCGAGCACGAGGTGCGCGAGCGTCACCCGGCGTCCGCCGAGCCCGAAGCAGAGCGCGACGCCGAGCACGAGGGCGAGCGCCAGGACGAGCGGGTGCGGGATCCCGCCGCCGGCCGCCGCGTGCAGCGTCGCCGTGACGAGCGTGCAGACGACGGCGGACAGCGCGGCGCGCAGCGTCCGCTCCTGCCGTGCCTGCACCCGTCCGCCTCCCGGTCTTCACGTCCAGCGTACGGGAGCGCCCGCGGGCCTCAGCTCGCGGCGGGATCCACCGTCTTCCACGCGCTGCCGTCGGCCGAGCTGCGCTCCACGGCGTCGAGCACGCGCTGCACGCGGAGGCCGTCGGCGAACGACGGCTGCGGCTCCTGGCCCGCGGCGATGTCGTGCACGAGGTCGCGCACCTGGTGCGTGAACGCGTGCTCGTAGCCGAGGCCGTGGCCGGTGGGCCACCACGCGGCCGTGTAGGGGTGCTCGGGCTCGGTGACGAGGATCCGCCGGAAGCCCAGCCGGTCGGCGGGCGCGGTCGCGTCGTACAGCTCGATCTCGTTGAGGCGTTCGAGGTCGAAGGAGATGGCGCCGTCGGATCCGCTGAACTCCAGGCGCAGCGCGTTCTTGCGGCCGGTGGCCATGCGGGTCGCCTCGAAGCTGGCGAGCGCGCCGCCGGCGAGCTTCCCGGTGAAGTAGGCCGCGTCGTCGACCGTGACCTGGCCGCGCTCGCTGGAGGCGACGCCGCCGAGGCCGCGCGTCTCGGCGAGCAGCGGGCGCTCCTCGACGAACGTGCGGAGCAGGCCGCTGACCGCGTCGAGCTGCTCGCCCGTGATGAACTGCACCGCGTCGACGATGTGCGCGCCGATGTCGCCGAGCGCGCCGGATCCCGCCGCCTCCTTGTCGAGGCGCCACGTCATCGGGCCCTCGGCGTCGGTCAGCCAGTCCTGCAGGTACAGCGCGCGCACCTGGCGGAGCTCGCCGATCGCACCCTGGGCGACGAGGTCGCGGGCGAACGTGATGGCGGGCACGCGGCGGTAGCTGAAGCCGACCATCGCGCGGATCCCCTTCGCGGCGGCCCTCTCGGCGGCGGCCGCCATGACCTCGGCCTCCTCGACCGTGTTCGCGAGCGGCTTCTCGCACAGCACGTGCTTGCCCGCCTCGAGCGCGGCCACGGCGATCTCGACGTGCGTGCTGCCGGGCGAGCAGATGTCGACGACGTCGATGTCGTCGCGCTCGATGGCGGCGCGCCAGTCGGTCTCGGCGCGATCCCAGCCCCAGCGGTCCGCGGACTCCTGCGTGCGCGCCTGGTCGCGGCCGACGACGGAGACCATGCGCGGCGCGAGCGGCAGGTCGAAGAACGCAGGGGCGACGCGCCAGGCCTGCGAGTGGGCGGCGCCCATGAAGCCGTGGCCGATCATCGCGACGCCGAGGGCGCCTCCGGTCTCCGTGGCGGGAACTGCGGGCTGCGTGTCGGACATGGGACTCCTTCGTCTCATACGGGTGCGGATCCGCGCGCGGGTGATTCGTTGCGGGTCCCGTCAAATCTACGGGGGCGCCGCGGGGCGTGACAAGGCGGCGGGAGCTCAGGCCTTCCGGCGCCGGGCCGCGGAGCGCGGCGGCGCGGCGCGGAGGTGCGTGGTCACGCTCCCGAGGATCCGCGCGAGGTGGCCGGCGTCCGCGTCCGACAGCGGCGCGAACAGGAGCCCGTGCACGGTCTGGATGTGCCCGGGGAAGACGGCCGCGAGCACCTCGCGGCCCGCGTCGGTGAGGGCGACCACGGTGCTGCGCTCGTCGTCCGGGGACGGCGAGCGGGTGATCAGGCCCCGCTGCTCGAGGAGCTGCGCCTGGTAGGTGAGGCCGCTGCGGCTGTAGACGACGCCGTCGGCGAGGTCGGTCATGCACAGGTGGCCGTCCGGGGTGCCGCCGAGCCGCGCCAGGAGCTGGAACTGCACGTAGCTCAGGCCGCCAGCATCGCGGAGCTGCGCCTCGACCGCGGGGCGCAGCAGGCTGCCGACCTCGGTGAAGGCGAGGTAGGCGTCGAGCTGGGTCGGGGTCAGGGATCGGGGCGTCTCCGTCATGGATCCATCCTAGGTGTTGCTTCGCATTCGAAGCAGTGTTAGCGTCGTGCCATTGCTTCGGATTCGAAGCACTTGACGAAGGGGAAGATCATGGAGGCAGTGCGGTTCCGGGAGATCGGCGGACCCGAGGTCCTGGAGGTCGTGGACATCGAGGTGCCCGAGCCGGGCGCCGGGCAGGTGCGGATCCGCGTGGCCGCGTCCGCGTACAACGCGGCGGACGGGGGCATGCGGGGCGGGTTCCTGCCGATCCCCATCCGGCTGCCGCACGTCCCCGGCTACGACGTGTCCGGGACCGTGGACGCGGTCGGCGCCGAGGTGACGGGCGTCGCGGTCGGCGACGAGGTGATCGCGTTCCTGCCGATGGAGAGCGACGGCGGGGCGGCCGAGCAGGTCATCGCGCCGGCCGGATCCGTGGTGGCGGCGCCGACGAGCATCCCCCTGGCGGACGCCGCCGCCCTGCCGTCCGTCGCGCTCACCGCGTGGCAGGCGCTGTTCGACGACGGCCGCCTCGAGCGCGGCCAGCGGGTGCTGATCGTCGGCGCCGGCGGCGTGGTGGGCAAGTACGCGATCCAGCTCGCGACGCGGGCCGGCGTGCACGTCATCGCGACGGCGAGCCCGCGCAGCCTCGACGCCGTGCGCGCCGCCGGGGCGGACGAGATCGTCGACCGCACCACGACCGACCTGCTGGGCGCGCTCGACGGGCAGGTGGATGTGCTCCTCAACCTCGCGCCGATCGAGCCGGAGGCGTTCGCCGCCTACATGGCCGCGGTGCGCGACGGCGGCGCGGTCGTCAGCACCACCGCCTTCATGGCCACCCCCGGCGACGAGGGGCGCGGCGTGCGCGCCGCCACGGTGTTCGTGCGGCCGGACCGCGATCGCCTCGCGGAGCTGGTGGCGCTCGTCGACGCGGGCGCGCTCACGGTGGAGGTGACCCGGCGGATCCCGCTGGCGGAGCTCCCCGCGCTGCACGCGGAGGCCGAGGCGGGACGCGTCGCCGGGAAGGTGATCGTCCTCCCCTGATCCCGCGTCGGCGCCCGGACGCGACGACGGCCGGATCCCCGAGGGGATCCGGCCGTCGACGCGCGTGGTGAGTGTGGTGCGGTGCCGCTACTCCGCGGAGCGCATGCGGCGGCGGGCGACGAGCGTGCCCGCGCCGGCCAGGGCCATCAGCGCGCCGAGGCCGCCGAGGCCGAGGGCCGCGGCGCCGTCCGTGCCCGTGACGGGCAGGGTGTCGTCGTGGTGCGCGGCCGGCTTCGCGATCGGCTTCGGGGCGGTGCCCGCGGGGTCGATCGACGGCGTGGTCGGCGTCGGGGTGGGGAGGCCCGGGATGACCGGTCCGCCTGCGTCCTCGCCGGTCAGCTCGACGGTGCCGCCCTGCGTGAGGCCCGACTCGAGGCCCGCGACGGACACCTGGTAGGTGCCCGGCTGGATGTCGCCGAACAGGATGATCGGCTGCGCGAAGGTGCCGTCCACGTCGGCGCGCACGAGGTCCTTCAGCGAGCGGGTGCCGACGCCGACGCCGCCGTTCTCGTCGCTGAGCTGGATCACGCGGCCGTCGGGCGCGGTGACCGTGACCTCGACGGCCTCGTAGCGGAGGTAGCCGGTCGCGGAGACCTTGAGGCCGCCGAGGATGCTGGTCGCCTCGGTGACGGAGATCGGGGAGATGGTCGAGAACGACGCCTCGGCGCGCACGAACGGGCCGACGGGCGCCTCGGCGAAGCGCACCAGGCCGCGGATCTCGCCCTTGACGGTGAGGTCGAGGCCGACCTGCGTGAGCGTGACGCTCGCGGTCTTGGAGTCCTGCAGCAGCTCGGTGAAGCTCGCGGGGAACGCGTACGTGCCGTCCGCGCCGACGATGCCGATGCCCGCGATGGACTTCACGCCCACGGCGTTGAAGTAGCTGGCGGTGACGATGCTGCCCGCGGTGCCGGTGCCGGCGAACGGCACCGCCTCGTTGATCGGGAGGGCGACGCCGCGGTCGGGCGTGGTCCAGGTGAAGGGGAGCTCGACGACGGGGACGGTCGGCTCGAGCGTCGGCAGGCCGGTCGAGGGCGCGGGCGTCGGGACGGCCGGGGTCGGCGTGGTCTCGACGGGGGCGTCGGCGACGGGGGCCGTCTCGTCGGCGGTCTCGGTGGGCGCGGGCGTCGGCGTCGCGTCGGCGACCGGGGCCTCGGCGGCGGACGTCGGCGTGGCGACGGGCGCCTCGACGGCCGGCGTCTCGACGGAGACGGGCGCGGAGTCGACGGGGACGGTCTCGGCGTGAGCCGCCGGCGCCATCGCCAGGGGCAGGATCACGAGCGAGGCCGAGAGGCAGGCGCCGGCGGCCGCGCGGCGGAACGACCTGCCGCGACCGGCGGCGGGGGTGGGACGGGACATGGCATCTCCGAGGTGCGGGACCGCCCGTCCGCGCCATTGCTGTGCCGCGCCCGTGCGGTGGAAGGGGCCGCGCTCCGGGGTCTCGGGGATGCGGCGGGGAGGATCGTCTCCCCACCGCCGACTGTAGGGATTCCAGCTACCCACCTGGGGAAATTCTTGGCGCAGTGTGACGCGTGTGACTCGTGATCCCCGGAGTTGCGGGGGTGACTCGCCGCGTCGGCCCCCGGATTGGGGTGGGCGCGGTCCGGCCGATCGGCCCGCCGGGGCGTCAGACGGCGGGCGCGAGCACCAGGTCGTCGCCGGCCACGGCGATCAGCGCGACCTGGTCGCGGCCCGCCCGGCGGCCCGTGACCGACGGCAGGTCGAGGAGGGCGCGCGGGGCGACGAGGTCCCAGCCGGCGTCCGTCAGGCGGTGCACGAGCTCGCGGCGGGACAGCCGGCGCGTCGGCTCCTCGGCGAGCGCCTGCACGACGACGAGGTCCATCGGATCGAGCTCCAGCGGCACGCCCGCGAGCCAGGCCTCGCCCGTGGCCGGGTCGAGCACGAGGTCGCCCGCGGTGATCATGGCCGGGGCGAGGCCTCGCCGGCGGAAGAGCACGCGCAGCGTCTCGACGACCTCCTCGAGGCCGAACGGCTTGGTGACGTAGTCGTCGGCGCCCGCGCCGAACGCCGCGAGCCGGTCCTCGAGCGAGTCGCGCCCGGTGAGGAACAGCACGGGCGTCGCGACGCCGGCGCGCCGCAGCTCGCCGACCACCTCGACGCCCGAGACGTCGGGCAGCGTCATGTCGAGCAGGATCGCGTCGGGCGCGTCCTCGACGGCGGCGCCGATCGCGCCGCGGCCGGTCGCGAAGACGCGCACGTCCCAGCCCTCCATCCGCAGCGCGAGCGACAGCAGCTGCGTGATGGGCGCCTCCTCGTCGACCACGAACACGCGGAGCGCGCGGGGTGCGCCGGGCAGGGCCTGCTCGTCGTCGCGGGCGGCGGGGCTCATGGTGCCGGTCATGCGGATCCTCTTCCGTCGGGTGCGCCGCCGACCCGGGGGGACGGGCCGGCGGCGGATGCTCCTCGCGGAGCGCGCGGCCGGGGGTGGGCCGCGCATCCATCCTCGCGACCGGGGAGCGCCGGGGCGTCATCCGCGGGGACCGTCACGGGTAGTCCCTACGGCGCGCACGGGCGGAGCACCGGAGACCGCGAGGAGGCGCACGGCGCGTCCGCAGGCGGACGGCACCCTGACACCCGGGGGCGGGATCCGCGAGACTGATCCGCACGCCGACCTCACGGATCACCCCGCCCCGGCGTCTACCCGGTGTGGAGATGATGCAGCCGTTCGACAGGGTCGTGACCGAGCACGGCGCCGTGGTGCTCCGCGTGTGCCGGGCGGTGCTCGGCGGGCACGCGGACGCGGAGGACGCGTGGTCGGAGACGTTCCTGTCGGCGCTGCTCGCGTACCCGCGGCTCGGACCGCGCGCCGACGTGCGGGCCTGGCTCGTCACCATCGCGCACCGCAAGGCCCTCGACGCGATCCGCGCCCGCGGCCGCCGCGCCATCCCCGTCGACGAGGTGCCCGAGCGGGTCTCCGACCTCGGCGTGCCCGGATCCGACGACCCCGACCCCGACCTCTGGCGCGCGGTCGCGGCCCTGCCCGAGCGGCAGCGGCTCGCGGTCGCGTACCGCTACCTCGGCGGGCTGCCGCACGCGGAGGTCGCGGCGATCGTCGGCGGGACGCCCGAGGCCGTGCGGCGCGCGGCGGCGGACGGGGTCGCGAGCCTCCGGCGGTCCATGGGGGCGGATCCGCCGGGTGGCGTTCGCGTGCCCGCACCCGCCACCACCACCACCACCCCTGGAGGACGACCGTGACCGACCTCGACGACACCGTCCCCTTCCTCGACGCCGCCGCGCTCGAGGCCGCCGACCCGACCGCGCCCGCCCTCGACGCCCTCCGCCTCCGGCTCGCCGATCGGGCCGAGGTCGACGGCGCCCTCGACGTCGGCTTCACCACGATCGACTCCCCCGTCGGCCCGCTGCTGCTCGCCGCCACCGAGCGCGGGCTGATCCGCGTCGCCTACTCCCGCGAGGACCACGACACCGTGCTCGGCGACCTCGCCCAGCGGCTCGGCCCGCGGATCCTCCGCGCGCCGAAGCGCCTCGACCAGGCCGCCCGCGAGCTCGACGAGTACTTCGCCGGCCGCCGCCGCTCCTTCGACCTGCCGCTCGACCGCCGCCTGTCCACCGGGTTCCGCGACCGGGTGCAGCGGCTGCTCCCGGACATCCCGTACGGATCCACGCGCACCTACCGCGAGGTCGCCGAGACCGCGGGCAGCCCGGCCGCCACGCGCGCGGTCGGCACGGCGTGCTCGACGAACCCGCTGCCCGTCGTGATCCCCTGCCACCGCGTCCTCCGCTCCGACGGCACGCTCGGCGGCTACATCGGCGGGCTCGCTGCCAAGACCACGCTCCTGGAGCTGGAGGGGCGGATCTGACCGGGCTCCCCCGTCCGGCGGACGCGGCGGGCGCGGGCCCGCGCCTAGCGTGAGGGCATGGACGATCCGACGGCACCCGGCGACCGCGCGACGACCGGCGGCATCACGCGCCCCCGGGATGCGGCCCTCGGGATCCTCTTCGCGATCGGCGTCGCGATGGTGCTCGCCCGCGACGACCTGCGCCCGCTCGGCCTGCTGCTGATGGTCGTCAGCGCCGTCGTGTTCCTGGCGGCCACGGTCGTCCGATGGCGTCGCCCGGGCGCGCGGCGCTGACCGTCGCTCGCGATCGCGTCCCCCACGAGGAGGACGCGGGCGCCCGACCCGGATCCCTAGCGTGCGGGAATGAGCGACCCGACGACACCCGGCGGCCCCGCGGATCCGCCCGCGGAGGACGACGACGACTCCTCGAGCACGAACGCGTCGCTCGGCATCGTCTTCGGGATGCTCGGCCTCATGCTCATGCTGACCCTCGACGACACCCGCGTCGCCGGGCTGCCGTTCGTGATCCTCGGCATCACCTTCTTCGTGATGAGCGTGCGCCCGAAGAAGGCGAAGCGCGACGGCCCCGCGGCGGACGACACCCCGCCCCCGCCGGCGTAGACAGGGTCATGACCACCTCGTCCGACCACCCGCGCCTGCTGCAGACCGTGCTCGACGCGCCGGATCCGCGCCGCCTCGCCGAGTTCTACCGCGAGCTCCTCGGCTTCCGCTACCGCCCGGGCGACGAGCCCGACCAGGCGGGGCCGGATGCGGACTGGCTGGTCCTCCTCGGCGACGACGGAACCCGCCGCCTCGCCTTCCAGCTCGCGCCCGACATGCCCGCGCCCCGCTGGCCCGAGGGTTCGCCGCCGCAGATGCTGCACCTCGACCTCACCGTCGGGTCCGTCGCCGACCTCGAGCGCCAGCGCTCGCGGGCCGTCGCGCTCGGCGCCGAGGTGCTGCTCGACCGGACGGCGGACGAGGACGAGCCCCTCTACGTGCTGCGGGATCCCGCCGGCCACCCGTTCTGCGTCTTCGTCGCGCCGGAGCCCTCGGGCTCGGCGCCGGCCTGAGCGGCGCCGCGCCTGAGGATCAGCTCGCGTCGTACGCCGTCGACCGGCTGCGCTCCGCCCACGCATCGACGTCGGCGCGCAGATCGTCGAGCGCGCCCGTGACGATCTCGACCGCGTCGCCGCCGAGCAGCAGGTAGAAGGGAGCGCCCTCCTCGACCGCGTCCACGAGCACCTTCGCGCCGAGCGCGGGGTCGTTGGGCTGCGTGCCGTCGGTGGTGTCGTTCTCCTTGCGGCGCTTGCCGGCGGTCTCGGCGTAGTCGTCGATCACGGTGGACGACTGCGTGAGCGAGCGACCGGAGAAGTCGGTGCGGAAGGATCCTGGCGCCACGACCGTCGCGACGATCCCGAGCGGCTCGAGCTCGGTGCGCAGCGCCATGGTCATCTGCTCGATCGCGGCCTTCACGGCGCCGTAGTAGCCGGATCCGGCGCCCGTGCGCGCGGCGCCGATGGACGAGAGGTTCACGATCGTGCCGCTGCGACGCTCGCGCATGCCGGGCAGCACCGCCTTGATCATGCGGACGCTGCCGTGGAACTGGGTGTCGAACAGGCGCGCGACGTCCTCGTCGTCGCCCTCCTCGACGGCCGCGCGGTAGCCGTAGCCCGCGTTGTTGACGAGCACGTCGACGCCGCCGAAGCGGGCCGTCGCCTCGTCCACGGCGAGCGACACCTGCGCCTGGTCGGTCACGTCGAGGTCGAGCGCGAGGGCGTGCTCGGGGTATCGGTCGGCGAGGTCCTGCACGTTCGCGGCGTCGCGCGCGGTGACGACGACGTCGTTCCCGCGCGACAGCGCCTCCTCGGCGAAGGCGCGCCCGAGCCCCGTGGAGCATCCCGTGATCAGCCAGGTCGTCATGCGCGTTCCTCTTCCTCGTGGATGCGGGTGGGCGCGGCCGGTACGGCGCGCCCCCGTCGAGGCTAGGCGCATCGGCGGGCGGTGGCCGGGCGGACGGCGTGCCCGCTCATCCGATGCGGGTGGTCGGATTGCGGATCTCGAACATGCGCGAGCCCTCCGTCCGCGAGGTAGCGAGTGACCTCATCAGCATTCGGTGAGCTCAGGCCACGTCCTCGGGCCGGACGTGCGCCTTGACGTCGTCAAGGATCTTCACGATGGCGGTCACGTCGGTCTCGTCGAAGAGGTAGTCGATGCCGCTCGGGGCCCGGTCGGTATAGGGCGATTCGTAGAGGCGCCCTGCGTCCATCACGCCGTTCGCCGTGAGCTCGTCGGCGATCAGGTGGATGAAGCGGATCTGATCGACCGAGAAGCGCGACCCGTCGAGGAAGCGAGCGAAGGACTCGAGCGCCGCCTCGCGATCCAGGCCGACGAGCGAGCGGATGAACGGCCCGAGCCCCTGCGCCTGTGCGGCCGCCAGCTCGATGTCGGCCTTCGAGCCCGCTCCGCTGGCGAGCAGCATCGTCTCGAGCGCGCTGAGGTCGTCCGGCGTCAGCTGTCGGTTGCGCCGTAGCCGCTGAAGCGCGAGGTGGTCCTCGTGCTGTCGCAGGTACACGGTCGCCTTCGCCCGGAACCGTTCGAGGTCGGTGCCCGGCGTGGTCTGGCGGAGCTGGATCTCGGTGACGTCGCCGAGCTCATCGATGAAGTCGGTGTAGACGCGCGGTCGGGTGACGTTCGGCACGAAGCGCACGAGTGCACGGATGCGGAGCCGGACAATCTCGAGCATGCCGAGCGTCACGTCGACCCACCAGTCGTCGCCGGCGATCTCCTCCAGCAGCACGAGCTGTTCCGCGACCGACGGGATCGCCGACTTCGACAGCAGCGCCGTCGCAATCGCCTGGACCTGCTCGCGGATGCGCTCGGCAGCCACCAGGTCGCCGTCGAGCTGCGCGAGCTGCCGCCGCAGGATCAGCAGGTCGAAGCGCTTGGCGTCGACGTCGTCGTCGGTTACGCGCGACGGCAGGCCCGCCAGATGCGTGAGCACCTCGGCCGCGTCCTCGAGCGTCAGCTCATCCCACGCAGCCGAGTCGGCGAACCGCTCGACCCAACGCCTCTTCGGGCGTACGAGGAAGTTGTCGAGGTTCATGCCCGCCACGATCCGATGGAGGGTGTCGGCGGTCGAAGAACGCAGCTCCCGATCCAGCTGCACCCGGTCGAGCCCGGTGATCAGTCCGAGGCGGGCCTCGAACAGCCGCTGGGTGAGGGACTTCTGGATGGAGCCCTCGCTGCCGGGCAGGTCCTGGCTGAAGAACTCGAGGTTGCCGCAGAAGTCGAAGACCAGGAAGTCCTTCTTGTGCTGGCCCTCGCCGAACAGGTCCGGGCGCAGTCGCGTGCCGCGGCCGATCATCTGCCAGAACTTCGACTTCGATCGCACCGGCTTGAAGAACACGAGGTTGACGATCTCCGGCACGTCGATGCCCGTGTCGAGCATGTCGACGGAGATCGCGATGTGGGGAGCTTGGTCGGGTATCGAGAAGTCGTCGATCAAGCTCTGCGCGTACGGCGTGCTGTGCGTGATGGTCCGCGCGAAGTGCCCCGCGTGCTCGGGGTACTGCTCGTCGAAGCGACGCTGGATGAACTCGGCGTGCGCCTGGTTCTTCGCGAACACGATGGTCTTGCCGAGTCGGTCGCCGCCCGCGACCTTGTACCCGCGCGTCATGAGGGTGGCCAGCGCCTTGTCGACGGTGTCCTCGTTGAAGAGGAACCGGTTCAGCTCGTCCGCCTCGACCGAGGTCGGGGTGCCGTCTTCACCCCAGTCGAGTGCGTCCCAGTCCTCCTTCTCCGCCGGGCTGAGCTCGTCGTACCGGATGCCCTGACGCAGGAATCGGGTGCCGACAGACACCCCGCGCGGCGGTACGAGGAATCGTTCCTCGACCGCTTCATCGAGGCCGTAGGAGTCCGTCGGCACGCCATCCTCGAGGTGGAATCGCCGGTAGGTGTTGTGGTCGACCTCGTCCTTCGGCGTGGCCGTCAGCCCGACGAGCAGGGCGTCGAACCAGTCGAAGATCGCCCCGTACTTCTGATAGATCGACCGGTGCGCCTCGTCGATCACGATCAGGTCGAAGAACCCGGGCCCGAATCGCCGCATCGAACCGCTCTCGCCGTCCGAGGTCTCATCGATCAGGTTCATCATCGTGGGATACGTCGACACGTAGACGCGCCCTTCGGCGTTCCTGTCGGTCACCAGGTTCACCGTCGTGGCTCCCGGCAGATGGGCCTTGAACGCGTTCGCAGCCTGCTTCACCAGCGCGGTGCGATCCGCGAGGAACAGGATGCGCTTCGCCCAATTGGCCTTCGTGAGCTGATCGGTCAGCGCGATGACCGTCCGCGTCTTGCCGGAACCGGTCGCCATGACCAGCAGCGCCTGCCGCTGCTTGCGATCGAACGCGTCCCCCACCGCTCGGATCGCCTGCGCCTGGTAGTGCCGGCCCGCGATGGCCGCGTCGACTGCCGCGCCGGACAGCGGCAGCCGGGTCGAACGGCGCTGGATCATCAGCTCGAGCTCGCTGCGCGTGTAGAACCCGGCGACCTGCCGCGGCGGATACCCCGCCTCGTCGTCCCACAGCCAGTGCTCGTACCCGTTCGTGAAGAACACGACAGGGCGCCGCCCGTAGGCCGCCTCCAGGCTGTCGGCGTAGAGCTTCGCCTGCTGCTGCCCGACCTGCGCGCTAGCCGTCGTGCGCTTCGCCTCGACGACGGCGAGCGGCAGTCCGTCGGTCCCCCACAGCACGTAGTCGACGAATCCGACTCCGGGCCCGTTGGGCATGCCGGCGACCCGGAACTCGCGATCGCGCGGGTCGGTGAGCGGCCAGCCCGCTTCGGCCAGCAGCACGTCGATGAAGAGGTCCCGGGTCTCGGCCTCGGAGTAGTCGTGGTCGTCGGGACCGTGGTTCGTCGCCTGAGCCGCAGCGATCTGCTCGCGCAGGTGCTCGATCTCCGCGGCCTGCTCGGCCGCCAACTCGTCGCGGTCGGCGAGAGCCCTGGCGTGGGCTTGGTCCTGCGCGGCGAACCTGGCCGCCAGCCGCTGCACGTCGTCACGGGTCAGCGGTGCCGCGCGCGCGGCGAGCTGCGGATCGAACTGCACACCAGTCGGCACGGCCTCCGGGTGGGCCGAGTGCCGGAACGTCGCCCACACCAGCACGTGGTGCAGTTCGCGCAGCGCCGCGAGCGCGATGTCGGGCCGGATCGGATGCTGCGCGTGCACCGCCTGGTTGCCGAGCTTGCGGATCAGGTTCAGCTTCTGCCCGATGCCCACACCCGCGACCCGGGCGAAGCCGGCGTCGTTGATGCGCGCGGCGAGGTCGTCCTGGTACGGGACGGGCAGGTCGAGCACGTCGTAGAGGTGACCCACGAGCTGCTCCACGGCGCGGCGGCTGTAGAAGCACGCCGACCGCGGGTCGCTGGAGAGGTAGGCCTCTGCGCGGGATGCGTCCTCGAAGACATCCGGCCATGCGGCGCGGGCGAAGGCGAAGTTGGCGGTCACAGCTTGCCCACGAACGCTTGGTGCTGGAGCGACGCGAACAAGCCGTCGTCGAATTGTAGCAAGCGCCGCACGTCATCCTGCTGCTGTGCGATATAGCTTACCGCACCATCAAAAGACTTTTGTTCGTCGAGCGGGGGCACTGGAACTGAGATGGTCGAGAAATCCTTCGAGTACATAGCATAGACGTTCGTAGTTCCCGACTTCCGAGACTCAAGCTGCTCGCGTCCATCTCGGGACCATAGAAATGCGTGAATATATTGGGGGGTCACCCGCTCGCAGAATCGAAGGCGGCTGACATTATTGTTGTACAGGTGCGGTGATCCATAGAAGACCGCCGACTTGCCCACCAATTCCCTTGAATTCCTTGTATTCAATAGTAGGTCACCATCGCGAACCGCATACTTCCTCACCTCTTCAGCTGATGCGTCGACGCGAGTGATTCGCGTGAGGTCTAATCGCCCATCCCGAGTGATGGCGTCCATTTTCATGTAACCATGCGCCCGATCGCCTCCCTGCTCAGAGGAGCGACGGTCTAAGCCAATTTGTTGCCCGGCAATTAACTCCCCCATAGGGACTCGTGGTTCAGATCGGCCGGCAAAAACGTGGTCGAATACCCGCGGCGCAAGCGAGTCCAGATGGACGAGCACTTGCTTCCGCTTGGCTCGCAGCGCATCGGCGCGGTCGAGGATCGCGGCGATGCGCTGCTGGTCCGCGAGAGCCGGAGGCGGATCAATCTCAAGGTTTAAGAAATCAGCAGTTGACGACCGTCGCCTTCGCGGCACCGACCCGAAGGCTATGCGATCATACGTAGAAACCATTTGCGGTGAAAGCAGGAGCCTTGCCATGTACGATGCGTCAAAGCCCGGCCTCGGACGAAATGTCGGATATAGAGGACTGATCACTCCAATTTCGCAGATTGTATTCTGCGCCACAGCTCCTGCCCATAGGAGGTAGGGATTGAAGGCGATGTCATCACGCCTGACGATCTTATAGCCACTCGTGTCCTCGAGTGCAAGACGCTTCTTAAATCGATCCGACTGGAAGACGAAGCCGTTCTTCTCGGTCAACGTGAGGACCGAATAATCGGCCCCTCGAGGCGGACGTTCCTTGAACTCCATCAGGGCTTCGCCCAGCCTCATAGGAGGATCTCCTTCAGCTCAGCGAGCCCATCCGCGATCTCCGCTTCGAGGGCCTCGATGTCCGCGATGATCTCCAGCGGCGCCCTATGCTCGACCTCGTCGTGGACGACCTCCTTATAGCGGTTCAGGGAGAGGTCAAAGCCCTGCGCGACGATGTCCGCCTTGGGCACGGTGAACGATTGGTCGGTGCGAGCCCTGTCGCGCTCCGTGGTCCGACGGTCCGCCCAGCGAGCGAGCGCATCCGGCAGGTCGTTGGCCTCGATCGGGTTGCGCTTATCGTCGAGCGAGAAGCCGTCGGCGCGCACGTCGTAGAACCAGACGTCGTCGGTTCCGCCGGAGTCCGTCTTCGTGAAGAACAGGATCGCGGTCGAGACACCCGCGTACGGGCGGAAGACACCGGAGGGCAGCTTCACGACCGCGTCGAGCTTCTGGTCCTCCACGACCATGCGACGCAGCGCCTTGTGCGCCGTCGACGAGCCGAACAGCACGCCGTCGGGCACGATCACGGCCGCGCGCCCGCCGGGCTTGAGCAGCTTCAGGAACAGCGCCATGAAGAGCAGCTCGGTCTTCTTCGTCTTCACGACGCGCTGCAGGTCCTTCGACGTCGACTCGTAGTCGAGCGAACCGGCGAACGGCGGGTTCGCCAGGATCAGCGAATAGCGCTCCGAGTCGGCGCTCACACCCTCGGAGAGCGAGTCGCGATAGCGGATGTCGGGCGCTTCGACGCCGTGGAGCAGCATGTTCATGCTGCCGATGCGCAGCATCGTCGAGTCGAAGTCGAACCCGTGGAACATGCTCGAGTGGAAGTGCGAGCGCTGCGCTGCGTTCGTCATCACTCCGGGATGCTCGCGCCGCACGTACTCCGATGCGGCGACGAGGAATCCGGCCGTGCCGCACGCGGGGTCGCAGATCTCGTCCTCCGGCTGCGGCGCCGTCATCGCGACCATCAGCTCGATGATGTGCCGGGGCGTGCGGAACTGCCCGTTGACGCCGGCCGAGGCGATCTTCGACAGCAGGTACTCGTACAGGTCGCCGTTGGTGTCGCGCTCGGCCATGGGGATGTCATCGAGCATGTCGACGACCCGCGACAGCAACGCGGGCGTCGGAATCGTGAAGCGGGCGTCGCGCATGTGCTCGCCGTACGTCGACCCGTCGCCGCCGAGGTCCTGTAGGAAGGGGAACACCTCGTCGCGCACGACTTCGAACATGACCTCGGCGTCGATGTTCTTGAAGCGGCTCCAGCGCAGCTCCCTCTGCCGCGGCGGGTAGATCGGCTTCTCGAGCGCGACGCCGGTGGCGCGTGCCTTCCTCTCAGCGAGCGTCTGCAGGTCATCGAGCCGCCGCACGAACAGCAGATAGGTGATCTGCTCGATCACCTCGAGCGGGTTCGAGATGCCTCCTGACCAGAACGCGTCCCAGACCCGGTCGATCTTGCTCTTGAGCTCTCCAGTGATCACGCATTGACGATATCCGCACCGTGGCCGCTGGACGTGGTGCCGCACGCTGCTGCAGCTGACGCCTCCCGACGGCGACCGGTCTACTGTCGGGACGGATGAGCGACGACGCCCCGCACCCGCATCCCGACCCCGACCCCGACCCGCGGACATCGTGGACCGCGCGCCGCGGCCCCCTCCTCACCGTCGCCCTCATCGTCGGCATCTCGCCCTTCGCGACCGACCTCTACATCCCGGGCCTCCCGGCCATCGCCGCCGACCTCGACGCCTCGACGGCCTCCGTGCAGCTGACCCTGACCGCCTTCCTCGTCGCGTTCGCCGTCGGCCAGCTGGTGATCGGGCCGATCAGCGACGGCGCGGGTCGCCGGCGCATCCTGCTCGCCGGGACCGCCCTCTTCACCCTCGCCAGCGTCGTCTGCGCGATCTCGCCGGACGTGACGATCCTGATCCTCGCCCGCGTCGTGCAGGGCCTGGGCGGCGCCGCGGCTGCGGTCTCGGCCCGCGCCATGGTCGGCGACGCCTCCACCGGCACCCTCCGCAGCCGCCTCTTCGCGACGCTCGCCGTCGTCAACTCGGTCGGACCCGTCGTCGCCCCGCTCGTCGGCGGCCTCGTGCTGACCTTCTCGTCCTGGCGCGCCGCCTTCGTCGTGCTGGCCGCGCTCGGCCTGGCCCTCACCCTCGCCGCGGCGCGCCTGCTGCCGGAGACGCTCGTCCGCGCCGGCGCGGGCGGCACCTCCCCGCGCGCGGTCCTCGGCCGCATGGCGGAGCTGCTGCGCATCGCCCGCTTCCGCTGGTACCTGGTCACCGGCTGCGCCGCGACCATCGGCTTCTTCTCGTACATCGCCGCCTCCTCCTTCGTGTTCCAGGAGCAGTACGGCTTCGGCGAGGGCCTCTACACGCTGGTGTTCGCCTCGAACGCCTCCTGCATGATCGCGTCGACCCTCGTCTTCCGACGGCTCATCGGGCGCTTCGACGAGGACCGCCTCTTCACCATCGGACTCGCCACCTGCGCGATCGGCTCGATCCTCGTGCTCGTCGGTGCGGTAGCGGGCACGGGCCCCGCGCTGGTCTGGCCGGCCCTCGCCCTCGTCACGGCGGGCTGGGGGTGGGTGATCCCGGGCTCGATCACCCTCACGCAGGCGATCGGCCACCGGCACCCCGGCACGGCCTCGGCGCTCGTCGGCGGCCTGCAGTTCGGCCTCGGCGGGATGGCGACGCCGCTGACGGGCGGTCTCGGCGGCACCGCCACCGCCATGGGGGCGCTGATGTCCGGCTTCATCGTGGTCGGCCTCGCCGCGCAGCTCTGGGCGTCCCGAGCGCGGAGGGGCGGCTGAGCACGGTCAGGATGGACGCGCTCGTGCTCGTCGACGGCCGGTTCGACCCAATGCCGCCGCGCTCCTGACCGCCTCGGCGCCATCCGCGGAGCGTCCCCCCGCATGACCGCACCCTGCGCGCCCACCCCGCTCCCGCCCGGAAGTGGCACGATGGGCCGACGATGTTGCCGGGCCCGACCGTCGCATCCGCGAGACGGGGTCCCGGCGCCGCCTCAGGAGGATCCCCCGTGCACTGCCCGGATCACGGTCAGATGACGTCCCCGCTCCGCTCCGCCACCTCGGCGGACCGCTCGTGAGCGCGCCCGAGCTGCTGCGCGCGCCCGAGCAGCGGCGCCCCCGCGCCGGCATCACCGCGTGGCTCCTCGACGGGCTGCCCGGCGCGTCCGGCGCGCACCCCGGCCCGCACGCCGAGACCGTCGAGAAGACGCACTCGTGGTGGCGCGTCATGTGCCTCACGGGCGTCGACTACTTCTCCACGCTCGGCTACCAGCCCGCCATCGCGGCGGTCGCCGCGGGCCTGCTGTCGCCGCTCGCGACGCTCGTCCTCATCCTCCTGACGCTGCTCGGCGCCCTCCCCGTCTACCGGCGGGTGGCGCGCGAGAGCCCCCGCGGCGAGGGATCCATCGCCATGCTCGAGCGCCTCCTCCCCTGGTGGGGCGGCAAGCTCTTCGTGCTCGTGCTGCTCGGGTTCGCGGCGACGGACTTCCTCATCACCATCACGCTGTCGGCCGCGGACGCGACCGCGCACGCCGTCGAGAACCCGTTCGCGCCGGACTGGTTCCAGGGCAACGAGGTGCTGCTGACCCTCGTGCTGCTGGCCGCGCTCGCGTTCGTGTTCCTGCGCGGCTTCAAGGAGGCGATCTCCATCGCGGTCGTGCTCGTGGGCGCGTTCCTCCTGCTCAACGCGATCGTGATCGTCGTCTCCCTCTTCCACGTCGCCGGGAACCTCCAGGTCATCGACGACTGGTGGCTCGCCTTGACGGCGCAGCACGGCAACCCGCTCGTGATGGTGGGCATCGCGCTCATCGTCTTCCCGAAGCTCGCGCTCGGCCTCTCCGGCTTCGAGACGGGCGTCGCGGTGATGCCGCAGGTGCGCGGCGAGGACGACGCCGACGGGGTGCCGCGGGCCCGGATCCACGGCACGAAGCGGCTGCTCGCGACGGCGGCGCTCATCATGAGCGCGTTCCTCATCACGTCGAGCTTCGTGACGACCCTGCTGATCCCGCAGGCCGAGTTCCAGGACGGTGGCAAGGCCAGCGGCCGCGCGCTCGCCTACCTCGCGCACCAGTTCCTCGGCGACGGCTTCGGCACGCTCTACGACATCAGCACGATCTGCATCCTCTGGTTCGCAGGCGCCTCCGCGATGGCCGGGCTCCTCAACATCGTGCCGCGCTACCTGCCGCGCTACGGCATGGCGCCGCACTGGGCCGCGGCCGTCCGCCCGCTCGTGCTGGTCTTCACGGCCATCGCCGTGATCGTGACGCTCGTGTTCCAGGCGGACGTCGACCAGCAGGCCGGCGCCTACGCGACGGGCGTGCTCGTGCTCATCACCTCGGCCTCGGTCGCCGTGACGCTGTCGGCGAGGAAGGCGGGGCAGCGCAAGCGCACCGTCGGCTTCGCGGTCATCGCGGCGGTGTTCGCGTACACGACCGTCGTCAACGTCATCGAGCGGCCGGACGGCGTGCGCATCGCGGCGCTGTTCATCCTCGGGATCCTCGCGGTGTCGATCGTCAGCCGGATCCAGCGCTCGTTCCAGCTGCGCGCGACCTCGCTCACGATGGACGAGCGGGCGCGCGCCTTCGTCACCGAGGACGCCGAGGACTACGGCGCGGTGAGCATCATCGCCCACGAGCCGGACGAGCCCGACGAGGCGCTGACGGAGGAGGAGCGCATCGCCGAGTACCGCCGCAAGGCGAGCGACGAGCGCCGCGACAGCGGGATCCCGGCGCGCGCGCCCGTGATCTTCCTCGAGGTGACCCCGGGCGACTCCTCGGAGTTCGAGGAGGACCTCGTGGTGCGCGGCATCGTGCGCTGCGGCTTCCGCGTGCTCCAGGTCACGAGCGGCAACGTCCCCAACACGATCGCCGCGGTGCTCCTCGCCGTGCGCGACCTCACGGGCGTGAAGCCCGGCGTGTACTTCGAGTGGACGGAAGGGTCGCCCGTCGGGAACCTCCTCCGCTTCCTCGTGACGGGCACGGGCGAGGTCGCCCCGGTCACGCGCGAGGTGCTGCGGCGGGCGGAGCCGGTGCGGTCCCGGCGGCCGGACGTGCACGTGAGCTGAGGGAGCTCCCCGGCTCCCGAGGCCGATGCCCGCGCGCCCCCGCATTCGCCAGCGGTGGACATCTCCCCTATCGTTCACCTGAACGATAATGAGGAGGGCCCGTCCCGATGCCATCGATCGTCACCACCCGCACCGCATTCGCGGACGCGAGCTCGCGCTTCATCCGCGTCGTCGACCGCGCCGCGCGCCCCGACCGGCCGAGCGCGCCCAGCCGCCGCGCCGTCCTCGCGGGCACCGCCGGGATCGCGGGCCTCGGCCTGCTCGCCCTCACCGGGTGCAGCACCGGCGCGAGCAGCACGACCATCCCCGAGGCCGCCGCGACCGGCACGCCCGTGCAGGGCGGCCGCCTCCGCGTCGCGCGCCCGGCCGCATCCGCCGCCGAGACCCT
The DNA here is from genome assembly GCF_021922925.1 of Clavibacter phaseoli. Taxonomy (NCBI): domain Bacteria; kingdom Bacillati; phylum Actinomycetota; class Actinomycetes; order Micrococcales; family Microbacteriaceae; genus Clavibacter; species Clavibacter phaseoli. The sequence goes on from NZ_CP040786.1 coordinate 2,620,811, forward strand.
CGACGCCGCGAGCTCGCTGTCCGCGTACGAGTACCTCGGCGCCCTCTACAACCGGCTCGTCAAGCTCGACGAGAAGGGCGAGACGATCCCCGACCTCGCGGAGGAGTGGACGGCGAGCGCCGACGGCGTCACCTGGACCTTCCGGCTCCGCCGCGGCGTCCGCTTCCACGACGGCTCGCGGTTCACGGCCGACGACGCGATCGCCTCCATCCAGCACATCCTCGATCCCGCGACGGCCTCCCCGCAGGGCGGCGTGCTCGGCGACATGCTCGACCCGGGCAGCATGTCGGCGCCGGATCCGCACACCGTCGTCTTCCAGCTGAAGACCCCCAACGCGGAGTTCCCGTCGCTCCTCACGGCGTACCAGTGCTACATCGTGCCGGCGGACGCGATCGCGACCATCAGCAGCACGGGCATCGGCACGGGGCCGTTCCGCCTCTCGTCGTTCCACCCGGCGGGATCCGGCAGCGTCGAGGCCTTCGAGGACCACTTCGCCGGCCGACCGGTGCTCGACGGCATCGACTTCTCCTCCATCCAGGACACGACCGCGCGGGTGAACGCCCTGCTCGCCGGGCAGATCGACCTGATCTCGCAGACCAACCTCGACTTCGCCACCGCGCGGGTCGTCTCCGCGTCGAGCCGCGCCACGGTCGCCCGCGTGGTGGACGCGCAGTGGTACACGATCCCGATGCTCGCCACGAGCGCCGAGTTCCAGGATCCGCTCGTGCGCCAGGCCATGAAGCTCGCGTACGACCCCGAGCAGATCGTCGCCACCGCGCTGCAGGGCACCGGCACCGCCGGCTGGGACAACCCCGTGCCGCCGTCGCTCGCGGCGTTCGTCGACGTCGACCGCGCGTACGACCCCGACCAGGCCAAGGCGCTGCTCGCGAAGGCGGGCGTGCCGGGGCTGCGGACCACGATCCACACCTCCAGCTACGAGTCGGTGTTCACGCCCATGGCGGTCGCCTACCGCGACCAGGTGAAGGCCGCGGGCATCGACCTCACGGTCACGAACGCCTCCTCCGACTCGTACTACACGGAGATCTGGATGCAGAAGCCGCTCATGGTGAGCTACTGGTTCACCGGCCGGCCCATCGACCAGCTGCTCAACCAGATCTTCCGCACCGACTCCTCCTACAACGAGAGCGCGTGGTCGAACCCGACCTTCGACGCGCTCCTCGACGACGCCCGCGCCACGATGGACGACGACCGGCGCCGGACGCTCTACCAGGACGCCCAGCGGATCGTGGTGGAGGACAGCGCCGACATGACGCCCATGTTCGGCGACCGGCTCGTGGGCATCTCCCGCGACGTCGTCAACTACCGCGAATACGGCTTCGAGTTCGACCACCTCGCGATCGGATTCCGCCGATGAACGTCTCCGTGCACGTCCTCCGCCGTCTCGGCACCGCGATCCTCACGATCGTGCTCGCGTCGCTCTTCGTGTTCCTCGCGATCCAGCTGCTGCCCGGCGACGTGGCGCAGCAGCTCCTCGGGCAGGACGCGACCCCCGAGGCCGTCGCGACGCTGCGCGAGTCGCTCGGGCTCGACCGGAACGTGTGGCTGCGCTACGGCGACTGGCTGCTCGGCGCCGCGCGCGGCGACTTCGGAACGTCGCTCGTGAGCGGGGACCCGGTCGCGCCGACCCTCCTCGTCGCGTTCCGCAACAGCATGCTCATCGCGGTGCCGGCGATGCTCGTCGGCGTGACGCTGTCGCTCGCGCTCGGCGTCGTCGCGGGCGTGCGTCGCGGCCGCGCGAGCGACTCGGTGATCAGCATCGTGAGCCTCGTGGTGATGAGCGTCCCCGAGTTCATGGTCGCCACCGTGCTCGTGCTGCTGTTCGCCATCACGATCCCCGTCTTCCCCGCCGTGGTCCTCCGCGGGAGCGACGCCACGGTCGCCGAGCTGCTGCCCTCGGTGTGGCTTCCGGTGATCGTGCTGACGCTCGCCATGGCCGCCTACATCGTGCGCACCATGCGCTCCTCGACCATCGACGTGATGGCGTCCGAGTTCGTCACGACGGCCGAGCTCAAGGGCCTCACGACCCGGCAGGTGGTGTGGCGGCACGCGGTGCCGAGCGCGCTGCTGCCGACGCTCAACGTGGTCGCGCTCAACGTCGCGTGGCTGCTCGGCGGGGTCGTCGTGGTCGAGAACGTCTTCAACTACCCGGGCATGGGCAAGCTCATGCTCGAGTCGGTCTTCACGCGCGACCTGCCGACCATCCAGGCCATCGCGCTGCTGAGCGCCGCCGTGTACGTGGTCTGCAACCTCGCGGCCGACCTCGTGGCGCTCGCGCTGGATCCACGGCTCCGCACCCGCCGGAGCGCCCGCCGCACCCGGCCCGCGCGATCCACCCGACCCGCCCGACCCGCCACCCGACGGAAGGCCCGCGCATGACCGCGACGCCCCTGCCCACCCGCCCCGGAGGCCGCCTGCGCGGGTGGACGACCCCGCTCCGGGCGTCGACGGCGCTGTCCGTCGGGCTCGCGATCATCGCGATCCACGTCGTGCTCGCGGTGCTCGCGCCGTGGATCGCCGGGCACGACCCCGTCGCGACCGACTCGACGGACGTGCTCTCCGGCACGTCGTGGGCGCACTGGCTCGGCACCGACCAGTACGGCCGCGACGTGCTCTCGCGCGTCCTCAACGGCGGCCGGTACGCGCTCGTCGTGACCTTCCTCGCGACCACCATCGCGGTCGCGGTCGGCACGGTCGTCGGCTGCGTCACGGCGTACGCGGAGGGCTGGCTCGACGAGGTCGTGATGCGGATCGTGGACGCGCTGCTGAGCGTGCCGTCGATCCTCGCGCTGCTCGTGGTGGTGACGGTCTTCGGATCCGGCCTCGGGGTGATCGTGCTCGCGGTGACCGTCGTCTACGCGCCCGCCGTCACGCGGGTGGTGCGCGGCGCCGCGCGGACCGTGATCACGCAGGACTACGTCACGGCGGCGCGCGCCCGGGGCGAGGGGCCGCTGAGCATCGTGTTCCGCGAGATCCTGCCGAACGTGCTCGACGTCGTGCTCGTGGAGTACGCGATGCGGGCCTCGTGGATCGTGCTGCTGATCTCCACGCTCTCCTTCCTCGGCTTCGGCGCCAACCCGCCGACGCCCGACTGGGGGCTGATGGTGCAGGAGAACCGCACCGCCCTCACGGTCGTGCCGCTCGGCACGCTCGCGCCGATCGTGGCGCTCGCGACCCTCGTGGTCGGCCTCAACCTCAGCGCCGACGGGCTCAGCAAGTCGCTCGGCGTGGACCGCGCCCAGAGGGGGATCGCATGATGCCCGGCAACGTCGAGGACACCCTCACCGGCCAGGTGCGGCTCGGCACCGTCGTGCGCGTCGCCGACCTCGCCATCTCCTACGCGGCCGGGCGCACCGACGTGCCCGTCGTGCGCGGCGTGAGCTTCGAGATCCGCGCCGGACGCGCGCTCGGGCTCGTCGGGGAGTCCGGCAGCGGCAAGTCCACGGTCGCCCGGACCCTGCTCGCGCACCTGCGCCGCGGATCCCGCGTCGTGGGCGGATCCGTCGAGGTCGCCGGCGACGACGTGTTCGCCCTCTCGCCCGCCGCGACGCGCGAGCTGCGCGGCGGCACCGCCGCGGTCGTCGCGCAGAACGCCGGCCAGGCGCTCACGCCGTCGATGCGCGTCGGCCGCCAGCTCCGCGAGGCCCTCGAGAGCCACGGGCTGCCGAGCGACGACGAGCGGGTCGCGGAGCTGATCCGGCTCGTGCGCCTGCCCGATCCCGCGACCATCGTGCGGCGCTACCCGCACCAGCTCTCCGGCGGGCAGCAGCAGCGGATCGCGATCGCCATGGCCGTGGCCGCGCGCCCCCGGGTGCTCGTGCTCGACGAGCCGACGACCGCGCTCGACGTCGTGACGCAGGCGGCCGTGCTGACCCTGATCCGCGACCTCGCCCGCGAGCTCGGCATGGCGGTGCTGCTCGTCAGCCACGACCTCGGCGTCGTCTCGACGATGGTCGACGAGATCGCCGTGATGCGCGACGGCGTCATCGTGGAGCACCGGCCGACGGCGGACCTGTTCGCGTCGCCCGAGCACGCGTACACGCGCGAGCTGCTGGCGGCGATCCCGGGGAGCATCGCCCCGGGCGGCGCCGGCCCGGACGCCCCGCCGACCGCTCCCGACGCGATGACCCCGATGGTCGTCGCCGACGGCCTGGTGGTCCGCTACGGCCGCGGCCTGCCCGCCGCGGTGTCCGACGTGTCGTTCACGATCGCGCCGCGCGAGACCCTCGCGGTCGTCGGCGAGTCCGGCAGCGGCAAGACCACGCTCGCGACCGCCCTCGCGGGGCTGGTGCCCACCGAGTCGGGCACCTTCCGCTTCCAGGGCGACGGCGTGACGGGCGACCTGACCTCCGCGGTCGCCGGCCGCGCGCCCGAGCTGCGGCGCGCGGTGCAGCTCGTGTTCCAGAACGCCGACACGTCGCTCAACCCGCGGCGGACCGTCGGCGCCGCGATCGCCCGGCCGCTCAAGCTCTTCACGGGCCGCGCGTCCGCGGAGCGCGTGGGCGAGATCCTCACCGAGGTGGGGCTGTCGCCGGACTTCGCGGCGCGGCTCCCGAGCCAGCTCTCGGGCGGCCAGCGGCAGCGCGTCGGGATCGCCCGGGCGCTGGCCGCGGGGCCGCAGCTCGTGATCGCGGACGAGATCACGACCGCGCTCGACGTGCGCGTGCAGGCCGAGATCCTCGATCTCCTCGCGACCCTGCAGCGCGACAAGGGCCTCAGCTGCCTCTTCATCAGCCACGACCTCGCGGTGGTGCGCGGCGTCGCGGACCGCGTGGCCGTGATGACCGGAGGCCGCATCGTGGAGATCGGCCCGACCGAGCGCGTGTTCCGCGGGCCGAACCACCCGTACACGCGGCAGCTGCTCGCGGCGACGCTCGAGCCCGGCGCGACCGAGCTGCCGGCGGTGGAGGACGTGACCGCCACCTGGCGCGACGCCGCGGGCGGAGGGTGGAGGGAGCTCGGCGACGGGCACCGGATCCGGGACTGGGAGGACGCACGATGACCGACGACGCACGAGGGACGAGGCCGACCGGGGTCGGAGCCGCGACCGGAGAGGCTGACGGAGTGGCACAGCGCGACGTCTGGATCCCGATGCCCGACGGCGCCCGCCTCCACGCCCGCGTCTGGGCGCCCGCGACCGACGAGCCCCTCCCGGCGCTCCTCGAGTACCTGCCCTACCGGCTCGACGACTGGACCGCCCCGCGCGACAGCGAGCGGCACCCCTGGTACGCGGCCCACGGCTACGCGTCCATCCGCGTCGACATCCGTGGCACGGGATCTTCCGACGGCCTGTTCGTCGACGAATACTCCGCGCAGGAGCTCGACGACGGCGTCGCGGTGATCGAGTGGATCGCCGCGCAGGACTGGTGCACGGGCGCCGTCGGCGCCTTCGGGATCTCGTGGGGCGGCTTCAACGGCCTGCAGCTCGCGGCCCGCGCGCCGGAGGCCCTGAAGGCCGTCGTCACCGTGTGCTCCACCGACGACCGGTTCGACGACGACGTGCACTACATGGGCGGCGCGGTGCTCGGCATCGACATGGCCGCGTGGGGCGCGACCATGTTCGCGTTCAACTCCCGGCCGCCGCGGCCCGAGGTCGTGGGCGACGGCTGGGTGGAGCGTTGGCGCGAGCGCCTCGAGGCGAACCGGCCGATGACGCCCACCTGGCTCGCGCACCAGGAGCGCGACGACTACTGGCGGCACGGCAGCGTGTGCGAGGACTACGACGCCATCGACGCGGCGGTGCTCGCGGTCGGCGGGTGGGCGGATCCGTACCGCGACGCCGTCCTGCGCCTCGTGGAGAACCTGTCCTCGCCCGCGAAGGGCATCATCGGCCCGTGGTCGCACCAGTACCCGGACCGCGGCCTGGCACCCGGCCCGTCGATCGGCTTCCTGCAGGAGACGCTGCGCTGGTGGGACCGCTGGCTGAAGGGCGTCGACACCGGCGTGGAGGCGGATCCCGCGCTCCGCGCCTTCGTCAGCGACTCCGAGCCGCCCGCCACCAGCTACCCCGAGCGCACCGGCCGCTGGGTCGCCGCGGAGTCGTGGCCGCCGCCCGCGTCCGTCGCGGCCCAGCCCGTGCTGCCGCTCGCCGCGTTCCAGGGTCCGGCCGCCGCGGGCGACGCCGTCGTGGTCCGCTCGCCGCAGCGCACGGGCCTCGACGCGGGCCGCTTCTTCCCGTTCGGCAACGCGACCGACCTGCCGCCGGACCAGCGCGCCGAGGACGGCCTCTCCGTCTGCTTCGACCTGCTGCTCGACGAGCCGCTGGACGTGCTCGGCAACGTGCTCGTCGACCTCGCGGTCACGAGCGACCTGCCCGACGCGAACCTCGTGGTGCGGCTCTGCGACGTGGCGCCCGACGGCGCGTCCACCCTCGTGACGCGCGGCGCGCTCAACCTGAACTCGCGGATCGACCGCGCCCGGAACGACCCCATGGTCCCGGGATCCGAGGAGGTCGTGCGCGTGCAGCTCGTCGCCACGGGCCACGCGTTCCCGGCGGGGCACCGGCTGCGGATCGCGGTGTCGTCGGCGTACTGGCCGTGGATCTGGCCCCACGCGCGCGAGGCGACCCTCGTCGTCGCGCCCTCCCGCAGCGCCGTGACCCTGCCCGTCTGGACGCGCACGGAGGACGACGGCGTGCGCTTCGAGGAGCCCGAGCGGTCCACGCCGATCGCGATCGAGCGGATCCCCGACGACTCCGGCCTACCCGAGCGCAGCGTCACCCACGACGTGGCGACGGGCGAGTGGACGCTCGACGTCGACCCCGGCTACGGCGGATCCCGGATCTACCCCGACGGCCTCGTCTTCACCGAGTCGAGCCGCGAGACGTACCGGATCACCGAGGGCGACCCGACGTCGGCCGTCGCCGAGTCGCGCTGGGCCATCGGCCTCGAGAAGCCCGGCTGGCGCGCGCGCCTCGAGACGACCTCGCGCGTGACGGCGGACGCTGGCGCGTTCCGCGTCGTGAACACCCTTCGGGCCTGGGCGCGCGACGGCGGCCCCGACGCACCCGAGGTGCTCGTCGCCGACCGCGTCTTCGACGACCTCGTGCCGCGGACCTCCGCGTGAGCGCGGGCACCGGCGCGGGCACGGCCACGCCCGCCGCCCGCCGCGGCGGCAAGCGCGAGAAGCCCGAGGTGCGGCGCGCGATGATCGTCGAGTCGGCGCGCGCGGTGATCCTCCGCCAGGGCCTCACCGCCACCGGCCTCCGCGACATCGCGGCCGAGGGCGGCGTCTCGGTCGGCACCGTGACGTACCACTTCGCGAGCGTCGCGGAGATCCTCGACGAGGTCGTCGTGCTCGAGACCGACCGGTTCTACGCGTCGATCGTCGAGGAGGTCGACGCCGACCCGGATCCCGTGCACGGCATCCGCCTGCTGGTCGAGCCGCTCTTCACGGGCACCGCCGAGGCCGAGGCGCACTGGCGCCTGTGGTCGGACTACTGGACCGCGGTCGCCCGCCAGCCCGGCCTCTCCGCCGACCGCCTGGAGCGCATCCGCGTCTGGGAGGCGTGCCTCGTCCGCACGATCCGCCGCGGCGTCGAGGGCGGCGCGTTCCGGACGGTGGACGCGCCCGAGGTCGCGCTCAAGCTCGCGGCCTACAGCGACGGGATCGCGACGCAGCTGTCCCAGAAGGCGCCCGGCCTCGACAACACGCGGGCGCTCGCGTGGATCTGGACCTTCCTCGACGCCGAGCTCGCCGACGGGACGCCGCTCTTCCGCTGAGGCGGCGCCGAGCCGACGCCGCGACCGCGCCGCAGCCGCGCCGCGCCACCGTGCCGCCGGCCGCGGAGGCGGGCATGATGAGCGAGGCGACGCGGCCCGAGGGCACGCGGGACGCCGACCGCCCGCCCACCGCCGAACGCCCGGAGGATCCATGCTCATCGAACCCGTCGACGCCGCCCGCGCGCATGTCAGCAGCCACGTCGACCCCGAGGACTTCGACGCGTTCTGGGCCGACACCCTCGCCGAGACCGCGCAGCACGACCTCGACGTCCGGCTCGCGCCGGTCGAGACCGACCTCGCGCTGGTCGACGTGCAGGACGTGACCTTCGCGGGATCCGGCGGCACCGACGTCCGCGCCTGGCTCCGCACCCCCGCGGGCGCGACCGGCCCGCTGCCCACGGTCGTCTCGTACGTCGGCTACGGCGGCGGCCGCGGACGCGCCGAGGAGACCCTGATCTACGCGGCCGCCGGCTTCGCGCACCTGCAGATGGACACGCGCGGCCAGGGCTCGTACTGGAGCGCCGGCGACACCGCCGACCACGGCGAGGCCGGACCCGCGATCCCCGGCTTCATGACCCGCGGCATCGCCTCCCGCGAGACCTACTACTACCGCCGCCTCTTCACCGACGCCGTGCGTGCGGTCGACGTGGCGAGGTCGCTCGACGTCGTGGATCCGTCACGCATCGCCGTGCAGGGCGGCAGCCAGGGCGGCGGCATGGCGCTCGCGGTCGCCGGCCTCCGGGACGACATCGCGGCGGTCTCCGCGTACGTGCCGTTCCTCTGCGACATCGAGCGCGCCACCCACATCACCGACGCGTACCCGTACCACGAGGTCGTCGACTACCTGAAGACGCACCGGGGCCGCGGCGAGGACGTGCACGCCGTGCTGCGCCACTTCGACGGCGTCGCGTTCTCGCGCCGCGCGACCGCGCCCGCCCGCTTCTCGGTGGGGCTGATGGACGCGACCTGCCCGCCCTCCACCGTCTACGGCGCGTTCAACGCGTACGGGGGCGAGAAGGAGATCGTCGAGTGGGAGTACAACGGGCACGACGGCGGCGGCATCGACGACGAGCTCGGCACGATCGCGTTCCTGCGGCGGCGGATGGGCTGACGGCGGACCCGGGCGACACGCGGATCCGCTCCCTGATCGGGGGCGCGACCCTCCCCGAGGTCGGTGGTTCCGCGTAACCTGGGAGCACCTCGCCGGTGGAGCGGGCGGACCGGGAGGACATCATGCCCCGGCCCCGCATCCGTCCCGCGAAGCCCTCCAAGCCCGGCGCCCCGCCGCCCTCCGTGGCCGCCCGCGTGGCCGCGGATCCGGCGCAGAAGGAGGTGCTCGTCGAGGAGGCGCTGCTGCTCGTCGGCGTCGCGCTGCGGCTCCAGATGGAGAACCTGATCATCCTGCGCACGCTGCGGGAGCGCCGCCCGTACGACGAGGAGTCGCTCATCGAGGCGCTCCGCGGCGAGCTGGCCGAGCTCATCGGCGAGAAGCGCGGCGAGGCCGAGCGGCTGCGCATGTCCCGCGACCGCGCGGCGCTGCGCGAGGGCAAGGGGCGCCGGCCCGACGACTACCGCGAGGGCGACGTGCCCGGCCTCCGGCTGCGCGCCGAGATCGCGGAGGAGATGGTGGAGCGGCTGGGCGCCCTCTCGCGCGACCCGGAGGCGCTGCGCGAGGTGCTCGTGATCGCGCGCGACTCCGCGCTCGAGCAGATCGTGCGCGCGCGGCTCGCCCCGCAGCTGCTGCCCGGCGCGTTCCCCGTGGAGGGGCGCGACGACCGGGTCGGCGAGCTGCGCGACGAGCTGGCGCGGCTGGCCGCGGACCGGGAGCGGGCGGCCGAGCGGGCCGAGGCGCGGGATCCGGGCCGCGCCCGCGTCCGCACCGGTGGCCGCGGGCGCGCGCAGACGGCCTGACGGCCCGCGGGGGCGCTAGGGCGCGAGCGCGAACCGCGGCTCGACGCGCTCGCCGGTCGCCGCGTCCGCCGCGAGGCTCCCGATGAGCGGCGCGAACTTGGCCCCGTGGCCGGAGCAGGGCGAGACGATCGTGATCCCGTCGACCCGGTCGATCACGAAGTCCTCGGTGGGCGTGCTCGTGAACAGGCACGTCGCCTCCGCGTACGGTACGGGCTCGACGCCCGGCAGGTTGCGGCGCACCCAGTCGACCACGCGGGCGCGGTTGGCCGGATCCACGACGCCGTCCTGGTGCGCGGCCGACGGGATCACGCGCCCGCCGTCGAACTCGGCGACCTTGTGGCCGCGGCCCTCCACGTCGCGGCCGCCGGGCAGCGCGTAGACCTGCATGCGCTCGTCCATGTGGATGGAGGTCGGCACCGACCGCGCGGGCGGACCGTCCATGTACGCGAAGTGGAACACCTGCTCCTGGCGCACGCGCAGCGGCGGGATGCGGTCGAGGGCCGCGCGCGGCAGCGGCAGCGCGCCGAGGAGGTCGGGCAGCCAGGCGCCGGCGCCCACCACGACGCTGTCGCCCTCGACGCGGCGGCCGTCGTGGGAGGTCACGGCGAAGCCCGCGCCGACCCGCTCGACGGACACGGCCTCCCAGCCCTCGTGCACGACGGCGCCGTGCCCGACGGCGAGGTCGAGCATCGTGCGCACCGCGGTCTCGGCGTCGACCACGCCCGCGGCCGGATGGAACAGCACGTCGGAGTCGAAGGCCATCTCCGGCCAGCGGTCCTCGGCCTCGCGCGCGCCCATCAGCTCGTGCTCGATGCCGACGCGCTCCAGCACGCGCGCGAGCTCGACGGGTCGGCGCACGAGGCCCGAGTCGACGGATCCGGTCGGGGTCACGAGCCGCGCGCCCGTGGTGCGCTCGAGCCGGTCCCAGAGCACACGGGCGTCGCGCACGAGGCGCACGTAGAAGGGGTCGTCGTAGGCGTAGCGGAGGATGCGGGCGGAGCCGTGCGAGCTGCCGAGCATGCTCGCCGGCCGGTCGCGCTCCAGCACCGTGACCTCGTGCCCGCGGCTCGCGAGCTGCCACGCGGTGGCCGCCCCCGCGAGCCCCGCGCCGATGACGACATGGTGCGATGCGCGCCCGCGCCCGGTGGATCCCGCCATGCCCCCAGGCTACGGGGGCGTGCCGCGGACGTCCGGGCCCGGCGGGAGCCGTAACCGGTGCGGATGCGGCGGGGACAGCGGCGGGGATGCCCGGCGGCGGCATGCGGGCGGTGTCAGCCCCAGACGAGCAGTGCGACCGCGGCTGCGAGCCCGACCACGACGAATGGCAGACCGGCGAGGCGCATCGACCGGGGTGCCGGCTCATTCGTCCGCGACGTGTGGTTCAGCGTCCGGAAGGAGGTGATGGCCATCCCGATCAGGCAGACGACCATGACCACCAGCATGACCTTCTCGAGCACGTCACCCACGGGATCGCTGCCGCGACCGCATCGCGCGCACCTTCCCGCCCACGACCTCGTCCGGGTCCGCCGCGCCCATGCCGTCTCCGCTCGTGCCGCACCCGCGCGCGGCGTCCCCTCCATCGTGGCCGCCCCGGGCCGCCACGGCCGCCCACCCGTCCGGGAGACTGGACCCATGTCCTCCCCCGTCACGCTCACCGCCCGCGCGCTCCTCCTCGACATGGACGGGACGCTCGTCGACTCGACCGCGCTCGTGGAGGAGATCTGGACGACGCTCGCCGTCCGCTTCGGCCACGAACCGGCGGACCTCCTGCGGCGGATCCACGGCGTGCGCGCCGCCGACAGCATCGCCCGGTTCGCGCCCGCCGGCAGCGACGTGCCCGCCCTCCTCGCCGAGCTCGACCGGCTCGAGCTCGACGGCAGCCCCGCGACCGTCGAGATCCCCGGCGCCCGCGACCTCGTGGCCGCGTTGCCCGCCGGATCCCACGCCCTCGTCACGAGCGCCGGCCGCGAGCTCGCGCGCGCCCGCCTGGCCGGCGCCGGCGTCCGCGTGCCCGACCTGCTCGTCACCGCCGAGGACGTGGCGGACGGCAAGCCGCACCCGGACGGCTACCTGCTCGCAGCCTCGCGCCTGGGCGTGGATCCCGCGGACGCGATCGTCTACGAGGACGCCGAGGCCGGGATCCAGGCGGGCCTCGCCGCCGGCATGCGCGTCGTCGTCGTGGGCGACCACCGGAGCGACGCCACCGCCGGCCTCCCCCGCGTGCGCGACCACCGCGGCACGACGGTCGAGGTCCGCGACGGGATCCTCACCCTCACCCTCCCCGGCGCGTGACGCCGGGCGCGCGCCTGCGCATCGGCTCGGAGGGACCTGCGCGCGCGATGCAAATTGGCCACCTGGCCGAATCCCGCGATAGGTTCTCCGCATGACCTCCCGCTCCCGCATCCTGTCGCGCCGGGCCGCCCGGACGGCCGCCTCATGAGGTGGCTCCTCCTCGGCGGCGCCATCCTCACCGAGGTGACCGCCGCCCTCGCCCTCCAGGCCGCCGTCGACGCCCCCGGCTGGTACGCGCTCGTCGTCGCGGGCTACCTCGCCGCCTTCGGCTTCCTCACCCGCGTGCTGAAGGCCGGCATGGCCGTCGGCGTCGCCTACGGGATCTGGGGCGCGTCCGGCGTCGCGCTCACCGCGGTCGGCGCGACGGTCCTGTTCGGGCAGCCGCTGACCGGCCTCATGATCCTCGGCCTCGTGCTCATCGTCGCGGGCGTCCTGCTGGTCGAGCTCGGCTCGCAGCGCGCGCACGCGGCCCGAGCCGCCGCCGGATCCTCCGGGGCCGCGCCCGCAGCCTCCGCCCGCATCACCCCGACCGGCGAGCCAAGCTGATGGCCTGGCTGCTGCTCGCGATCGCCATCGTCACCGAGGTCGCCGCGACCATCTCGCTCAAGCTCGCGACCGACGGCCGCCGGCGCTGGTATGCGGTGGTCGCGGTCGGCTACGTGACCGCGTTCTCGATGCTCGCCGGCGCGCTCTCGCTCGGCCTGCCGATCGGCGTCGCCTACGGAATCTGGGCGGCGACGGGCGTGGCCCTCACCGCGATCCTCGGCCGCGTCCTCTTCCGGGACCCGCTGACGCGCACGATGCTGGCCGGCATCGCGCTCATCATCTGCGGCGTGCTGCTCATCGAGCTCGGGCACTGACGCCGGCCCGGCAGGACGAGCCACCCGCCGCACCTAGATGGCGAGCCGCGCCGCCCGCCACGTCGCCAGCAGCTCGTCCGCGGTCGTCACGAGCCCGAGGTGCAGCGACACCATCCCGAGCGCCGCCCGCTCGAGCCCCTCGTCCGTGCCGCGGACGAGATCCGAGAGCACCGTCACGCGGTAGCCGAGGTTGGACGCGTCGAACGCGGTGTTGAGCACGCAGCAGTCGGCCATGATCCCGTCGAGCACCACCGCGCGCACGCCCATCTGGCGCAGCAGGAAGTCGAGATCCGTCGGGTAGAAGGCCGAGAGGCGCTTCTTGCCGGTGACGACCTCGTCCTCCGGCTGCACGTCGGTCGCGAACTCCGTCCAGCGGCTGCCGGCGAGCGCGTGGTCCGACGCCCCGGGGATCTCGCCCACGTGCTGCGGGAAGGTGCGCCGCCACGCGCTCGGCGAGGTCCCGCCCAGGTCGTCGACCCCGGACGCTCGCAGCTCCGAGCGCACGTGGATGATCGGCACGCCGAGCGCCCGCGCGTCCCGGTGGAAGGCGTCGATGGGCGCGATGACCTGCCGTCCGCGCGGAGCAGGGCACGGGCACTCGGGGTCCTCGGAGAGGTGGCCCTGGTGCATGTCGATGGAGATCACGGCCGTGGTCGCCGGATCCAGCCACGCGCCGAACTCCCCGTCGGGCGCGATCTCGAGGGCGGCGCCGTGCACGTCGACGGCGGTCATGCCGCGCTCCTCTCGTCCGACGCGGCGGCGGACGGCACGGGCGCCGGATCCGCGGACGGCCGGTCCCCGCGCGCCTCCCGCCGCTCCAGCACAGGACGCAGCCCGTGGTTCACGAGCCCGTGCAGCCCGAGCAGCAGGAACATGCCGGTCATCATCGGGCTGGTGACGATGCTCGCGATCGACGGCGGCAGCGACCCGGAGATCGCGGGCGGGATGAACTGGGTGCCGAGCGCGACGATGAAGGACGTCGCGCCGACCGCGAGGTTGAGGTCGTCCCACCGCACCCGGGCGAGCATCTGGATCCCGCTGACGGCGATGATCCCGAACAGGATGGTCGAGGCCGCGGAGAGCACCGGTCCGGAGATGCCCGCGAGGAACAGGCTCACCGGCGGCAGGAACGCGAGCGCCACGGCGATGCCGCCCGCGGTCAGCGTGACGAACCGGCTGCCGATGCCGGAGACGCGCACGATGCCCGCGTTCTCCGGGTAGGAGGTGGTGCCGATCCCGCCGAAGAGCGCGCCGACGACCGTGCCGCCGAACTCGGAGAAGAGACCCCGGTTGACGCGCTGGGTGTCGATGCGCTGCCCGCCCCAGCTCGCGATCATCGTGTACATGCCCATGGACTCGGTGCCGGCCTGGAGGAAGGCGACGAGCATGAGGGCCACGACGGATCCCTCCACCCCGAAGCCCCACGGCAGCAGGTGCGGCGCCCCGACCAGCGACGCCGACGTCAGGTCGGGCAGCGTCCACGCGCCCACGGCGAGCGCCACGACGCTGCCGCCGACGATGCCCCAGAAGATCGCGCCGCGCTTCACGAGCCCGCGGCCGACGAGCAGGCACGCCAGCACGATGACCGCCGTCGCGACCGTGACGACGAGCGACAGGGTCCCGTAGGCGGGCGTCCCCGCGGCGCCGAACCAGCCGCCCGCGCCGATGCTCGCGAGCTGCGCGCCGATGATCACGAAGAGCGTCCCGAGCACGATCGGCGAGGACACGAAGGCCGACACGTGGCCGAACAGGCCGAAGCGCTTGAGCGGGATCGTGAGGGCCATGAAGATCAGCCCGGCGACGGCCATCGACCCGAAGGCCGTGCCGAGGCCGAAGGTCGCGCCCGAGCTGATGATCGCGACCATGAACGCGGCGGTCGGCCCCTGCACGATGGGAAGGCGGAGTACGCGCGACGACTGGAGGATCGTCACCAGCCCGGTCAGCAGGAAGCAGGCCTGGATCATCCACGCGACCTCCTGGCTGGAGAGCTGGAGCGAGGATCCGATGATGCTCGGGAACACCCAGACGCCGGTGAGCGCGAGCAGGTGCTGGACGCCGAAGAGGGCGGTGCGGGCGGGCGGGAGCTTCTCGTCGAAGCCGACGCTGAGCACGGGCGCGGGGGCGTCCGTCGGGGAAGGCGGAGAGACGTGCATCGGGGGACCTCCGGTCGGGTGGGGGCGAAGGTCGGACTTCGCTCTGGTCGTAGAAGTTACATTCCGGGTGTTGCGGGTGTGTTTCCGTCGTGCGACCGTCTCGGCACCCGGCGCGTCCGCGACCCCGCATCGGCCCGCGCACCTGGGACGATGGGCGCATGAGCGAGACGACGCGCAGCAGGGCCCGCGGATCCGCCGAGCCGCACGCCGCGCCCGCGCCGGCCCCGCGCGAGTCCCTCGACGACGTGGTGCAGGGCGTGGGCGAGCGGATCAAGACGCTGCGGCTGCGGAACGAGCTCACGCTGCAGGACCTCGCCGAGCGCACCGGGCTCAGCCTCTCCATGCTCAGCACCGTCGAGCGCGGCAAGACCACGGCGTCCATCGGCACGCTGCACGCGATCGCGCACGGGCTGGGCGTGGAGATCACGACGCTCTTCGCGAAGACCGGACACGACGACTCGCCGATCATCCCGCTCGAGTCGCAGATCCGGGACGTGACGCCGGGCGGCGCGCGACGACGCTCGGCCGTCTACCGCTCCGACCTCGACATCGAGATCTACGTGGACGAGTACGACCCGGGCACGAGCCACGCCCGCCGGCCGTCGCAGCACCCGGGGCACGAGTTCGGCATCGTGATCGACGGCGACCTCGAGATCCAGCTCGACGGCGAGATCTACGCGGCGAGCGAGGGCGACGCCGCGCAGTTCCCCGCGAAGCACGCGCACCTGATCCGCAACACGTCGGACCGACCGGCGCGGACGGTGTGGATCAACCTCCGCCGCCTCTGAACCGCCGCGCGCATGCCGCCGCGACTTCACCTAGGGTGAACATCCTGCACCCCGAGTGAAGGAGGCGTCGTGAGCCGGACGCGCATGATCTCGTCCCTGGCGCTCGTCGTCACCTGCTTCCTCGCGGGGATGGCGCTGTCGACGGCGCCGACCCCGCTCTACCCGGCGTACGAGGCGCGCTTCGGCATCGGGCCGTCGGGCGTGACGCTGCTCTTCGCGGGATTCGCGGTCGGCGCCATCGCGTCCCTGCTCGCGTCGCTCCGTGTGCTGCGCGGCGTGGACCTCCGCGTGGTCGTGGCGCTCGCGGCCGGCATCGAGGCCGTCGCCGCCGCGGCGCTCGCGCTGCTGCCCTCGTTCGGCGGGTTCGCCGTGAGCCGCGTGCTGACCGGCGTCGGCGTGGGCGTCCTCGCCTCCACGATCGTCGTCGTCATCAGCCGCATCGCGACCGCCGGCCCGCCGTCCCGCGCGGGGACGGCCGCCGTGCGCGTCGCCCCCGCCCTCAGCATGACGGGCCTCGCGCTCGGGCCGCTCGTCGCCGGCGCGGCGGCGCCCGACGGCCCCGCGGGCCGCGCCGCCCTCTACCTCGCCTTCGCCGCCGTGCTCGCCGCGGGGGCCGTCGCGGCACCCCTCGTGATCCCGCGGCTGCCGGCGGGCGGCAGTAGTCGGCCCGCCGGATCCGCGCCGGCGGCGACCCGCGACGCCCTCGCCCGCCCCCGCGGATGGGCCCTCGTCGGCGCGTTCCTCGCCTTCTCCGTCACGGGGCTCTTCGGGGCGCTCGCCCCGACGCTCCTCGGCGCCCTCGGCGGCGACGTGAGCATGCGGATCAGCGCGGCCGTCGTCGCGTCGGTGTTCCTCGCGGGCGCCCTCGCGCCGCAGGTCGTCCCCGCGGGCGCCGTCGGGATCCGCGGTGGCGCCGTGATCCTCGTCGGCGGCGTCGCGCTGGTCGCGGTGGCCACGGCTGCCGGCGTCCTGGGGCTGTTCGTCGCGGGCGGGCTGGTCAGCGGTGCCGGGGCGGGGATCGTGTTCTCCGCGTCCCTGCGCGCCGCGCTCGCGGATGCCGCGCCCGCCGCCCGCCCTCGCGCGTCGACCTTCGTGTTCGCCGCCGCCTACGCCGGGCTGGCCGTGCCGGTCGTCGGGATCGGCATGCTCCTCGGCGCGCTTCCCGCGGCCGCGGCCGCGGCGCTCTTCGCGGTCGCGATGGGGGCGGGTGCCCTCGTGCTCTGGCGCACGGCGCCGCGCGCGGCCTGACCGCGGTCCCGTCCGGCGCGTCCCGCTCCCGGCCCTGGCACGATGGCCGCATGGCATGGACGGACGCGGGCGACCCGCAGCGGTACGGCGCGGGCATCCTCCAGGGCGAGCGGATCCGGCTGCGCGCGCTCGAGGACGCCGACCTCCCCGACCTCGTCCGCTGGTGGCGCGAGCCCGAGTGGGCGATCCTGCAGCAGCTGTCGGTGCGACCTCGACCCGAGGGCGACATCGCCGAGCAGTTCCGGAAGTGGAGCGCCAACGCGGGCGCGGGCGGCGACGTCGGCTTCTCGGTGACCGACCGGATCTCCGGCCGCCTCGTCGGCCACGTCACCCTCTACGGCGCCCTGCTCCTGACGCGCTCCGCGACGCTCACCGTGATGATCGGATCCGAGCACACCGGCTCCGGCTACGGCACCGACGCCGTGCGCACGCTCGTCGAGTACGGCTTCCGCGAGCTGGGGCTAAACCGGATCCAGCTGCACGTGTTCGCGTTCAACGCCCGGGCCCGCGCGACCTACCGGAAGGTCGGCTTCGTCGAGGAGGGCGTGCTCCGCGAGGCGGTCTTCCACGACGGCGCGTTCCACGACGAGGTCGTCATGTCGGTGCTGGCGCGCGAATGGCTCGCCGCCCGCTCCTGATCCGCGGCCCCGCTCACCGCGGGTGCGGCGCCTCCCCGCGCTCGAGCATCGCCACGAGCTTCGCGAGCCGGTTCGCGCGGACGGTCGCGTTCGGCGCCGTCGACACCCGGTGGATCACGGCGTAGCGGTTGACCTTGGACAGCGGCGCGAAGGTGTCCGCGGCGGCGGGCGACGCGGCGAGCGCGGCCAGCAGGTCCTCCGGCTCGGACGCCGATGCCTGGCCCGCGTAGGCGCGCTCCCACCGGCCGTCGGCCTGCGCGCGCTCCACCTCGCGGATCCCGGCCGGACGCATCCGGCCCTCCGCCGTGAGCGACGCCACCAGCCCGATGTTGCGCTCCGACCACAGCGACGCCTTCCGCCGCGGGGTGAACCGGCGACGGAAGATCCGCTCGTCGATGCTCGCGGTCTGCCCGTCGATCCAGCCGCTGCACAGCGCCTCGTCGAGCGCCTCGGCGTAGGTGAGCGAGGTCGGATCCGTGGTGCCCTTCTTCGCGAGCACCAGCCACACGCCGTCGGACGACTCCTCGTGCGCGTCGAGCCAGGCGCGCCACGCGTCGCGGTCGGGGACGGTCAGGAGCTCGTGCGCGGCGGCGGGCATGCCCCGATGCTACGGAGCGCCGCCGACGACGCGGCCCCGGTCAGGCGCGGTCGACGGGGTGGCCGGCGGAGATCCAGGCGCTCGTGCCGCCCTCGACGTCGACCGCGTCGACGCCCCGGGCCGCGAGCGCCTCGGTCGCCCGCGCGCTGCGCCCGCCGGACTGGCAGATCACGTGCACGGGCGCGTCGGTCGGCACCTCGTCGACGCGTGCGTCGAGCTGCGACATGGGCAGGTTGACGGCGCCGGGCGCGTGGCCCGCGGCGTACTCGTCGGGCTCGCGCACGTCGATGAGGACGGGCGAGTCCAGGGCGGCGAGCTGGTCGACGGTGATGCGGCTCATGCGGGTGCTCCTCGGGTCTCGGTGCTCCCCACGCTAGCCGCGCGGGTCACGCCCGGTCGTCCAGCGCGACCACGAGCTTCCGCGCCGAGACGCCCGCGCGCAGGCGGTCCATCGCCGGCTGGATCGCGTCGAGCCCGGCGCCGACGACCTCGGCCGCGGGCGCCGCGACGTAGCGGCCCTCGGCGAGCGCGGCCGGCAGGAAGCGCTCCCAGAGCATCGCGCCGACGCCGTCGTGCATGAGGGCGCTGCCCCAGATGAAGCTCGCGCGGATCCCGCGGACGCGCGCGCGGATCATCAGGGCCGGGGTCGCGGTGCCCATGCGGATCCCGAGGCGCACGAGCGGCAGCCCGATCCGACCACCGCGCGGCAGCGTCTCGAAGGAGACGGGCGGGCTCGCCATGCTGACGCGGGTCGCGCCCGTGGCGGCGGCGATGCGCACGGCCGGGTCGCCGGATCCGGTGCCGATGGCCAGCACGCCCGCGACGCGGCGGTCCGCCAGGTGGTGCGTGATGTCCCGCACCGCGGTCGGGCTCCGGTAGTCGAAGGCGCGGCTCGCGCCGAGGCCGGTCACGAGCTCGTGGTTGCGCGGCGACGCGGTCGTGACCACGTCGTACCCGGCGGCGACCGCGAGCTGGATCGCGTTCATGCCGACGCTCGTGGATCCACCCCAGACCACGACGGTCTCGCCCGTCGCCGGGGTGGTCGCGTCGGGCGTGCGCAGCCCGAGCTGGCCCGCGCCGAACAGGCCGGACGCGGCCGTGGAGATCCCGAGCGGGAGCACGGCGGCCTCCTCGAAGCGCAGGGCGTCCGGGATCGGCGACGCGAGGTCGACGCGCACGATCGCGCGCGACTGGAATCCGCCCTCCGGCGCGTGTCGCCGCCCCTTCTCCATGCCGACCGCGTACGCGACGACCCGGTCGCCGACGGCGAAGCGCGTGACGCCGGGGCCGATCTCCTCGACGACGCCCGCGACGTCCTCGCCGAGCACCGCCGGGTGCGGCAGCCAGCGGTACATGAGGTCGCCCATGTGCTGCTTCATGGTGTCGAGCGGGTTGATCGCGACGGCGCGGACGCGGATCGCGACCTCGCCCTCCCGGGGAGCGGTCCGCGGCGCGGGTCCGACGGTGAGGTCAGCGGCGGACGAGGCGAGCCAGGCGGCGGATTCGGTGGGCATGCGGTTCTCCGATCTGCGGATCGCGCTGCCCGATGACATCGCGTGTCATCACCATACACATCGATGACACGGAATGTCATCACTAGGATCGACGCATGAGCAGATGGCAGCCGGACACGCGCGAGCGCCTGGCCGCCGCCGCCCTCGAGCTGTTCCGCGAGCGGGGCTTCGCGGAGACGACCGTCCCCGAGATCACCGCCCGCGCCGGCCTCACGACCCGCACCTTCTTCCGTCACTTCGCCGACAAGCGCGAGGTGCTCTTCGCCGAGGAGGACGAGCTGCCCGCGCTCGTGACGCGCATCATCCGCGAGGCGCCCGCCGACCGCGCCCCGCTCCAGGTCGTCGAGGACGGCTTCCCCGAGGTCGTCGCGTCGCAGTTCGCGGAGGGGCGCGACACCCTGCTCGCCCGCAAGCGGATCATCGGCGACGACCCCGGCTTGCAGGAGCGCGAGATGCGCAAGGTCCAGGCGATGCAGGAGGCCGTTCGCGCGGGCTTCGTGGAGCGCGGGTCGGATCCGCTCACCGCCGTGCTCGTCGCCCACGCCACCGCGACCGTATTCGGCGTCTCCATCGGCCGCTGGCTCTCCGACGGCGGCGCCGAGACGGACCTCGCCGAGGTGCTGCGCGAGACGCTCGACGCGTTCCGTGCGCTGATGGGGGCGGGCGCGTGATGCGCGTGACCTACGACCCGGCCGCGGACGCCGCGTACGTCGAGCTGGCCGGGCCGGTCGGCGACGGCGAGGCGGCCACGACGATCCACTCGATCGCGACGCCCGGCGCCCGCGGCGAGGTCGCGCTCGACTTCGACGCCGACGGTCGCCTCATCGGCATCGAGGTGCTGCACGCGAGCGCGGTGCTGCCCGCGGCGGCGCTGGCGGGTGCCGTGCGGATCGGCTAGCTGCCGCGCAGCACCTTCGCCATCGCGCGACCGCGGGCGACCTCGTCGACGAGCTTGTCGAGGATCCGGATCTGCTTCATGAGCGGGTCCTCGATCTCCTCGATGCGGACGCCGCAGATCACGCCGCGGACCTCGTCCGCCAGCGGGGTGATGCGGGCGGCGGCGAAGAAGTCCTCGAACGTGGTCTCGGCGTCCAGGTGGCGCTGGAGCTCCGCGGCGTCGAAGCCGGTGAGCCAGGTGATCACCTGGTCGACCTCCGCCCGCGTGTGGCCCTTCCGCTCGACCTTCTTCACGTAGAGCGCGTGGACCGTGGCGAACGGCGTCGTGAAGATGCGGTGCATGTCCGGAGCGTAGGCCGGGGAGGCCGCGCGGTCGAGGCCGGGAATAGGCGGGCGCCCCGCCGCGGTTCGACTCCATGCAGACGCATCCACCCGGATGCCGCCGCCGTCGAGCACGAGGAGCGCCCCATGGCCACTAAGATCGGCTTCCTGTCGTTCAACCACTGGCAGGACGTGCGCGGATCCCGCGTCCGCACCGCCCAGGACTCGCTCCTGCAGTCGATCGACCTCGCGGTCGCGGCCGAGGAGATCGGCATCGACGGCGCGTACTTCCGCGTGCACCACTTCGCGCCGCAGCAGGCGTCGCCGTTCCCGCTGCTGGCCGCCATCGCGAGCCGCACCAGCCGGATCGAGATCGGCACCGGCGTCGTCGACATGCGCTACGAGAACCCCCTCTACATGGCGGAGGAGGCGGCCATGACCGACCTCATCTCCAACCGCCGGGTGCAGCTCGGCATCAGCCGCGGATCGCCCGAGCAGGTCGAGGCCGGCTACGAGTCCTTCGGCTACGTGCCCCAGGACGGCGAGACCGACGCCGACATGGCCCGCCGCCACACCGGCCTCTTCCTCCGCGCGCTCGAGGGCGAGGAGCTCGCGACCGCGGCCCCGCAGCGCGGCATCATCGCGGGCGGCGTCGCGATCACCCCGCAGTCGCCGGGCCTCCGCGAGCGCATCTGGTGGGGCGCCGGCACGCGCGCGACCGGCCAGTGGGCGGCCGAGCAGGGCATGAACCTCATGTCGTCGACGCTCCTCTCCGAGGACACCGGCGTGCCGCTCGACGTGCTCCAGGCCGAGCAGATCCAGCTGTTCCGCGACGGCTGGGCCGCCGCCGGGCACGCGTGGGAGCCGCGCGTGAGCGTCAGCCGCAGCATCATCCCCATCGTCGACGACGAATCGGAGATGTACTTCGGCGTCCGCTCGCAGATCGAGGGCCAGGACCAGGTCGGCCAGGTCGGCGGCGAGAAGTGGCGCTTCGGCCGCTCCTACATCGGCACCCCGGAGCGCCTCATCGACGAGCTCGGCAAGGACCAGGCGATCGCCGCGGCCGACACCCTCCTCGTCACGATCCCCAACCAGCTCGGCGTGGACTTCAACCTCCGGTCGCTCGCCGCGATCAAGCAGATCGGCGAGGCGCTGGGGTGGGACCGGACGGACGCGTCCGTCGGGGCATCCGCCTGATCCGCTGATCCGCCGTCAGTCGCCGGTCGGGCGCTTGCGCTGCTGCTTCGTCGCCGAGCGCTGCGTCTTGGCCGCGAGACGACGGCGCTGCGAGCCCTTCGTGGGACGCGTGGCTCGTCGCGGGGCGGCGTCGGGTGCGAGCGCCTCGGCCACGATCTCGCGGAGAGCGTCGAGCGCGGCCACCCGGTTCCTCAGCTGCGACCGCTGCTCGGACACCGTCACCGTGACCGCGCCGCCGACCAGGCGCCGGCCGAGCCGCTCGAGGATCCGCGCCCGCTGCTGATCCGTCAGCACCAGCGACTCCACCGGGCTCCACGTGAGCTGCACCCGGCTGTCCGACGTGTTGACGTGCTGCCCGCCGGGCCCGGACGACCGCGAGAACCGCCACCGCAGCTCGGCCGCGGGGATGGTCAGCGCGGGGCCGACCTCGAGATCCATGCGGCAAGGGTCGCACGGAGCGGGACGTGCTCGTGCGAGCTGTCGCCCCCGAAGGTCAGCGCTCCGCCCCCGCCTCCACCGCCCCCGGCCGCCGCGCCGTCAGGTACAGCCGATGCGCCGTGATCACCAGCGCCAGCCACGCGCCGCTGAGGAAGAAGGCCGCGAGCACGTCCGTGAACCAGTGGTGGCCGAGGTACACGCGGGAGATGCCGATGGTGACGGCGAAGACCACGGCGACCGCGATCGAGAGCACGCGCGTCACGCGGCGGTGCTGGCGGAGGAGGAGCAGGTAGGCGAGAATCCCGGCGATCGCGACCGCGTTGAGCGTGTGACCGCTCGGGAACGACGGCGACGTCTCGTACGGCGGCACCGCGTCGGCGAGGTCGGGGCGGGCGCGGCCGATGATCTCCTTGCCCGCGATGGTGAGCAGGAGCGATCCGCCGCCGGCCGCGACGACCAGGATGACGGGCGTCCACGAGCGCCGCCGGATGGCCAGGAACAGCATCGTCACGACCGCGATGACCGGCATGACCACGACGCCCGCGACGTCCGTGTACGCGGTCGCGGCGTCGTTCAGCCACGGCGTGCGGATGCCGATCATGAAGGCGAGCATCGGCTTGTCGAGGCCGGCGACCCCGTCGGCGTCGGTCACGTTGTCGTAGACCTGCGCGGCGATCGCGGACAGCCCCACGGCGAGCGCGAGGCCCACCAGCAGCGTGATCACGAGGGCGGCGTACGGGCCGAGCGCCCGCATGATCCGCTCCACGACGCGGGCGAGGACCCGGCCGACCGGCGTCACCCAGCGCGTGAGGTCGCGGTCGCCGAGGAAGCGGTCGCGGCGGAGCTCGCCCTCGACGCCCTGGTCGGCGGGGTCGAGCGGGGCGAGGGGCCTGTGCCCGGGGGTGTCGCTCATCGGGGATCCTCCACGTCCGGCGGGGAGTCCCGCCCGTCGAACCTACCGACGGCGAGCCGGGAGATGACCGCCGCCTCCGAGCCGTGGCCGATCCGCGCAGCTCCTCGACAGCCATCGCCCCGACCGGCCTACGTTCCAGGGGATCCACCGAAGGGAACACCATGACCACCGCCATCGTCCTCAACTGCACCCTCAAGCCCTCCCCCGCTCCCTCGAGCACCAGCAAGCTCGCCGGCGAGGTGCTCGCCGAGCTGGCCACGCACGGCGTGACCGGCCGCGAGATCCGCCTCGTCGACCACGACATCAAGCCCGGCGTGGAGAAGGACATGGGCGACGGCGACGCCTGGCCCACCGTCCGCGAGGCCGTGCTCGCCGCCGACATCCTGATCCTCGCCACGCCCACCTGGATGGGCCACATGTCGTCCGTCGCCTCCCGCGTGCTCGAGCGCCTCGACGCCGAGCTGTCCGAGACCCGCGAGGACGGCAACCCGATCCTGTTCGGCAAGGTCGCGCTCGCGGTCGTCGTCGGCAACGAGGACGGCGCCCACAAGATCACGGCCGACTTCCTCCAGGGCCTCAACGACGTCGGCTTCTCCGTCCCCGCGCAGGGCGGCGTGTACTGGAACGGCGAGGCGATGAACAGCGTCGACTACAACGACCTCGACGAGGTGCCCGAGCGCGTCGCGTCCGTCACCGCGACGGCCGCCCGCAACGCGGCGCACCTCGCCGCGTTCCTCTCGCAGCACGACTACCCGGCGGCGCCCGCCGAGTGATCCTCGCGTCCCCCTGCTCCGCACCGGGGCAGGGGGACGCGGCTGTCCGCTGGCCGCACGCGCCGGTCGGGCCCCGTCGACCGGTGCTTCGCTGGGAGGGCCGGCGCCGGGGATCCACCCGCCGCCGCGAACCGCCGACGAAGGAGTCCCCCATGCCCGCATTCGCGAACGTCACCGTGCTCGGAGCCGGCGTGCTCGGCGCGCAGATCGCGTTCCAGGCCGCGAACCACGGGAAGACCGTGACCGCGTACGACGTGGACGACGCGGCGCTCGAGGCCGCGCGCGGACGGCTCGACGCGATCGTCGCGCAGTACGTCGGCGAGACCGGCGAGGACAGCAGGGAGTCCGCGACAGCCGCCGCCGCGGGGATCACGCTGACGAGCGATCTCGCGGCCGCCGTCGCCGACGCCGGCCTCGTGATCGAGGCGGTCCCCGAGTCCCTCGAGCTCAAGCAGGACGTCTACCGCCGCATCGCCGAGGCCGCCCCCGAGCGCACGGTCT
Organism: Clavibacter phaseoli; assembly: GCF_021922925.1. Lineage (NCBI taxonomy): Bacteria > Bacillati > Actinomycetota > Actinomycetes > Micrococcales > Microbacteriaceae > Clavibacter > Clavibacter phaseoli. The sequence continues at coordinate 2,645,592 of NZ_CP040786.1, forward strand.
TCGCCACCAACTCGTCGACGCTCCTGCCCAGCGCGATCGCCGACGCCACCGGCCGCCCCGACCGATTCCTCGCCCTGCACTTCGCGAACCACGTCTGGCGGCAGAACACGGCCGAGATCATGGGTACGCCAGCGACGTCGCCCGAGGTGTTCGACCGGGTCGTCGCGTTCGCCGAGGAGATCGGCATGGTCCCGATCCCGCTGAAGAAGGAGCAGCCGGGCTACGTGCTCAACTCGCTGCTCGTGCCGCTGCTCGAGGCGGCGGCGGGCCTCGTGCTGACGGGCGTCGCGGATCCGAAGACGGTCGACACCACCTGGCGCATCGCCACGGGCGCGCCCCTCGGCCCGTTCCAGATCTACGACGTCGTCGGCCTCCGCACGGCCTACGCGATCTCCGCGGCGAGCGACGAGCCGGGCGCGCAGGCGTGGGCGGCGCACCTCAAGAGCGAGTACCTCGACCAGGGCAAGCTCGGCGTGGAGTCGGGCGAGGGGTTCTACACGTACCGGTGAGGCCGCGGGGCCACGACGGGCCCCGCCCCGCGCGTGCGCCAAGCTGGTGCTCCCGGCCGCGGACCACCCGCCGCCGACCCGTGAGGAGGCACCCGCATGATCACCCTGGCCGCTGCATCCGCCATGGCGCTCGTCGCCCTCGGGATGGTCCTCACGCCGGGCCCGAACATGATGTACCTCGTCTCGCGCAGCATCAGCCAGGGCCGTCGCGCGGGACTCGTCTCGCTGGCCGGCACCGGCGTGGGCTTCGTCGTCTACATGACCATGGCCAACGTCGGCCTCGCCGCCGTCTTCGTCGTGGTCCCGTGGCTCTACACGGCGCTCAAGGTCGCCGGCGCGGCGTACCTGCTGTGGCTCGCGTACTCGACGCTGCGCCCCGGCGGCGCCTCCGTCTTCGACACGCGCGACCTGCCCCGCGACTCCACCGCGAAGCTGTTCCGCATGGGCCTCGTCACGAACCTGCTCAACCCGAAGGCCGCGATCATGTACCTCGCGCTCATCCCGCAGTTCGTCGACCGGGCCGCGGGCGACGTCGTCGCGCAGGGCTTCCAGCTCGGGGCGGTGCAGATCCTGGTGAGCCTCGCTGTCAACGCGGGGATCGTCCTCGCGGCCGGCTCGATCGCCGTCTTCCTGCGCGGTCGACCCCGGTGGATGCGCTGGCAGCGCTGGGCCACCGGCGGCCTGCTCGGTGCCGTCGGCGTGAAGCTCGCCATCGAGGCGCCGGCGCCGGCCTAGGCCCGGCCGGATCCCAGCACGAACCGCACCAGCCGCGTCACGCTCTCCGAGTGGTCGCCCTTCCGGCCGAGCACGCGCAGCACGATGACGCCGAGGATCGCCTGGCCGAGCTCGTCGACGGGCGCGTCGGCGGGGAGCTGGCCCGCGCGGATCCCCGAGGCCAGGCGCTCGGACAGGTCGCGGTCGACGCCGAGGCTCGCGCTCAGGCTGTCGCCCACGGCCGCGTCCTCGGCGGCGGCCGCGACGAGCGAGCGGACGAGCGGGCCTCCGGTGGGCGCATCCAGCACGGCGAGCACGCCCGTGAGCCAGCGCTCGATGTCGGCGAGGAGGTCGCCCGTGTCGGGCACGGCGAACTCCACCGGGATCAGCCGCCCCTCGGTCATGCACTCGGCGATGAGGGCACCGCGCGACGGCCACCACCGATAGATCGTCTGCTTGCCGACGCCGGCCTCCTTGGCGACGCCCTCGATCGTGAGGTGGTCGTAGCCGACGGCGTGGATGAGGCGCACGGTCGCGCCGAGGATCGCCTCCCGGGCCGCTTCGCTGCGGACCCGTCCGGTTCGGTGCTCGTTCACCTGCACAGGGTAGCTCCAGAAACTAGACGAGACGTAGCGTATCGTCGAAGCGTCTGAGGGAGATGACATGGCGTCAGTGCTGTACCGGCTCGGTTCGATGGCCGCGCGTCGCGCGTGGCTCGTGATCGTCTCGTGGGTGGTGATCCTCGGGATCGGCGTGGGCTCGTTCCTCGCGTTCGCGGGCACCCTCGGCAACAGCTTCGACATCCCCGGCACGGCGTCCGGCGCCGTCACCGACGAGCTCGCGCAGACGCTCCCCGACACCGCGGGCGGCACCGGCACGGTCGTCTACCGCACCGCCGACGGCTCGGCCTTCACTGACCAGCAGAAGCAGGACATCTCCGCCCTCGCCACCAGCGCGGGCGACCTGCCGGGCGTCGCGCGCGTGGTGGATCCGTTCGCCGTCACCCAGCAGCGCGCCGACCAGGCCGCGCAGCTCTCCAGCGGCGACGACCAGATCACCGCGGGCCGCACGCAGCTCGACCAGGCGCAGCAGCAGCTCGACGCCGGCAAGGCGCAGCTCGACGCGGGCCAGCAGCAGCTCACCGCCGCGCGCCAGCAGGCCGAGGCCGCGGGCGCGCCCGCCGCGCAGATCGCCGCGCTCGACGCGCAGCAGGCCCAGCTCGACCAGCAGACGCAGGCCCTCCAGCAGCAGCAGGCGACCGTCGACTCCTCGCGCGCGCAGCTCGAGTCCGGCGCCGAGCAGGCCGAGCTCGGCCGCACGCTCCTCGGCCTCACGGACGGCATCGGCGTGGTCTCGGAGGACGGCTCGACGGCCATCGTCAACGTCTCCTTCACGGATCCGCGCCTCGAGCTCTCCGAGGAGACCAAGGAGGAGGCCATCGCGCACTTCCAGGACTCCCCCGTCGCCGGCACGAGCGTCGACTTCGCGACCGACCTCGCGCAGGGCGTCCCCGAGATCTTCGGCATCGGCGAGGTCGTCGGCCTCGTGTTCGCGGCCATCGTGCTCATCGTGATGCTCGGCACGCTCATCGCCGCGTCGCTCCCCATCGTCACCGCGGTGGTCGGCGTGGGCGTCGGCGTCACCGCCTCGCTCGCGTTCTCCGGCGTCGTCGACATGGCGTCGGTGACCCCGGTGCTGGGCGTGATGCTCGGCCTCGCGGTCGGCATCGACTACTCCCTCTTCATCGTCAACCGGCACCGGAAGCAGATGCTCGCGGGCACCGGCGTGCGCGAGTCGATCGGGCTGGCGAACGGCACGTCGGGCACGGCGGTCGTGTTCGCGGGATCCACGGTGATCGTCGCCCTCCTCGCCCTCAACATTACGGGCGTACCGTTCCTCGGCCTGATGGGCACGGTCGGCGCCGTCTGCGTGCTCGTCGCGGTGCTCGTCGCCATCACGCTCACGCCCGCGGTGCTCGGCCTCGCCGGGACGCGCGTGCTGCGGAAGCGCGACCGCGCGGCGGCGGCCGAGGCCGGATCCGCGGCCCACCCGCAGGAGGCTTCGAAGACCCTGAAGCCCATGTCGAACGCGCGCGCCGTGCTGACGGTGCTCGGCACGGTGGTCGCCCTGCTCGTGATCGCGATCCCGAGCCTGTCGATGCGGCTCGGCCTGCCCGACGGATCCAGCGAGCCGGCCGGATCCACCAGCGAGCGCGCCTTCACGACGGTCGCCGACGAGTTCGGCGAGGGCGCCAACGGCCCGCTGCTCGTGGTCGCCGACGTGCCCGCCGGCCTCGCCGACGACGACCTCCTCGCCACGCAGGTCGAGGTCGCGCAGGCGCTGCACGACCTCGACGACGTGGTGGCGGTCGCCCCCGTCGCGAACACCGACGACAACACGGTCCTCGCGTTCCAGGTGCTCCCCGAGGAGGGCCCCAACAGCGCGTCGACCGAGGAGCTCGTGCAGGACATCCGCGCGCTGCCCGAGCTCGACGGCGGGATCACGCTCGGCGTCGCCGGGCAGGCCGCCACCAACATCGACATCTCCGAGGCGCTGGCCGCGGTGCTGCCGCTCTACCTGCTCGTGGTGGTCGGCTTGTCGCTGCTGATCCTGATCGTCGTGTTCCGCTCGATCCTGCTGCCCCTGATCGCGACCGGCGGGTTCGTGCTGTCGCTCTTCGCGACCTACGGCCTCATCGTCGCGGTGTTCCAGTTCGGCTGGGGCGCGGGGCTCATCGGGCTGGAGAGCCCGGGGCCGATCCTGAGCTTCCTGCCGGTGATCCTCGTCGGGATCCTGTTCGGGCTCGCGATGGACTACCAGCTGTTCCTCGCGAGCGGCATGCGGGAGGCGTACGTGCACGGCGCCGAGGCGCGGCTCGCGGTGGTGCAGGGCTTCCGGGCCGGGCGCGCGGTCGTCACGGCGGCGGCCCTCATCATGGTGTCGGTGTTCGGCGGGTTCATCTTCTCCGAGTCGACCATCATCCGGTCCATCGGCTTCGGCCTCGCGTTCGGCGTGCTCCTCGACGCGTTCGTGGTGCGGATGCTGCTGATGCCCGCGCTCATGCACCTGCTGGGCCGCTCGGCCTGGTGGCTGCCGCGGTGGCTCGACCGGATCCTGCCGGACGTCGACATCGAGGGCGCCGCGCTCGAGCGCACGCACCCGCACGCGTCGGCTCCGGCCGTCGACCTCCCCGCGGGCCTCCCGGCGGACGGCGGGCACGGCGCCCACGCGGCCGCGCCCACGACGTCCACGATTCAGGCCGAGACGGCGGCCGCGCCGCGCGACTGACCCGCGGCGCACCGCGCAGCGCCGGCGTCCTCACCCCATGACGAGGACGCCGGTATGCGGCGCCAGGAAGCTGTCGAGCACGAGCTCGGCGGCGCCCTGCGCGGCGATCTGCTCGCCCACCGCGCTGCCCACCACCCGGAAGTCGGGGCGCGGCACGACGAGCTCGCGCCGCACCGCGTCCTCGAGCACGGGGAGGAACGCGTCACGGAGCCGGTTCCACGCGGGTCCGCCGAGCACCGCGCGCGGCACGTCGAGGAGGTTGACGAGCACCGCGATGCCCGACGCCACCCGACGGGCGGCGCGGGCCAGCAGCGCGACGGCCGCCGGGTCGCCGGCACTCGCCAGCTCCGACAGGCGCGTCAGCGCGTCGTCGAGCGCGAGGTAGTCGGCGAGGTCGGGCAGCGGCATGAGGCCCGCCTGCACCGCCTGGATCACGAGCGCCTCCGGCACGCACGCCGCCGCCAGCCCGCCGCGGCGGCCGCCCCAGCCGAGGTCCTCCGCGGCGGGATCCACGAGGATGTCGCCGATCTCGCCGATGTTGTTGCTCACCCCGCGCAGCACCCGGCCCTCGGCGACGACCGAGGCGCCCACGCCGGATCCGAGGTACAGGAACAGGAAGTCGGCGTCGGCGGAGGCGCGCAGTTCCGCGGTCGCGGCGGCCGTCACGTCCTTGTCGAGCAGCACCGGGAGGCCGGTCGCATCGTGCAGGTCGGCGCGCAGGCGCACGTGCCGCCAGCGCGGGAGCTGGGGCGGCGCGATCATGACGCCGGTCCGGACGTCGAGCGGACCCGGCACCGCGACGCCCAGGCCGAGGACGCGCGCGCGGTCGACGCCGGACGCCCGGATCATCTCGTCGACGCTCGCGGCGATGAGTGCGGTCGTGTCGTCGGGGTCGGGCGACTGCGGGGTGCGGAGCTCGCGGCGGTCACGGATCCCGCCCGCGATGTCGAGCAGGAGCACGGTGAGGCGGGCCGGGTCCACGTGCACGCCGACCGCGCACGCGCCGTCGGGATCCACCGAGAGCGGGATGCTCGGCCGGCCGCGGCTCGTGTCGGCGGGCGCGCTCTCGCGGATCATGCCCGTGTCGATGAGCCGCCGGGTGATGTTCGAGATGGTCTGCGAGGCGAGCCCGGAGACGCGCTGCAGGTCGGCCCGGCTGCGCCCCGGATCCCGCCGCACCAGGTCGAGCACGACCGCCTGGTTGTAGTCCGCCAGCCGCGGGAGGTTGCTGCCTCGGGGCACGTCGCCTCCTCGGGGTCCGGCCGGCGCCCGCGGACGGACGTCCCCCGGCGTCCGTCGAAGCTACCGCAGCCGGAGGGTTCCGCCGAGGCGGCCGCGGCGAGCGGACTGGCGATCCCGGTGGTCGCCCCCGTTGACGCCCATGACCTCATGTCCTAACATCGCTCCCAGCGCTTTATCCCATCGAAGTGGCAAAGTGGCCGACGGATGCGGCGCGGAGAGAGGCATCGCAATGAAGCGTTCCCGCGTGATCGCGGCCCTCGTCACCGGAACCGTCGCGGTCGGGCTCAGCGCCTGCTCCAGCGGCGGCGGATCGGCCGACGACGGACCCGTGACCATCACCATCATGGAGACCAAGCAGACCAACATCGACGCCATCGGGAAGGTCATCCCCGGCTTCGAGGCCGCGATGAAGGAGCAGGGCAAGGACGTCAAGGTCGACCTCATCGCCGACCAGCTGACCGACGAGCAGTTCATGACCAAGATGACCCAGCAGCTCATCGCCGGCCAGGCGCCGGACGTGCTGGACATCGGCGAGAACATGGCGATCGCGTGGTCCTCCGCCGGCTACCTCGCGCCGCTCGACGACTACCTCGCCGACTGGGACGGCTACTCGCACTACTACCCCGCCGTGAAGGAGGCGATGACCCGCCAGGACGGGAGCGTCTACAGCCTCCCCTCCGGCGCGGGCGTCCTCAACCTCTTCATCCGCCAGGACGTGCTGACCGAGGTCGGCGTCGACACCACCCAGCCCGAGACCTGGGACGAGCTGATCGACCGGCTCGTGCAGGTGAAGGAGAAGACCGGCGGCACCCCGATCGTCATCCCCGCGGGCACCGCGTGGGGCGGAGGCACCTGGGGCGAGGGCTTCCAGCCCCTGCTCGGCGGCACCGACACCGGCTACTACGACACCGAGACCGACACGTGGGACCTCCAGAGCCCCGGCTGGCTCGCGGTGTTCGACCTCTACGCCGAGCTGGTCGACAAGGGCCTCATGCCCGTCGAGGACCTGCAGAACCCGAACCCCTGGGAGCCCACGAAGTACGAGAAGTTCCCCGAGGGCGAGATCCAGGTCGCCGCGCAGGGCACGTGGGGCTGGAAGTTCGACTGGGGCCCCGAGGGCGCGACGCCCATCGACGGGCTCGACGAGAAGGTGACCACCTGGCAGTTCCCGGGCCTGCGCTCGGGCGACCAGCCGTACGGGTGGAGCAGCACCGGCGGCGGCTACGCGATCTCCGAGCAGTCCGAGAACAAGGACGCCGCGATGGAGTTCATCAAGTACCTCTCCACCGGCGAGCCCCTCGCGGAGCAGCTGACGGCCTCGGGTGCCGCCTCCGCCCGCGACGACCTCGACGACGTGGCGCCCTACTCCGAGGAGCCGCACCTGCTGCAGGCCGGCGAGGACCTCGCCGACAGCGTGTTCGTGGTGACGGGCGACGGCACGGACCAGATCGGCCAGGCGGTCGCCTCCGCGACGGAGCTGATCCTCAGCGGCAAGGCCGACGGCCAGGAGGCGTACGACGCGTTCGTGAAGAACGCGACGGACCTGCTCGGGCCGACCCTGGTGAAGGAGTGACGTCGGTCATCGACGCGGCGATCCCGGTGCGGGCGGCGGTCACGCCGCCCGCACCGGCGCGGAGGCGCCGGCGCTCGAACCTGCCCCTCGTCGCGCTCCTGCTCGGACCCTCGGCGCTGCTCATCGCGCTCTTCATCGTCCTGCCCGCGGTCTACAGCGTCTGGCTCAGCCTGACCAACACGCAGCTCACGGGCTTCGCGGCCCGCGACCCGAAGTTCGTCGGCCTCGACAACTACGTCTACCTCCTCACGAACGCCGACTTCCTCGGATCGCTCGGGCAGACCGGCACGTTCCTGCTGTTCTCGGCCCTCATCGGCCAGACCGTGCTCGGCATGGTCGCCGCGATCGTCCTCAGCCGGCCGTGGATCCGTGGCAAGGGCTTCTTCGGCGCGGCCGTGCTCATGCCGATGGTGGTCCCCGAGGTCGTCGCCGCCCTCACCTGGGCGAGCGTGCTCGCGACCAGCCCGGAGGGCACGCTCAACCGGCTGACCGCGGTGTTCGGCGAGGAGCCGACCGCGTGGCTGCAGACGGCGCCGATGCTCGCGATCATCCTGGTCAACATCTGGCGGGGCGTGGCCTTCGCGATGATCATGTTCCAGGCCGCCCTCGAGGACGTCCCGGTCGAGCTGATCGAGGCGGCGCGCATGGATGGCGCGAAGGCCGCGCAGATCTTCCGCCATGTCACCCTGCCGCTGATCCGCGGGCCGGTGTTCCTCTACCTCCTGCTCACGACCATCAGCACCGTCGGCGTGTTCGGGCTCGTGTACTTCCTCACCCGGGGAGGCCCCGGCGGGCAGACGCGCCTCGCCGCCATCTACATCTACGAGCGCGCGCTCCAGTTCTCGCAGATCGGGATCGGCAGCGCCGCGTCGATCATCCTGCTCGTGATCGTCCTCGTGCTCGGCGCGGTCTACATCCGCCTGGCGAAGGTGGAGGTGTGACATGACCGCCTTCCCGGAACGCACCCCCGCGACCCTGCCCGGCCGGCCGCGACGCCGCCCGCTCACGCCCGGCGCCGTCGCCCAGCGCGGCGTCGGCTACGCGCTGATCATCGCGCTGGGGCTGTTCTGCCTCGTCCCGTTCGCGTGGGTCGCCTTCAGCGCCTTCGACGCGGACGCCGGCGCCACCGTGCAGCTCCCCGCCTTCTCGCTCGACAACTTCGCCCGGTTCTTCACCGCGCCCGGCACGCCGATGCTCCTGGTGAACAGCCTCGTGATCGCCATCTCGTCGACGGCGCTCAACCTCGCGCTCGGGATCGCCGGCGGCTACGCGCTCTCGCGCTTCGCCTTCCCCGGGCGCCGGTTCTTCATGTTCGCGATCCTGCTCATCCGCGTGATCCCGGCGCCCGCGACCATCGTCGCGCTGTACCTGATCATGGTGAACCTGCACCTGGCCAACACGCTGCACGGCCTGATCATCGTGCAGGCCGTCAGCGGCCTCCCGGTCACCCTCTGGCTGATGAAGGGGACGGTCGACGCCGTCCCCATCGAGCTCGAGGAGGCCGCGTGGACGGACGGCAACACGCGGCTCCAGGGCGCGCGCCGCATCGTGCTGCCCCTCATCGGGCCCGGGCTCGGCGCCGCCGCGATGCTCATGTTCATGGGCTCGTGGGGCGACTTCCTCACGCCGCTCGTGCTGCTGCAGGATCAGGAGCTCTACCCGCTCGCCATCGGCCTGTTCCGAGCCTTCAGCGAACGGAACGTGGTCGACTGGGGGCTCCTGGCCGCGAGCGCGGTCGTCTACGTCCTCCCGCCCGCCGTGCTGTACGTCGTCGCTCGCAAGCACCTCCTCAAGTCCAGCCTGGGCGGAGCGCTGAAGGGATGACCACCATGACCGATGTCCGAGAGGACCCGGCCTCCCCGTCCGGCTCCGACGACGCGCGCCTGCCCGTCGTGGTGGTGGGGGCAGGCGCCATGGGCGGCGCGTGGATCCGCATGCTCGCCGACTCCCCGCACGCCGCGCCCGTCGGAGTGGTCGACCTCGACGTGCCGCTCGCCGAGTCCGCCGTGCGCGACGCCGGGCTCGACGGCGTCGCCGTCGGGGCCTCCGTCGCCGAGGTCGCGGCGCGCTCCGGCGCCCGCGCCGTGGTGAACGTGACCGTGCCGCAGGCGCACCGCGTCGTCAACGAGCAGGCGCTCCGCGCGGGCCTCCCCGTGCTGTGCGAGAAGCCGCTCGCGCCCACCGTCGCGGAGGCGCTCCGCCAGGTCGCGCTCGCGGACATCACGGGCGGCCTCCTCATGGTCAGCCAGTCGCGCCGCTACTTCACGCACCTCACGGCGTTCCGCGAGGCGGTCGCGCAGGTCGGCCCGCTCGCGGTGGTGCACGCGCAGTTCCTGCACGAGGACCACGAGCCCGGCTTCCGCGAGCAGATGGCGCACCCGCTGCTCGTCGACATGTCCATCCACCACTTCGACCAGCTGCGCTACGCGACCGGCGAGGAGCCCGTGGCCGTGCGCTGCAGCTCGTGGAACCCGCCGTGGAGCTGGTTCACGGGCGACGCGGCCGCGACCGCGGACTTCGAGCTCGCGTCCGGCGCGCGCTTCGCGTACGTCGGCAGCCGCTGCACGCCCGGCATGCCCACGTCGTGGAACGCCGACTGGCGCGCCTACGGCGAGCGCGGCGCCGCGCACTGGGACGGTGACGACGTCGTCGGCCTCGACGTCCCGGACGGCCGGTTCCAGGTGCCCGAGCACCCCGAGGGCATCGCCGCGTCGCTCGAGGAGTTCGTCGGATCCCTCCGCGCCGGCACCACCCCGCAGAGCGAGGTGCGGCACAACGTGCTCAGCCTCGCGATGGTCGAGGGCGCGATCCGCAGCAGCGAGCGGGGCGGCGAGCGCGTCGTCATCGCCGACCTGCTCGAGGACGCGCTCGCCCAGGCGATCGCCGACGAGCGCAGCGCCGACGTCGCCGACCTGCTCCGCTCGTGGACGAGCGCGGCCGACGGCATCCGCACCCCGGCCTGGGGATCCGCCCCTGCCGCCACCACCACCCCGGGAGGGACCCCGTGACCGACACGACCACCACCCCCATCCGCGTCGTCGTCTGGGGCGAGCACCGGCACGAGAGGATCAACCCCGTCGTCGCCGGCATCTACCCGGACGGCATGCACAGCACGATCGCCGACGGGATCCGCGCCCTCCTCGGCGCCGACGCCGACGTCACGACGCGCGTGCTCGACGACCCCGAGCACGGCATGACAGAGGAGCTCCTCGCCCGGACCGACGTCCTGCTCTGGTGGGGCCACACCGCGCACGAGGAGGTGGCGGACGAGGTCGTCGACCGGATCCAGCGCCACGTGCTCGAGGGGATGGGCATCATCGTGCTGCACTCCGGGCACCACTCGAAGATCTTCCGCCGGCTGATGGGCACCACCTGCAGCCTGCGCTGGCGCAACGACGGCGACAGCGAGCTCGTGTGGACGGTGGCGCCGCGGCACCCCATCACCGAGGGCGTGTCGCAGCCCATCCAGATCCCGGGGCAGGAGATGTACGGCGAGTTCTTCGACATCCCCGAGCCCGACGAGCTGGTCTTCATCAGCAGCTTCTCCGGCGGCGAGGTGTTCCGCAGCGGCATCACGTACAAGCGCGGTTACGGGCGGGTCTTCTACTTCAGCCCCGGCGACGAGGTCTACCCCGTCTACCACCACCCCGACGTGCAGCGCGTGATCGCGAACGGCGTGCGCTGGGCGCGGCCGGAGCGGGCGCGCGAGTCGTACCTGGTCACGCCGATGTACCTCACGGGCCGGTTCCATCAGCCCGTCCTGGGGCGGCCCGGCGCGCTCGTCGACTACCACACGGGCGAGCCCGTGCACCTCGACGAGGGCTGATCCCCGCCGCACGACTCCCGCGCCACGCACCCCGACCGACCGCCCGACCCCCGACCAGGAGGCCCCCCGATCGTGACCGACAGCACCTCGACCACCCCCACCCCTTCCATCCCCAAGCCCGAGCACCCGCGTCCGCAGTCCACGCGCCCCGACTGGCTGAACCTCAACGGCCCGTGGGGCTTCGAGCGCGACCGCGGCGACAGCGGGCTCGAGCGCGGGCTCCTCGAGCGGGAGCTCGCGGAGGAGATCCTCGTGCCGTTCGCGCCGGAGTCCACCGCGTCGGGCATCGGCGACGTCGACTTCCTCACGGCGGTCTGGTACCGCCGCACCGTGCGGATCCCCGCGGGCTGGAGCGGCCGCCGCGTCCTCCTCCACTTCGGCGCCGTCGACCACGACGCGACCGTGTGGGTGGGCGGCGAGGAGGTCGCCCGGCACCGCGGCGGCTTCACGTCGTTCACGGCCGACCTCGGCATGCGGGCCGACGAGGAGGAGCTGACCATCGTGGTCCGCGCCCGCGACACCCGCGACGAGCCGCAGGCCCGCGGCAAGCAGGCGACCTGGTTCGAGAACACGGCCTGCTTCTACACGCGCACCACCGGGATCTGGCAGACGGTGTGGCTGGAGCCCGTGCCCGAGGCCCACATCCGCTCGGCGCACATCGAGCCGCAGCGCGCGGACTCCTCCTTCACCGTGACGCCCGAGCTCTCGCACCGCACGGCCGGCCTGGCGTTCGAGGCTGTCCTCGCGGACGCCGACGGCGAGATCACGCGGTCGCGGATCGGCGCGGGCGACCTGGGCGCGCGCGTCACGCTGCGCATCCCCGAGGATCGCGTGCGGCTCTGGTCGCCCGAGGACCCGTACCTCTACGACATCACGCTGCGCCTCGTCGACGCCGACGACGCCGTGGTCGACGAGGTCGCCTCCTACGGGGGCCTCCGCTCCATCGCGATCGACGGCCGCGACGTGCTCCTGAACGGCCGCCGCGTCTTCCAGCGGCTCGTGCTCGACCAGGGCTACTGGCCGGACACCCTCATGACCTCCCCCGACGACGCGGCGCTCGTCCGCGACATCGAGCTGTCGATGGCCGCGGGCTTCAACGGCGCGCGCCTGCACCAGAAGGTGTTCGAGGAGCGCTTCCTCTTCCACGCCGACCGGCTCGGCTACCTCGTCTGGGGCGAGTTCGGCGACTGGGGCGCGGGCGGCGGCATGGACAGGGACGCGCAGAAGCCGACGGCGTCGTTCATCACCCAGTGGATCGAGGCGGTCACGCGCGACCGCTCGCACCCGTCGATCGTCGGCTGGTGCCCGCTGAACGAGACGTACCAGGCGATCCACGACCGCATCACGCAGCTCGACGACGTGACCGCCGGCATGTACCTCGCCACCAAGGCCGCGGATCCGAGCCGTCCCGTCCTCGACGCGTCCGGCTACTCGCACCGCGTCCGCTCCTCCGACGTCTACGACTCGCACTCCTACGAGCAGGACCCGGAGGCCTTCCGCCGCGAGCAGGCGGGCCTCGCCGACGGCCGCCCGTTCGTCAACGACCTCGACGGCCGCGCGATCTCCGTGCCGTACGCCGGCCAGCCGTTCTTCCTCTCGGAGTACGGCGGCATCTGGTGGAACCCGGAGCAGATCGACCGCCCGCAGGACGACTCCGGCGACCCGGCGCGCGCCGTCTCGTGGGGCTACGGCGAGCGGGTCGCCTCGATGGAGGAGTGGTACGCGCGCTTCCGCGGCCTCACCGAGGTGCTGCTCGAGGATCCGCTCATGTTCGGCTACTGCTTCACGCAGCTCACCGACACGTTCCAGGAGGAGAACGGCATCTACGACTTCCACCGCCGGCCCAAGTTCGACATCGCGCGGATCCGCGAGGTGCAGGAGCAGCGGGCGGCGTACGAGGCGCGGGACGACGCGTCCTAGCCGCACGCTCACCGCACGACGAGAGCCCGCCCCCGCGATCCATCCGGATCACGGGGGCGGGCTCTCGTGCGGGGCGCGGCCTCACCCGCGCCCCGGCCGCGTCACCTCCCGGCGAGCGACCCGCCGATCCCGCCGACGCTGAAGTACTTGTTCAGGAAGGCGAAGATCAGCACGGGCGGCAGCATCATGATGACCGCGACCGCCATGACCGATCCCCAGTCCGCCGCGTTCTGCTGGAAGAACGTGTTGAGGCCGATGGGGAGGGTGTACTTCGTGAAGTCCTGCAGGAACAGGAGCGCGATGAGGTAGTCGTTCCAGGCCAGCAGGAACGAGAAGATCGCGGTCGAGAGGATGCCCGGCAGGCTGTTGCGCATCACGACGTGGATGAAGCCGCTGAACACGCTCGCGCCGTCCATCCAGGCCGCCTCCTCGAGCGTGATCGGGATGGAGTCGATGTACGCCGCCATCATCCAGATCGCGACCGACATGGTCGAGCCGATGTAGATGATCGCCACGCCCTGGAGCGTGTTGATGAGACCCATGGCCGAGAACGTGATGAACAGCGGGATCGCCGCCGTCACCACCGGCAGGGCCTGCACCACGAACAGGATGAGCGAGTACCCGGAGACGAGCTTCGACCGCGAGCGGCTGAGCACGTACCCGGCCGGCGCCGCGATGACGACCGAGACCACGACGGTGACGAGCGCGACGAGCAGGCTGTTGCCGAGCCAGATCATCACGTCGGTGCCGCCGAGCACGCGCTGGAAGTTCTCCAGCGTGAACCCGGTCGCCGTCGAGTTCTGCCCGGGCTGGGTGGAGAGGAACAGCACCGCGAGGATGGGCGTGATCACCACGAGCGTGATGATCGCGATGAACAGGAAGCGCCACCACTGGCCCTTCTGCTCCCGCTCCTTCGCCGACGTGCGCTTGATGTCGCCGACGGTCGCCGAGGTGGCGCCGCCGACGGCGAGTGCCTGGCTCATTCGATGTCCGCCTTCTTGATCTGCCGGTACAGCAGCGTCGACACGATGACGAGCACGGCCGTCATCATGAACGCCACGGCCGTGGCCGGACCGGTCTGCAGGTTCTGGAACGCCTGCTGGTACGCCAGCACGATCAGCGACGTCGTCGCGTTCACGGGACCGCCCTGCGTGAGCAGGAAGATCGTCGGGAAGTCGTTGACGCAGAAGATCGTCATCAGCACCCAGCTGATGTACGTGGTGCGGGAGATGATCGGGAGGGTCACGCCGCGGAACGCCTGCCAGGCGTTCGCGCCGTCCATCTTCGCCGCCTCGTAGACGTTGGTGTCCACCGACGCGAGCGCCGAGGACATCATCATCAGCATGAACGGGAAGCTGATCCAGACCTTGAAGACGCAGACCACGACCTGCGCCAGCACCGGGTCGCCGAGGAAGTTCGCGTCGGGGAACCCGAGCCTCTCCAGGATGATCGGCACCGGGCTCTGCGGCGTCGCCACCAGCCAGTTCCACGAGGTCGACGAGACGACCACCGGGACGATCCACGGCAGGAGCAGCAGCACCTTGAAGAGCCCGTTGGCCGGGATCCGCGTGCGCAGCAGCAGCGCGAGCGCCAGCCCCACGAGCCACGACCCGAACACGCCCACGACCGTGAACACGATCGTGAAGGTGGTCGCGTTGCGGAACGAGTCGGAGGTGAGCACGTTCGCGTAGTTCTCGAACCCGACGAACGGCGTCTGCCAGGGCAGCGTCGATGGCGTCCCCTGCTGGAGGGACTGCAGGAACGAGTACACGACGGGGTAGACGTTGAGCAGGATGAGCAGCAGGAGGGACGGCAGCGCGAACAGCGCCAGCGTCTTCCCCGCCCGCCCGAGCGGCGTCTTCCCCCGGCCCTTCCGCGGCGCGCTCGGCGGCCGACCGGGGCCGGCCACGCCGACGCCGCGGCGGGCCAGCCCGATCTTGTCGGCGACGCGGGTGTCGCGGGTGTCGACGGCCATCAGATCACCCCGTCCACGTCAGGGCCTCCGGTGCGACGCGGGTCACGCGCCGGCCTCCAGCTCCTTCTGCAGCGTCTCGAGGGCGGCCTTGGCCGTGACCGTGCCCCCGAGGACCGCCTGCGCGAACGAGATCGTCGGCTGCGTGCCGTCGACCTTGGTCACGTTCTGGAACACCGTGTTCGAGCCGGGGGCGCCCCAGGTCTTCGAGATGGGCTGCCAGTCGTTGAGGATCTTCGTGGTGTTCGGGTCGTCCGCGTACGCCTCGTCGGCGATGGACTTCAGCGGCGGCAGGCCGATGCCGGTCTGCTTCGTCCAGAGCGACTTCATGTTCTGGTAGTAGTACGTGAGGAACGCCTCGCTGTTCTCCTGGCTGGGCGTCGACTTGTACATCATGATGTTGTTCGGGAAGTAGAGCGCGCCCTTCTCGCCGCCGGGGCCCACGAGCGGGTCGCCCACCACCATCTGCGCCGCGGTCTCGGGCGTCACGTTGGCCGTGGCCCCCGCGCCGTCCCAGAACATGCCGAAGGTGCCGGCGTCCATCTGCTGGTACGCGTTGTCGGAGGTGTAGGTGGCGCTGCGGGGGTCCACGTAGCCGTTCTTCACCATGCCGAGCACCCACTCGACCGCCTGGATGTTGGCGTCGGTGACCACGTCCGGGTTCTGGTCGCCGTCGAAGAGGCCACCGCCGTTGTTGATCATGTGGGCGACGATCTGGTGGAAGCCGGTGAAGGCGCCGGCGCCCGAGCGGGTGCCGTAGCCGTAGACGCCGATCTTCTTGAGCGCGGCGCACGCGGCCTCGTAGGAGTCCCAGTCGGTCGGGACGTCGGCGCCGGCCTTCTCGAGGAGGTCCTTGCGGTACCAGTACATGCGCATGTCGAGGTTGTACGGGACGGCCGCGTAGCCGTTGGCCGTCTTCAGGGTGTCGACGAGGCCCGGGAGGAAGTCGTCGTAGATCCCGTTGCCCTTCCACGTCTCGATGAGGTCGTCCGCGTACGCGATCTTGCCCTGCGACTCGAAGAGGAACGCCGTCGTCCCGCCGCCCGAGCTCACGGCCGGGCCGTTGTTGGCGGCGACCGCGGTCGAGAAGGTCTGCGTGAAGTTGGCCCACTGGACCTGCTGGTAGCTCACGCCGCCCATGCCGCTGGCGGGCTTGTAGGCCGCGGAGATCGCCTTGTCCTCGGTGAGGAAGGCGGGCGCGCCCCAGGGCATGTTCCAGAACTTGAGGGGCGCGGCGGCGCCCGATGCGCCGCCTCCGCCGCCGCTGCAGGCGGCGAGGAGGCCGACGGCGGCGGCGCCGACGCCCGCGCTCAGGAGGGAACGTCGGGTGAGGCCGTTGCCGAAGGCGCTGGATGACTGCTGTGGCATTTCTGACTCCGTTGTCCGGTGGTGCTGTGTGTGGTGGAAGGGAAGGGGCTGGGTCTAGGGGCGCGCCTCGGCCGCCAGCGCGGGCGCGGCGGCGAGGAGGGAGCGGAGGTCGGCGACGTCGTCGGGGACGCATCGGCCGTGGGCGGCGTCGCGGGCCAGGCGCATCGCGGTGCGGTGGCCGGACTCGAAGACGACGGGGAGGTCCTCGCGGCCGGCGGCGTCCGTGACGCTCGCGCGTCCGGGTGCGGCCGTGCCCGGCGCGGGGAGGGTGACGTGCGCGGCGCGGTCGCCGACGACGAGCCGGAAGGTGGCGCACGCGTGGGCGTGGGCCGTGACGACCGCGCTCACGATCACGTGGACGCCCGAGGCGGTCGCGCCCGTGAGCATCAGGTGGTCCGGCGTCCGGGCGAGCGGCGACAGCTCCGTCAGCGGCGAGCCGAGGAGCGTCTGCGCGGTGAGCGCGAGCGCGCGGGCCGCGCCGTCGAGGTCGTCGGTCGACTCGACGGTGGCGCGCGCCTCGAACAGGGCGCCGGGGGCGGCGAGGCGGTGGATCCGCGGGGCGACCCGGCGGACGGCCTCGTCGTGCCGCCACGGCACGTCGAGCACCACGGGGACGCGGGCGTCCGCGAGCGCGGCGAGGTCGGCGTCGGCGGCGGGTCCGGGGTCGAGCACGAGGAGGGCGCGGGCGCCGGATGCCGCGGCGTCCCTCGCGCGGGCCGCCCAGCCGTCGCCGCCGGCGACCACGACCACATCGCCCGCGTCGTCGGTGCGGCGGAAGGACTCGGGCAGGGAGGCGAGGGTCGCGACGGCCGCGTGCGCGTGGGTCGTCGAGGCCGCGGGGTCGATGCGGAGGGTGAGGGCGCTCATGCCGCGACCTCCGTCCGGGCGGCGGCCGCGTCGGATCCGGTCTCGGCCTCAGCGGGGACGACGCCGCCCGCGCGGACGATCGCCGCGCTCTGCTCGGCGATGTCGGTCGCGAGGTCGAGGTCGGCGAGCTGCGCCTCCATGGCCACCGGGGCGACCCGGCCCGTGATCACGTCGTGCACGTGCTCCCACTCGCCGACGTAGCCGTTGTCCGCGTACGGACCCCAGCCCATGGTGCCGCGGGCGTCCGTGAGCGTGGCGGTGCTGGATCCGGCGTGCACGTAGGAGAGCGAGAAGTCGAGGTGGAGGGTGCGGTCACGGGCCACGGCGTCGAGCGTCCACTCGGGATCCCACGACGCCCCGCCGATGCCGTGCACCTCGAGGACGCTCTCGCCCACCATCGCGACGACCTCGTAGCCCCACGGCCGGAGGGCGCGCGCGCTGATCACGCGCGGGCGGGCGTCGGGCAGGAGGCGGCGCGCGAGCGGGAGGTCGTGGATCGCGAGGCCGAGCACGCCGCCGGTGACCGCGAGCGCCTGCGCCTCGACGTCCGGCTCGCCCGCGACGCGGGGTGCGGGGCGGCCGACGATCTCGGTCGCGGAGTCCTCGGAGTCGGGGTTCGGCGGGATGACGGCCGAGATGCGGACGGTGTGCGGCGCGCGGCCGGACGCGTCCCAGGTGTCGATCGCGGCGATCCACGCGGGGTCGAACGCGTGCATCGTGCCGACGATGACGGGCACGCTGTGCTCGACGGACGCGCGGGCGATGGCCCGGCCCTCCTCGGCGGAGACGGCGAGCGGCTTCTCGCAGAGGACCGCGCGCTTGCCGGCCCGGCACGCGGCGATGACCTGCTCGGCGTGGAAGCGGTTCGGGCTGCCGATGACGACGACGTCGACGTCGGGATCCGCGATGAGCGCGTCCGCGTCGGTCGCGTGCCGGGCTCCCGCGCGGGCGGCCACGCGCTCGGCGACCTCCGCGTCGACGTCCATCACGTGGACGACGCGGAAGCGGTCCGCCATGCGCGCCAGGGTCGGCAGGTGGATGGCCTGCCCGACCGGTCCGGCCCCTACGAGGCCCACACCGAACACCTCTTCGCCCACGACGCCCTCGTCCCTAGCAATGATCACCGTGGCACGAAGACTGACGCTTCGTTTACGGTTGAGTCACTGTACGTCCGGGTCCATGGAGGCACAAGAGGGAGAATCGGCATCGTGACCGAGTCGAGGAGCGCGGCCCCGAAGCGACGCGCATCCGCGGCTTCGGTGGCAAACTTTCCGCGTGCCGACGGGGATCCGGAGGCGTCTCCCGACGCCGGCGCGACCACGGGCTCGGCGTCCCGCGGCCTCTACTCGACGGGCGTCCGGCGGCGCGCGGAGATCGTCGCGGCAGCTGTACGCGTGTTCGGCGTTCGCGGCTACGGCGCCGCGACCATCAAGGAGATCGCCGACGAGGTGGGCGTCTCGCCCGCGGCCGTGCTCCGCTACTTCCGCAAGGAGGAGCTGCTGACGGAGGTGCTCCGGCAGTGGGACCGGCAGCAGCCGTTCGTCTCCGAGGCCGCCCCGGGCCTGCCCGCGATCCGCGCCTTCGTCGACCTGATGCGGTACCACGTGGAGCACCGCGGCTTCCTCGAGCTGTACCTGACGTTCGCGACCGAGACCAGCGACGCCACGCATCCGGCCCACGAGTACATGCGCGGCCGGTACGCGCGCACGATCGCGCAGATCCGCCGCCGCATCGGCGAGGCTGTCGCCCTCGGCCAGGTGCCGCCGATGGACGACGCGACCCTCGACTACGAGGCCGCGTGCTTCCTCGCGATCCTCGACGGCCTCGAGATCCAGTGGATCCACAACCCGGCGCTCGACCTGCCCGCCCTCGTGGGCGAGTACGTGGAGCAGTCGATCGCGCGCTGGCGCGGGGGTGCGCGGGCGGCGCTCGCACCCGGCTCGGCGAGCTGGGACTGAGGCGGGCGCCGAGCGTCCCGGGCTGGCGACGCCGCGTCAGTGCCCGCCGCCGGCCGCGGCCCGCAGGCCGCCGTCGAGGAACGCGACGATCCAGCCGAAGCTCACGTCGATGTCGGTGGCCATCTGGAAGTCGTCGGCCACCTCCAGGGTCGCGAAGCCGTGCAGCACGCTCCGCAGCATGCGCAGGGCGTGGATCCGGTCGGCCTCGCCCAGCCGGTACCCGTGCAGCACGGCGGAGAGGGCCGCGAGGGCGCGCTCGCGCGCCGGGTCGAGCGGATCCCCGTCGCCCGTCGACCGCGCGCCGACCGTCGCGGCGTAGCGGCCCGGATGCGACGTCACGTAGTCGCGCAGCGCGTGCGCGGCGCCGGTCAGCGCCTCCTGGCCCGCGCGGCCCTGCGTGGCGTCGCGCATCGCGTCGCCCGCCTCGGTGGTGGCGAGCACGGCGATCCGGTGCTGGAGGTCGGCGAGCGACGCGACGTGCTTGTAGAGCGACGGCGTCTTGACGCCGAGCCGCTCGGCGACCGCGCCCATGCTGAGGCCCGCGAGGCCGATCTCGTCGGCGAGCGCGGCGCCCGCCTCGGTGACCGTCGCGGCGTCGAGCCCGGCCCTAGGCACGGGTCCCCGGGGTCGTCGCGGGGAGCGTGCGACCGAGGAACGGCAGCATCAGCGCCCGCACCTCGTCCGGCGTCTCGGTGTGCGGGTAGTGCCCGGCGCCGTCGATGACCGCGAGCTCGCCGAGGCCGGCGGGGAGGTCGGCGAGGATCCGCTCGCCCTCGACCCGCGGGTCGGACCAGTCGGGATCCGCGCCGCCCTCGATCACGAGCACCGGGCACCGCACGTCGGCGAGCCGCGCGCCCGCGTCCGCCGGGGTCGTCTTCGCCATCGCCCGCAGCACCGCCATGCGCTCCGGTCGGCCCAGGCTCGTGCGGATGCGGGCGCTCTCGGCGGCCCAGTCGGCGGGCTTCGTGGGGAAGGCGAGGTCGAGGTACCGCATCCAGCCGGCGAGGCTGCCGGCGAGCAGGACGCGGGCGAGCTGGACGGTCGCCGCCCGGTGGGCCTTCGCGCGGAGGAGGCCGCCGATGTCCGCCGACTGCGCGCGGGTGAACGGCGCGAGCTCGACGACGCCGGTGATGACGTCGGGGGCGTCGGCCGCCGCGATGGTGGCCGCGCCGCCGCTGATCGACTGGCCGACGACGACGGCCGGGCCGCCGAGGTGCCGCACGAGCGCGACGAGGTCGCCCGCGATGTCGGTGCGGCTGTAGCCGGTCCAGCCGGTGCTGGACTCGCCGCAGCCGCGGACGTCGACGTTCGCCACCCGGTAGCCGGCGGCCACGAGCCCGGGCACGAGGAAGCGGTACGAGCGGCGGCTGTCGCCCATGCCATGCGCGAGCACGACGAGCGGGCCGTCGCCGACGAGGTCGTAGGCGAGGGTCTCCGCGCCGATGGAAAGGGTGTCGCTCATCGTGTCCTCCCGGGCAGCTAATCGGTGTAGCTAAAAGCTAACACGATTAGCCGCCCATGGGAAGATCGCGGCCGGAGCGGCGCGACGCGGCCTAGTGCGCCGCGACGCCCTCGGGCAGCGGCTCCGCCGGGCGACGCACGAAGAACGACGCGACGATGGCGGCGAGCGAGATGAACCCGCCGATCATGAAGGCCGCCTGCACGCCGGCGGCGGTGGCCGTGACCTCCGACTGCCCGTCGGCGAGGCCGGCGACCGTCGTGGTCGTGAGCACCGTGACGAACAGCGCGGTGCCCGCGGCGCCCGCGAGCTGCTGCATCGTGGAGACCGTTGCGCTGCCGTGCGAGTAGAGGCGCGGCGGCAGGGATCCGAGAGCCGACGTGAGCAGCGGCGTGAACATGAACGCGAGCCCGGCGTTGAGCACCAGGTGCACCGCGATGACCCAGCCGATCGACGTGCCCTCGTGCAGCATCGTGGTCATGCCCCAGAGGGCGATGCTCACGACGATGGCGCCGGGGATCACGAGCGGGCGCGGCCCGACGCGGTCGAACAGGCGGCCGACGATGGGCGACAGGATCGCCATGAGCGCGCCGCCGGGGAGCAGCAGCAGGCCGGTCTCGAGCGTGCCGAGCTCCAGCACGTTCTGCAGGTAGAGCGGCAGGACGATGAGGCTGCCGAACAGCGCCATCATGCTGACGCTCACCATGATGATCGCGACCACGAACGGGCGGCTGCGGAAGGTGCGCAGGTCCATGAGGGCCCGGTCCTGACGCTGCAGCGCGATCTGGCGGGTGATGAACGCGGCGAGCGCGAGCACGCCGACCGTGATCGGGATCCACAGCGGCACGGGCGTCTCGCCCTCGGCGGACTCGCCCAGGCTCGAGAGGCCGAAGATCAGGCCGCCGAACGCGAGCGTGGAGAGCACGACGGAGAGGATGTCGAACGGGAGCTTGCGCGGGGTCGTGAGGTTCGTGATCTTCCAGAGGCCGAGCGCGAGCGCGACGAGCGCGATGGGCAGCACGATCCAGAACATCCAGCGCCACGACAGCGAGCTGAGGATGAGGCCGGAGACCGTCGGGCCGATCGCCGGGGCGACCGCGATGACGATGGAGATGACGCCCATGAGGCGGCCGCGGCGCGCGGCGGGCACGAGGTTGAGGACGGTCGTGAACAGCAGCGGCATCATGATCGCCGTGCCGCTCGCCTGCACGATGCGGCCGATGAGCAGCACGCCGAAGCCGGGCGCGATCGCGGCGATGAGCGTGCCGAGCGAGAACAGCGTCATGGCGGCGCCGAACACCTGGCGCGTGGAGAAGCGCTGCAGGATGAAGCCGGTCGCGGGGATCACGACGGCCATCGTCAGCATGAAGCCGGTGGTGAGCCACTGCGCGGTGGCGGTGGTGATGTCGAGGTCGGCCATGAGGCTCGGCAGCGCCACGCTCATGATCGTCTCGTTGAGGATGACGACGAACGCCGCGACGACCAGCAGGCCGATGACGAGCGGGGCGCCGTGGGGCAGGCGCTCGTCCTCGGGGGCGGCGGCGCGGTCGGACGCGGCGCGGCTCGCGGTGGGGATGGTCGCCTCGGCGGGCGGGGTGGCGTCGCGCCGGGTGTCGGCGGAGGGCGGCGTGCTCATGGGGGTTCTCCGGGGAGTGGAAGGCGGGGCGCGCGCGACGGTGCGGGGCCGTGGGGATCCGGATGTCAGACTCGGACCATGTGGCAGTCTATGACACGAACGGTGGATCCGGCAGGTCGGATCCGCGAGAGGCGGAGGACGACATGAGCGCAGCGAGCGACCCGGCGGACGCGGCCGGGACCGGCGCGACCGGACTCCGCGAGCGGCGGCGCATGGCGACGACCACCGAGATCAGCGAGGCAGCGCTCGCGCTCTTCGAGCAGCGCGGCATGGCGGCCACCACCATCCACGACATCGCGCAGGCCGCGGGCGTCTCCGACCGGACGTGCTTCCGCTACTTCCCCAGCAAGGAGGAGTCGGTCCTCACGCTCCACCCCGTGTTCGACGCGCCGCTCGACGCGTGGCTCGCCGACGTCGACCGCGGATCCGCGCCCCTCCCCCAGCTCGAGGCCGTGTACGAGCGCGTGCTCGCGAGCCTCGACGGCGACCTCTCCGCCATCGCCCACCAGCAGCTGCGCGTGCGCCGGCTCATGGCCGACGAGCCGCAGCTGCGCTCGACGGCGGTCTCCCTCGACGCGACGCGGTCGTGGGAGCTGGCCGAGCGGATGACGACGGCGTTCGGCGGCCGCATCACCGCGCAGGAGGCCCGGCTCGTGACGGAGTTCGCGGGCGTCGCGGTGCGCGCGGCCTTCGACGAGTGGGCGGATGCGCGCACGGCCGGCCTCGACGCCACGCTCGTCGCGTCCCATGCCGCGGTGCGCCGCCGGCTGCGCGACATCGCGGGCACCGGCGCGGCCTGACGCGCGGGCGCCTGGGGCGCGGGCGCCCGGGCGCGCCTCAGCCGAACAGGTTCGCCCGCAGGCCGCCCGGCGCCAGCTCGTCGCGGAGGATCCCGCGGCGGCGGAGCACGGGCACGAGGTCGTCGAGCATGCGGTGCAGCGTGACCGGGTGCAGGTCGCCCGAGAGGAGCAGGCCGTCGTTGTCGGCGTCGTCGCCCAGCTCCTCGACGAAGTCGGCGAACGCGTCGGCCGTGCCGACGAACCCGGCGCGGGCGGACACGAGGCCCTTGCGCGCCTTGCGGGTGAGCAGCTCGCGGAGCGGCGCCTCCTCGGTGCCGCCGTAGAGGCCCGCGATGGTGCCGTGCGAGACGTGCTCGCCGAAGACGCCGCGGTCCACCGGGCGATCGAGGTCGAGGCCCGTGAGGTCGGTCTCCAGGTCGCTCGACCAGCCGAGCGCGATCGCCCGCAGCTGCGCGTCGGTCGGGTGCCGCGACGCGTCGACGACGCGGCGGGCCTCCTCCTCGCTCGCGACGATCTCGGGCTTCACGACGAACAGGATCCGGATGTCGCCCGGTCCGCGGCCGTGGGCGGCCGCGGCGTCGAGCACCTTCGCGCGGTACGCCAGCAGCTTCGCGGGCTCGAGCGGCGCGAGGCCGAGCTGCACGTCGGACTGCGTGCCGGCGAAGGACAGGCCGCGCGGGGATCCACCGGGCGACACGATCACGGGGTCGCCGAACGCGGAGGGCACGGCGTTGAGCGGCCCGTCGACGGAGAAGTGCGCGCCGCGGTGCTGGAACGCGTCGAGCAGGGATCCGTCGGCGAAGCGGTCGGTGGCGGGATCCTGGACGAGCGCGCCGCCGTCCCAGCTGTGCCAGAGGCGGCGGACCACCTCCATCCACTCGTCGGCGCGGTCGTACGCGCCGTCGTGCGACAGCGGCGCGAGGCCCACGTGCCGGGCGCTGCCGACGTCGGTGACGAGGTTGATCCCGAACCGCCCGGCGCTCAGGTGCTGCAGCGTCTGCGCCTGCCGGGCCGCGAGGTACGGCGGGGTGATCCCGGCGTTGACCGTGGGCACCAGCCCGATCCGGGAGGTGGCGGCGAAGAGCCACGGCGCGAGCAGCAGCGGGTCGTGCTTGGGGCCGCCGTACGCGCCGCGGACGCGGAGGTCGAGCGTCTCGGGCGAGCCGAGGGAGACGGCGTCCTCCATCACGATGAGCTCGAACCCGGCCTGCTCCAGCTCGCGCGCGGACTGCTGGTAGAGGTCGGGCCGGGTCCAGTCGTGGTTCCACTCGCGGTACGGGTGGCCCCAGCCCTGCGGGCCGAAGCCGCGGGACAGGAACCAGCCGAGGTGCTGGCGGCGGGCCACCGTCAGGATCCGATCGCGCGCGCGGCGTCGAGGCCGCGCTCGAGGTCCAGGAGGATGTCGGCGATGTCCTCGATGCCGATGGACACGCGCAGCAGCCCCGGCCAGATCCCCGCGGCGTCGCGCTCCTCGGACGTGCGGCCCGCGTGCGTGGTGGACGCCGGGTGCAGCACGAGCGAGCGCACGTCGCCGAGGTGGGTCATGCGGCTGAACAGCCGCACCGCGTCGGTGAACGCCTCGGCCGCGGGCTCGCCGCCCGCGAGCGTGAACGAGAACACGGATCCCTGGCCGTCGGGCAGGTACTTGAGCGCCAGGTCGTGCGACGGGCTCGACTCGAGCCCCGCGTAGTCGACCGACGACACCTCGGGCCGCCGCTCGAGGAAGCGCGCCACCGCGAGCGCGTTGGCCGAGTGTCGCTCGACGCGCAGCGACAGCGTCTCGATCCCCTGCCGCAGCAGGAACGAGCTGAACGGCGCGGGCGTCGGGCCGAAGCGGGAGGCCACGACCTCGCGGGCGTACGCGACGAGCGCGCCGCGGCCGAACCGGTCGGCCCAGCTCGCGCCGCCGAAGGAGCGCTCCGGCTGGGTGAGGTGCGGGAAGAGGTCGGGCCGGGCGGCCCAGTCGAAGGTCCCGCCGTCCACCACCACGCCGCCGAGCACGGAGCCGTGGCCCGCGAGGAACTTGCTCGTGGAGTGCACGACGACGTCGGCGCCGTGCTCGATCGGCCGCAGCAGGTACGGGGTCGCGAGCGTGTCGTCGACCACGAACGGCAGGCCGTGGCGGTGCGCGACGTCGGCGATGCCCGCGAGGTCGAGCAGGTCGTTCTTGGGGTTCGGGATGGGCTCGCCGAACAGCACACGCGTCTCCGGGGTGATCCGGCTGGCCCACTCGTCGAGGTCGCGGTGGTCGTCCACGAAGTCGACGCCGATGCCGAGCCGGCCGAGGTTCTGGCGGAAGAGGCCGCGGTTGCCCTCGTAGATGCTGCTCGAGGAGAGGATCCGGTCGCCGGCCTGCAGGATCGCGAGCAGCGCCGTGGTGGTCGCCGCCTGGCCGCTCGCGAGGAGGATCGCCTCCGTGCCGCCCTCGAGCTCGGCGAGGCGCTTCTCGACCTCGTCGGTGGTCGGGTTGCCGTTGCGCGTGTAGAGGTAGCCCTCGTCGACCCCGGCGAAGCGGTCGCGCGCCTCGGCGAAGCTGTCGAAGACGAAGCCGGCGCTGAGGTGCACGGGCGAGACGCGGGCGCCGTGGTCGCCGTCGATCGCGGACCCGGCGTGGACCTGGCGCGTGGTGAAGCCGGCGGTCGCGGGGGCGGAAGCGGCCGGGGCGTCGGCGTCCTCGGTCGGCGCGGCGGCGCGGATCCCGTCGAGCACGCTCACGCGCCGAACGCCCGACGCGAGGCGATGGCCGCGCCCTCGACGAGCGCGCCGAGCTTCGCCCACGCCACGTCGGTGGCGACGAACTCGTAGCTCGCGAAGGTCGAGAGGCCGCAGTCGGTGCCGGCGATCACGCGGGTCGGGTCGCCCACGGCGTCGACGACCTCGAGGATCCGGTTGGCGATCACCTGCGGGTGCTCCAGGTAGTTGGTGGTCACGTCCACGACGCCCGGGATGAGCACCGCGCCCTCGGGCAGCGGGTGCGCGCGGAACGACGGCGCCTCGTGCTGGTGCGCGGGGTTGCCGAGCGGGATGCTGAACGCGCCGACGTTCGCCCGGTACAGGTGCGGGAGCAGCACGTCGACGGGCACGTCGTCCTGGTGCGGGCCCTGCCAGTTGCCCCAGCACACGTGCAGGCGCACCCTCTCGCGCGGGATGTCGCGGATCGCGTGGTTGAGCGCGTCGACGTGCAGGTCGACCGCGGCGAGGAACTCCTCGAGCGTGGCGTCGCCGAACTGGATCACCCGCTCCATCGCGAGGTCGGGCGCGTCGAGCTGCAGCGTGTGGCCGCGCGCGACGATGGCGTCGTACTCGAGCTTGAGCTGGTCGGCGAGCGCGAAGACGTAGGCGCGGTCGTCGCCGTAGTGCGGGTTCGCGGCGTCGAGCAGCAGGGTCGTCGAGACGATCCCCGGGGTCGCCGCCGAGAAGAACGTGCCGGCGGGCGCGAGGCTGCGACCGGCCTGCACGGCGAGCTCGCGGTCGAAGCCGTCGAGGTCCTCCGTGATCCCGGCGAGCGCGGGGTCGTACTCGAGCAGCCCCTGGGCGACCGGCGGATCCCAGACCCGCGCGACGTCGGCGCCCTCCACGATCTGCTTCGCCTGGAACGCGGCGTACTCGGGGAACTTGATCGAGTCGAGCGTGGGCTTCCGGTGCCCGGCGCCGCCGAACCCGTCGATGCGCTCGAGCACGTAGGTCGAGAAGCCGACGCGCGGCACCTCGCCGTCGTTGACGATGTCGAGGCCGGTCTCGAGCTGCCGGCGCACGGTGTCGGCGACGGCGGACGCGGTGACCTCCGCCAGCTCGTCCGCGTCGAACGCGCGCCGCTGGTCGCGGGCGACGAGCAGCCGGGTCAGCTCGGGCGTGCGCGGGAGGCTGCCGGCGTGCGTGGTCAGGATGCGGTCGGTCATGCGGGGGCTCCTCGGTGGGTGGCGACGTGGGCGGGGATGCGGGCGGGGGCGGATGCGCACAGGGGGTCGGGCGGGGCGGCCGGCGCGGGCGCGGCAGCGGCAGGCGGCGCGGCGCCAGCAGGCGCGGGGCCGGGATCGGCGGCGCGGCCGGATCCGACGACCGCCGCGATCCGCCGCACGGCCTCCCGCAGCACGTCGGGATCGCAGGCGAGGTTGAGGCGGGCGTGGCCGGCGCCCCCGGTGCCGTAGCAGTGGCCGGCGTTGAGGGCGACTCGAGCCCGCTCGAGCAGCACCGCGGCGGGATCGGCGCCGAGGCCGAGCGGGCGGAGGTCGAGCCAGGCGAGGTAGCCGGCGGCGGGGCGGTGGTGGACGACGCCGGGCAGGTGCTCGGCGAGGAGGGAGGCGAGGAGGCGGTCGTTCGCGACGATTCGGGCGATGGCATCGTCGAGCCAGTCGGTACAGGAGAACGCGACGACGTTCGCGTGCAGCCCGAGGATGCTCGTGCGACAGGCCACCTCCTCGACGAAGCCGTCGAGGAGCTCGTGGGTGCGCGGATCCCCCGCGATGACGAGCGAGCACTTGGCGCCCGCGAGGTTCCAGCCCTTGCTCGCCGACGTGACGCACACGGAGCTGGCGCCGAGCGACTCGGCCAGCGGCGCGAACGGCGTGAAGGTCGCGCCCGGCAGCGTGAGCGGCGCGTGCACCTCGTCGCTGATCACGAGCACGTCGTGGCGGGCGGCCAGCCGGGCGACGGCGGCGAGGGTCGCGGCGTCGTGCACGAGCCCCATCGGGTTGTGCGGGTTGCAGAGGAGGAACGCGTCGACCCCGGACGCGAAGGCGCGCTCGAGCCCCGCGAGGTCGAGGGAGGCGCGGCCGTCGGCCACCAGGAGCGGCACCTCCTCGACGCGCGCGCCGGCCTCCTCCACCAGCTCGAAGAACGGCGGGTACACGGGCGGCGTGACGACGACGCGTCCGCCGCGCGGCACCGCGAGCCGCAGCGTCTCGACGATGCCGACGCTCACGTCGGTGGCGATGCGCACGCGGCGCTCGTCGACGATCCAGCCCCATCGGTCGCGCGCGAACCGGGCGAACGCGGGCGCGAGCGGGCCGGGTCCGTCGAGGTAGCCGACGTCGGACGCGCGGACGCGCCGCGCCAGCTCCTCGACGACGGGCTCGGCGATCGCGTAGTCCATCTCGGCCACGAACAGGGGCAGCACGTCCGCGGGGAACCGCGTCCACTTGATGCTCGTGCGCTGGCCGCGGATCTCCTCGATCGGCGCCGTCGTGACCTCCACCATGCGGACACGATGCCGCCCGCGGGGCCGTCCCCGCGAACGCGCGCGTCACACGGCGACACGGGCGGCCCCGGCGCGCGCGTCAGTCGACGACGAAGAGCCGCGCGCCCGTGGTCGTGCTCGACCGGTGGGCCTCCATGCCGGATCCCACCTGGTAGCTCTGCCCGGCGGTGAGCACGGACACGCGCCCGTCGTCGAGCTCGGTGCGCAGCTCGCCCTCGAGCACGAGGAGCACGTGGCCGCGGGAGCACCAGTGGTCGGCGAGGTAGCCGGGGGCGTAGTCGACCCGGCGGAGGCGCGTCGCGCCGATCTCGACGGTGCGCCACACCGCCTCGCCCGTCTCGCCTGGGTGCACCGTCGACGGCACGCCGTCCCAGTCGATGGTCGAGAAGGGGTGCGCGACGAGGTCCATCGTCGGAGCCCACGGGCGCGCGCATCGCCGCGGGACAGCCCCGGCCCCGCCCCGGCTCCGCTCCGTGTGGACGGATCAGCCGACCTCCCGGAGCCGGTCGATACGGTGCACCGCCTGCCGCGGGCTCCCCGCGCTCATGACCGAGGAGTCCCGTCCGTGCGTCGCCCGCTGCCGCCCCGCCTGCCGCTCCTGTGCGGCGTGCTCGTGGTGGGATCCGCGTGCGCGGCCGGGCTCGCCGTCGTCGCGTCGCTCGTGGCGGGCACCGTGGGGGTGCAGCGGCTGCTGCACGCGGATCCGGTCGGCTCCGAGCACCCCGGCGCACCCGCATCGCCACCCGCGCCCGCCGCCGCCGCACCCGCCGCCGCGACCACCGCCGCCGGCACCCGACCCCGCCCGGCGACGCGTCGCCGAGACGCGCCCGCACCACGAACGGAAGCCCCGCCATGCCCTCCTACCTGCTCTGCGCCCCGCCGATCTACGGCCACCTCGCGCCGCTCGTGACGGTCGGCCGCGGCCTCGTCGCGCGCGGGGCCGAGGTCACGCTGCTCACGGGCACGAAGCACCGCGACCTGGTCACGGGCGCCGGCCTCCGCTTCGCGCCCCTGCCGGCGGACGTCGACCTCGACGACGCCGACCTCCAGGGCCTCCTCGCCGAGGCGTCGGCCGCGCGGGGCGTCGCGGCGATCCGCGAGGGCATGCTCGCGGTGTTCGTCCGCGTGATCCCCGGGCAGCACCGCGCCCTGCGCGCGCTCCTGGAGGAGGGCCGGTTCGACGCGGTGCTCGGCGAGTCGGCCTTCACCGGCCTCGCGCCGTACGTCGCCCTCCCGCGGGCCGAGCGCCTCCCCGTCCTCGGCATCGCGACCACGCCCGTCACGCTTGCGACCGTCGACGCCGCCCCGTTCGGCGCTGCCCTCCCGCCCGGTCGCGGGCCGCTCGGCCGCGTCCGGGACCGGGCGCTGGCGGCGGCGATCCGCCCGGGGCTCACGCGTCCGCTCCGGCGCGAGGTGGACGCCGTGCTGGCCGGGATCGGCGCGCCGCCCTCGCGGACGGACACCTTCGACTTCGCCTACCGCTGCCTCGACGGCCTCTTCCAGCTGAGCGTCGCCGACCTCGAGTACCCGCGCCGCGAGCTGCCCGGCACGGTGCGCTTCGTCGGCCCGCTGCGGGATCACGGCTGCCCGGCCGACGACGCGACGCTGCCGGGCTGGTGGCCGGATCTGCGGAGCGGCCGCCCGGTCGTGCACGTCACGCAGGGCACCATCGACAACGCGGATCCCGGCCGGCTCATCGCCCCGACGATCCGTGCCCTCGCCGACGAGGACGTGCTCGTCGTCGCGTCCACGGGCGGCCGCCCGGTCGCGGAGGTCGAGCGCGCGCTCGGCGCGCCCCTGCCCGCGAACGCGCGCGTGGCCGAGTTCCTCCCCTACGACCTGCTCCTGCCGCTCTGCGGCGCGGTCGTCACCAACGGCGGCTTCGGCGGCGTGCAGCGGGCGCTCGCGCACGGCCTCCCGCTGGTGGTCGCCGGATCCACGGAGGACAAGCCCGAGGTCGCGGCGCGCGTCGCCTGGGCGGGCTGCGGCCGCGACCTGCGCACGGGGACGCCACGGCCGTCGGCCATCCGGCGTGCCGTGCGCGAGGTGCTGAGCACGTCGTCCTACCGCGCGCGGAGCCGTGAGCTCGCCACCGTGATCTCCGCCCTTCCGGATCCGGTCGACGTCATCGCCGCCGGGCTGGCCGCCGCGGTGGCGGAGCGCACGGCTCCGACGGACGGGCCAGCGCAGGCCCTGTCCGGCCGCTAGGCCCAGCGGTACTGGGAGAGCGCGAGGAGGAAGAAGCCGATCACGAGGACCACCAGGCCGGATGCGACGCTGCCGATGAGCCCGATCGCGATGCCGCCTCCGATGAGGCGCGGGCGCTCCGCCGGGTGCTGCCGGGCGTCGCGGATCCCGCGCCGGACGGTGACGATGCCGAGGATGCAGGTCACGATCGACAGCACCGACGACAGGAACGCCCCGACGTAGAGCTGCGGCTCGCGGAGCAGCTGCCCGAGCGCGATGGAGGCGACCACGCCCACCGGGCCGAGGAGGCTCAGCCAGCCCAGCAGCCAGGCGCGCGAGCGTGGGCGCAGGGTCGACGCGCGGGGATCCCTCATAGGTGGAGGGTATGGGACGGCCGGCTCGGGGACGGCCGCGCCGCCGTCCCCGCCGCCGCTCACGCGATCCGGATCAGCTTCCGGTTCGCGAACTCGTCGACCGCGTGGCGGCCGAGCTCGCGGCCCGAGCCCGAGCGCTTCACGCCGCCGAAGGGCAGCTCGGCCGCGTCGCCGAGCACGAGGTTGACCCAGACCATGCCCGCGTCGATGCCGTCGGCGACCCGCATGGCCTGCTCCGGATCCGTCGTGTAGACGTACGAGCCCAGGCCGAACGGGGTGTCGTTCGCGAGCGCGACCGCCTCCTCCTCCGAATGCACGCGGTAGAGCGCGGCGACGGGTCCGAAGAACTCCTCGCGATAGGCGTCCATCTCGGGCGTCACGTCGGCGAGCACCGCCGGCGGGAACATGTTGCCGACCGGCTCGCCGCTCGCGAGCACGGTCGCGCCCTGCTCCACCGCGCGGGCCAGCTGCTCGGCGAGCCGCTCGGTCGCCGCGCGCGAGGAGAGCGGGCCGAGCAGGGTGCCATCGGCCATCGGGTCCCCGGGCTGCGCGGCCGTCAGCTGCGCGGTGAAGCGCGCGGCGAAGTCGTCGTAGAGGTGGTCGATGACGAGGAAGCGCTTGGCGCCGTTGCAGGACTGGCCGTTGTTGTCGAGGCGGGCGGCCACCGCGTCCGCCACCGCGGCGTCGAGGTCGTCGGTCGACAGGAGGAGGAAGGGGTCGGATCCGCCGAGCTCGAGCACGACCTTCTTCAGGTGCCGGCCCGCGATCTCCGCGACCGCGGCGCCCGCCCGCTCGGATCCCGTCACGGAGACGCCCTGCACGCGCGGGTCGGCGATCACGCCCTCGATCTGCGCGTTCGTCGCGAGCACGCTCACGTACACGCCCGGGTCGGCGCCGAGCTCGGCGGCCGCGTCGCGGTACATGCGCTGGATCGCCGCGGCCGACTCGGGGCACTGCGGCGCGTGCTTGAGCAGGATCGCGTTGCCCGTGACGATGGTCGGCGCCGCGAACCGGGCCACCTGGTAGTAGGGGAAGTTCCACGGCATGATCCCGAGCAGCACGCCGACGCCCGAGCGGCGCACGAACGCGGATCCGGTGCCGTCGGCCAGCTCGATCGCCTCGTCGGCGAGGAACTCCTCGGCGTTCCGGGCGTAGTACGCCTGGATGTCGGCGGCGAAGTCGACCTCGCCGAGCGCCTGGTCGAGCGGCTTGCCCATCTCGCGCACGATGATCCGCGCCAGCTCGTCCCGGCGCTCCACGTGGAGCTCGGCGACGCGGGCGACGAGGGCGGCCCGCTCGGCGATCGTGGTGCGGCGCGACCAGCCGCGGTACGCGCCCTCGGCCGCGCCGATCGCCGCCTGCAGCTCCGCGTCGGTGATCTCGGGATGCTCGGCGACGGTCTCGCCGGTGGTCGGATCGGTGACGGCGTAGCTGCTCATGGGGGCTCCTCCTCGAACGCCGCGCGGGTCACGCGGGTGGGCCCACGATATCGAGCGGGCCCGGCTGGGCGGCCCGGGTCAGTGCCCGGCGCCGAGCTCCCCCGCGAGACGGCCGTGCATCGCGGCGGACGAGTCGTTCATCCCGCTGATGACGGCCCGCTTGCCGTGGCGCTCGTACTTGTACGTGATGGCGTCGAGGGCTGCGACGGTCGAGGCGTCCCACACGTGGGATCCGGTCATGTCGATGACGACGCGCTCGGGGTCGCCCGCGTAGTCGAACTGCGTGGTGAGGTCGTTGCTGGAGGCGAAGAACAGCTCGCCGATCACCCGGTAGTGCGCGGTCTCGACGCCGTCGGCGTCCGCCCGCACGGTGCGCTCGACGGTCGCGAAGTGCGCGACGCGGCGGGCGAACACGATCATCGCGGCGATCACGCCGATGATGACGCCGATCGCGAGGTTGTCGGTGAGCACCACGACGATCACCGTGAGCACCATGACGAGCGTCTCGCCGACCGGCATGCGCTTGAGCGTCGACGGCCGGATGCTGTGCCAGTCGAACGTGCCGACCGAGACCATGATCATCACGGCCACGAGCGCGGCCATCGGGATGATCGCGACGACGTCGCCGAGGCCGACCACGAGGATCAGCAGGAAGACGCCGGCGAGGAACGTGGAGATGCGGGTGCGGGCGCCGGAGGCCTTCACGTTGATCATCGTCTGGCCGATCATCGCGCAGCCGCCCATGCCGCCGAAGAGGCCCGAGAGGATGTTGGCGCCGCCCTGGCCGAGCGTCTCGCGGGTCTTGCGCGAGGGGGTGTCGGTGATGTCGTCGACGAGCTTGGCGGTCATGAGCGACTCGAGGATCCCGACGAGCGCCAGCGCGAGCGCGTACGGCGCGATGATCCGCAGCGTGTCAAACGTGAGCGGCACGTCCGGGATGAACAGGCTCGGCAGGCTGTCGGGCAGCGCGCCCTGGTCGCCCACGGTCGGCACGGCGAGCGCGGTGACGACCACCGCGACGGTGACCACGACGATCGCGACGAGCGGCGCCGGGATGACCTTCGTGATCCGCGGCATCACCACGATGATCGCGATGCCCACCGCGACCAGCGGGTAGACGAGCCACGGCACGCCGACGAGGTTCGGGATCTGCGCGGAGAAGATGAGGATGGCGAGCGCGTTGACGAACCCGACCATGACGCTGCGCGGGATGAAGCGCATGAGCTTCGCCACCCCGAGGAGGCCGAGCACGATCTGCAGCAGGCCGCCGAGGATCACCGTGGCGATGAGGTAGTCGAGGCCGTGGTCGCGGACGACCGGCGCCACGACGAGCGCGATGGCGCCCGTGGCCGCGGTGATCATGGCGGGCCGGCCGCCGAGGAACGCGATCGAGACGGCCATCACGAACGACGAGAACAGGCCGACGCGCGGGTCGACCCCGGCGATGATCGAGAACGAGATCGCCTCGGGGATGAGCGCGAGCGCGACGACCAGGCCGGCGAGCACCTCGCGGCTGAGGAGGCGGTGGCTCCTGAGCGCCTGGAGGACGGTCGGGCTGGGCGGGCGCACGGTCGCGGCCGGGACGGCGGTCGTGATGGATGCGGATGAGGCCATGGATGGGCTCCGTTCTGTGGCGGGCGTCATGCCCGCTCGGATGAGGTCGGGGGCGCGTCGGTGCGCGGGTGACGGGCGGCCGGGTGGGCCGCCGGACGTGAGGGGGAAGGGGATCGGAGCGGGGCTCCTGGACCCGACCCTAACGCAAGGGGAGGGTTGCCGTCACGTCGGGTCGGCTGGCGGGCGCGCGGGGCGCCCGGCGGACTCCGCGGCGCGGGCATGGGAGACTCGTCGGTGACCGCGCATCGCGCGCCGCCGCTCACCACCGTGACACCGGACCCCGCCGACACCGGCTGGTCCCCGATCCGACCGGGAGCGCGACGGCATCCGCACGGCGCGCATCGCTCCCGCCCCCGTCGCCCGCGACCCGGCGCCGCACCACCCGTCCTCGCGGACGGCCCCCTGACATCACCGGAGGCACCGTCTCCACGCACGAACCGCGCGAGCACGATCCGCGCACCTCGGCATCACCCGCACGACCGGACCAGAAAGGCACCATGCCTCCCACCTCCCACGCCCACGCCCTCGACATCGCCAAGCCCGGGCGCCTGCCCCGCGGCGGCCTGCGCGTCACGCCCCTCGGCGGCCTCGGCGACGTCGGCCGCAACATGACGCTGTTCGAGTACGAGGGCGAGCTGCTCATCGTCGACTGCGGCGTGCTCTTCCCCGAGGAGAGCCAGCCCGGCATCAACGTGATCCTCCCCGACTTCAGCACCCTGCGCGGGCGCCTCGACAAGATCACGGGCATCGTCCTCACGCACGGCCACGAGGACCACATCGGCGGCGTCCCCTACCTCCTGCAGGAGCGGCCCGACATCCCCGTCATCGGATCCCGCCTCACGCTCGCGTTCATCAGCGCCAAGCTCGAGGAGCACAAGATCAAGCCCGTCACCCGCCAGGTGAAGGAGGGCGACCGGATCGCCGCCGGCAAGTTCGACCTCGAGTTCGTCGCCGTGAACCACTCCATCCCCGACGGCCTCGCCGTCGCGATCCGCACGGGCGCCGGCATGGTCCTGCACACGGGCGACTTCAAGATGGACCAGTTCCCGATGGACCGCCGCCTCACCGACCTCGGCGCGTTCGCCCGCCTCGGCGAGGAGGGCGTGGACCTCTTCCTCACCGACTCGACCAACGCGGAGGTCCCCGGCTTCACGACCGCGGAGAAGGACCTCACGCCCGCCATCGAGAAGGTGTTCCGCACGGCGCCCAAGCGCATCGTCGTCTCCAGCTTCGCGAGCCACGTGCACCGGATCCAGCAGGTGCTCGACTCCGCCGAGCAGTACGGCCGCAAGGTCTCGTTCGTGGGCCGCTCGATGGTCCGCAACATGAAGATCGCGTCCGACCTCGGCTACCTGCGCATCCCCAAGGGCCTCGTCATCGACCTCAAGGCGCTGAACAAGCTGCCGGACGACAAGGTCACGCTCATCTGCACGGGTTCGCAGGGCGAGCCGATGGCGGCGCTCAGCCGCATGGCGCGCCGTGAGCACATCATCGAGGTGGGCGAGGGCGACACGATCCTCCTCGCCAGCTCCCTCATCCCCGGCAACGAGAACGCCATCTACGGCGTGATCAACGGCCTGATCCGCTGGGGCGCCGACGTCGTGCACAAGGGCAACGCGAAGGTGCACGTCTCCGGTCACGCCAGCGCCGGCGAGCTCGTCTACTGCTACAACCTCGTCAAGCCCCGCAACGTGCTGCCCGTGCACGGCGAGTGGCGCCACCTCGTCGCCAACGCCGCCCTGGCCGAGAGCACGGGCGTCAAGAACGCGCTCGTCATCGAGGACGGCGTGAGCGTCGACCTCGTCAACGGCCGCGCCTCGATCTCCGGCCGCGTGCCCGCGCCCTACGTCTTCGTCGACGGCATGACCATCGGCGTCGCGACCGAGGAGGCCCTCGAGGAGCGCCGCACGCTCGCCGCCGAGGGGCAGATCACCGTGCTCGGCATCTTCGACGAGAAGGAGCAGAAGCTCATCCACCCGGCCGAGCTCATCACGCGCGGCTTCGTGGAGCACGACGGCTGGATCCCCGAGGCCGAGGCCGCCATCAGCACCGCGCTCAAGAACGCGGCCGCCAAGCGCCACCTCGACGGCGTCGCCGCCGAGCGCGCCATGAGCGACGGCCTGCAGCGCTGGCTCCAGCGCCGCCACCGCCGCACGCCGGTGGTCACGGTCATCGTGGTGGACGCCGACTAGCGCCACCAGCGGAGACGCGACGGGGCGCGTGCGGGGCTCAGCCCCGCACGCGCCCCTCGTACGATGCTGCGGTGCCCACCCGGATCCGGCTCGCCGCCGAGCGCGAGCTGGGCTGAGCGGACGCGCGCGACTACCGCGAGCGCCGCAGGACGACCGCGAACAGGATCGACAGGGTCGCGGAGAGGCCCGCGCTGACGAGCATCACGACGCCCAGGGGCCCGGTGGAGTCGGAGCCGTCCGTCACGGTGAAGGCCAGGACGCCGACCACCGCCTGACTGACCGCGAGGAGGGCGAAGACGACGACGAGGACCCGGCGGATCGTGCGGACGCGCGCGGGGTCGACGGGGTCCGTCACGTGGTGGGCTGCGCGGCGAGGATCGCGCCGACGCGCGCGAAGGCGGCGACCTGGTGCGCCTGCCGCTCGGCCCGCACTGCGGGATCCCGATGGAAGAGCGCCTGGCGCCCGGGGTGGATGGTGCGCACGACCTCGACGCCAGGTCCCGGGAGCGCCGGATCGAGCACGAGCGCGCGGTCCCAGATCCGCTCGGCGTCGCGGCCCTGGCGCAGCACGACCTCGAGATGCGGGAGCAGGCGGATCAGCTCGACGAGCACCTGCGCGCCCGCCCGGCCCTGCTCCGCGTTCGGGGCCGCGTTGATGTACCAGGGGTAGGCGTTCAACGGCAGGACGTCGCGGTCACGGATCCCGTGCTCGGCGAACAGGACCGCCTGGCGCTCGGCCGTCGGATCGTCGTTCTCGACGCTGAGGAAGCCGGACCCGACGCCGACCTGCGTCGCCGGCCCCGGATCGCGGAGGACGCTGAGGACGCGCGCGTCGACGCCACCGTGGTGTGGGGCGATGCCCGGGGCCCAACCGCGGCCGTCGCGATCGCGGATGCCCGCGACGAACGCGGCGATCGGGGCCATGTGCACAGCGGTGGCGGCCTCGCCCTCCTGAGCGGTGCGGAAGGCGGCGTCGGCCATGCGTCGGGTCATCCGTCGACCGTACGGGAGCGCTGCTCCCGCGCACAGGGCAGTCGGTCCGTGCGGGCCGTCGGCCGTGCCGCGTACCTGCCGGCTGCCGCCGCGCGCGGGGCGTCGGCGGGCGCGCACCCGAACACGGCCTCCGGATCCATCCCACGACGCTGAGATCCCGCACATCGGCGCCACCGGATCGCCGCCCGGGCGGACGCCGGTGCCACCATGGCGGAGGAGGTCCCATGCGCGAGTCGGTGATGGTCGTCGAGGACGACGCCGAGATGGGCGCGCTCCTCGTGCGCGGCCTCACGGGCGACGGCTACGACGTCGACCTCTACACGAACGGCCTCGACGCGCTGACCGCGTCCCGCGAGCGCAAGCACTCGGCCGCGATCCTCGACGTCATGCTGCCCGGCATGAGCGGCTTCGAGCTCTGCCGCCACCTCCGCGCCGCGGGGCTCTCGCTCCCCGTGATCATGCTCACGGCGCGCGACGCCCTCGAGGACCGCGTCTTCGGCCTCGACGCCGGGGCCGACGACTACCTCGCGAAGCCGTTCCACTTCGAGGAGCTGTCGGCGCGGCTGCGGGCGATGGTGCGCCGCGAGCGCGCCGCCCAGCGCGCGCCGATCCTCGTGGGCGACCTGCGGGTCGACGTCCCGGCGCGCACGGCCACCGTCGGCACGACGACGCTGCCGCTCAGCCCGAAGGAGTTCGGGGTGCTGCGGGTGCTCGCGGCGAGCGCCGGCCGGTTCGTGTCGCGGGACGGGATCCTCGAGGAGGTCTGGGGCTCGACGGACTTCGTCGCGCACAACATCGCCGAGCAGTACGTGAGCTACGTGCGCCGGAAGCTCCTCGCGAGCGGCGCGTCGGTGGAGATCGTCACCCGCCGCGGCGTGGGCTACCGGCTGGGGCCGACGACGTGAGCTGGCGGCGGCTCGGGGTCCGCGTCCGGATCACCCTCGGCAGCCTCGCCATCGCGGTCGCGTTCTTCGCCGTCGTGGCGGTCGTGGTGCGCGAGCAGCTCGACCACGTCCTCGACGCCTCCACGCTGGACCTCGTCCGCCGCGGGGCGTCGACGGCCGCCATCGAGGAGAGCCGGTCCACGGAGGAGGCGGTGGTCCACGGCATCAGCGCGACGCTCGTCGTGGCCATGGTCGTCCTGATCGTCGGCTTCGCGCTGTCCTCCTGGGTCCTCGTGGGATTCGCGCTGCGACCCGTCGGGCGGATGCGCGCCACGGCCGACCTGCTGCGCCGCGGACGCACCGCCGAGCTCCTCCCCGTGAGCCCGGCGCGCGACGAGCTGTCCGCGCTCGCCTCCACGCTCAACGACCTCATCGCGGACCTGCGCGAGTCGGCCGAGCGCGAGCGCCAGCTCGTCGCGGATGCCAGCCACGAGCTCCGGACGCCGCTCGCGGCGCTGCGCACCCGGCTCGAGCTCAGCGAGCGGGTGCGCGGCGACCCGGACGCGCTGCACGCCGACATCGTGGACGCGCGCCGCTCCGTCGACCGGCTCCAGGAGCTCACCGACGGCCTCCTGCTCCTCTCCCGCATCGACGCGGGCGCGTCGACCGGCAGCGCGGACGCCGCCGCCCTCCGCGCGGAGCTCGCCGACGCGGTCGACCGGGCGCGCATGCTCGCGCGGGCGCGCGACCTCGCCATCGAGTTCCAGGTCCCATCCGCCTCTCCCCCGGCCCCCGGCGCGACCCCGGCCCGCTACGCCGTCTCGCCCGCCGACCTCGGCCGGATCCTCGACAACCTCCTCGGCAACGCCGTGCGGGCGACCCCCGACGGCGGGGCGATCGTCGCGACGCTCCGGGAGGATCCCGACGGCCTGCGGGTCACCGTCACCGACGACGGACCGGGCATGCCGGAGTCGTTCCTCGCGGTGGCCACCGACCGGTTCACCCGCCCGGACGCCGCGCGCAGCGGCCGCGGCAGCGGCGCCGGCCTCGGCCTCGCGATCGTCGACGGCCTCACCCGCGCCGCCGGCGGCACCCTGCTGCTGCGCGACGTCCGCCCCCACGGCCTCGCCGCGGAGATCCACCTGCCCCCGACCGCACACCGTGAGGACCACCCATGATCGACCCCCAGGCGCTGCTCGACGGCGCCGGACCCTGGGCCGTCGCCCTCGTCTGCCTCATCGCGTTCGTGGAGACCGGCCTGCTCATCGGCTTCTTCCTGCCCGGCGACACGCTCCTGTTCTTCGTGGGCGTGTTCGTCGCCACCGGCGTCATCGGGCTGCCCGTTCCGGTGGTGATCCTCCTCGTGGCCGCCTCGGCGTTCCTCGGCGACCAGCTCGGCTTCGTCATCGGCCGCAGCACCGGGCCGCGGATCTTCGAGCGGAAGGACAGCGGGATCTTCAGCCGTGCCAGCGTGGCCCGCACGCAGGGGTTCTTCGACCGGTTCGGCGGCTGGGCCGTCACCATCGCCCGGTTCGTGCCCGTCGTCCGCACGTTCGCGCCCGTCGCCGCGGGCGTCGGGAAGATGCGCTACGCGCACTTCGTCGGGTTCAACGCGCTCGGCGCGGCCGTCTGGTCGACGGCGATCATCCTGCTCGGCTTCTTCCTCGGCCGGATCCCGGGCGTCGCCGACTTCGTGGGCAAGTACATCGACGTGGTGCTCATCGGGATCGTGGTGATCAGCGTGGGCGGCATCGCCCTCACGTACTGGCGACAGCGGCGGCGCGCGGCCCGCGACGCCTGACCGCGGCGACCGCCACCAGGCCGAGGAACAGCGCCAGCGCGACCAGCGTCACGGGCCCCGTGCCGAGCCCGAGGCCGCGCGCGGCGACGGGATCGGCGAGCCAGTCGCAGATCGAGGCGCCGAGCGGGCGCGTGATCACGTAGGCCGCCCAGAACGCCGCGACCGCGCCCATCCGCCCGCGTCGGAACGCCACGGCGGGGACGGCGATGAGGACGGCGAACAGCGCGGCGGACGGCAGGTAGCCGAGCCCGAGAGTGGAGGCGGTGAGATCGCCCGCCGCCGTGCCGAGCGCGAAGGTGCCCGAGACGGCCAGCCAGTAGAAGAGGGCGCGCCGGGGCGTCGTGATCGCGTGGATCGACAGCGTGCCCTCCACCCGCCACCAGACGGCGAAGACCGCGGCCAGGGCGAGCGCGAACGCCGCCGTCGAGAGGACGTACGGCACCCCGACCACGACGTGCAGCACGTCGGCCACCATCGTCCCGAAGACGCTCACCATCAGCACGGCGAGCCAGTACACGGCCGGGATGAAGCGGCGCACGCGGAACTGCAGCGCGAGGGCGGCGAGGAACGCGAGCCCCGCGAGGCCGACCACGAGCACCGGGTCGAACGACGTCGCGAGGAAGTCCGACGCGGTCTCGCCCATCCCGGTCGTGAGCACCTTGAGGATCCAGAACAGGCCGGTGGCCGCGGGCACGGTCGAGGCGGCGTAGCGGCGGGGCGACCGGTGCGCGGGGGTCGAGCGCGGGGTGCGGGCGAGGTCGGGGGTCGTCATCCTCCGATGGTCCGGCAGCGCGACGCGTCGGCGGCTGGGTCCGACGTGCGGGTGGTTGAGGGTCCGCACATCCTCCGCGTCAGGGCGGCCGCATCCGGACCTGTGGATCCTCGAAGCCGGGACGCAGCGGATCACGGCCAGAGGGGCG
Organism: Clavibacter phaseoli; assembly: GCF_021922925.1. Lineage (NCBI taxonomy): Bacteria > Bacillati > Actinomycetota > Actinomycetes > Micrococcales > Microbacteriaceae > Clavibacter > Clavibacter phaseoli. The sequence continues at coordinate 2,686,325 of NZ_CP040786.1, forward strand.
TCCATCCATAGGCGGCTCCAAGACGCAGCCGCGACCGTGATCCCGCGCCGATGAGATGCCTGCGGCGCACCGGACCACCGACGAGAGACACGACCGTGACCGCCATTCCACCGGATCCGGCCGCTGATCTCCGCGGCGCCCGCCAGCTGACCCGCCGGACAGCGGGCCTCAGTGCTCGTGCCGGTGGTGGCTGTCCGGGTAGTGCTCGTGCGTGTGGGTGATCGGCTCGTGCGTGTGCACGTGCCGGTGCCGGGTACCCGCCGGCACGGGGACGTCGTGCGCGTGCCGGTGGTGCTCGTCGTGCACGTGCCAGTGGTCGTGCGTGATCGCCTCGTGGGTGTGCTCGTGCTCGTGGCGCTCGGTGAGGTGCAGCCAGACGCCGATGCCCATGAGGATCCCCGCGACCACCAGCGGCCAGGTGACCGGCTCCCCGAGCACGAGGGCGAGCACCGCGCCGAAGAACGGGGCGACCGAGTAGTAGGCCCCCGCGCGGGCGGTGCCGACGTGGCGCAGCGCGACGATGAACAGCACGAGGCTGACCCCGTAGGCGAGGAACCCGACCGCCATAGCGGCGGCGACGTTCCCGGGCGCGGGCAGCTCGGCGCCGAGGAGGAACGCGAGCACGAGGTTCACCGGTCCGGCGACGCCGCCCTTGATCGCGGCGAGCCACGTCGCGTCGTTCAGCGCGACCCTCCGGGTGAGGTTGTTGTCGATGCCCCAGCACGCGCACGCGCCGACGATCGCGAGGGCGGGCCACGCGCTGCCGAGCTCGATCCCCTGCGGGACGGTGAGCACCACGGCGCCCGCGACGATCGCGGCCATGCCGAGCGCGATGCGGCGGTCGAAGGCCTCGCGGAACACGAACCAGGCGAGCAGGGCCGTCGCGACGCCCTCCGCGTTCAGCAGCAGCGACGCGCCCGACGCGGGCATGCCCGCGAGGCCGACGAGCAGCAGGAGGGGGCCGAGGATCCCGCCGGACACGATCGCGCCCGCCAGCGGCAGGCGCTCGTCCTTCGCGAGGCGCACGCGCGGGGACCGGCGGATCAGCCGGATGAGACCGAGCCCGATCCCGGAGCCCGTGTAGAGGAGCCCGGCGAGGAGCCACGGGCTGACGGAGTCGAGGAGGAGCTTCGCGGCGGGCGTGCCGGCGCCGAACAGGACCGCGGAGAGGAGCGCCGCCTGGATCCCGCGGTCACGCAGGGCGGTCAGCACGGCTGGCGCCATCGTGGTGGTGGGCAGGGGTGCCGGCGAGCTGGTGCTCGGCCTGGAAGATCGCGTCCGCGACGAGCTGCCGCGCGTGCTCGTCCGTCAGGCGGTAGAACACGCGCGTGCCCTCCTGCCGGGTCGCGACGACGCGCGCGAGGCGCAGCTTCGCGAGGTGCTGCGAGACGGCGGCGGGAGACTTGCCCACGCGCTCCGCGAGGTCGTTCACGGCGAGCTCGCCGTCCGTGAGCGCCAGCACGATCCGCACCCGCGTCGCGTCCGCGAGCATCGCGAAGACCTCGACGGCCAGCTCGACGTACGGGCTGTCGACGTGGCGCCCGCATCTCCTATCCGCATCCATGCGCAGATTCTTTCATATGCGGGCGCCAGGCGTCCGGCGGGATCAGCTGCCGGGCTTCTGCAGCTCCCCGGTAACGTACTGGGCTCGGCCGAAGCCGAAGGACCAGTCGGCGGGGGTGTTCTCCACGAAGCCGATGACGAGGTCGTCGCCGGCGACGCCGACCTCGGCGAGGGAGGCGGCGAGGGTGCGGAGGAACTCCTGCTTCTCCTCGGTGCTGCGGCCCGCCTGCGTGAAGATCTGGATGATCACGACCTGCTCCGAGCGGTCGATGCCGAGGCCGACGTCGAGGGCCGTGAGCCGACCCGGCGCGTGCTCGGTGACGATCTGGAAGCGGTCGCGCTCCGGCAGGCCGTAGACGTCCACGAGCGTGCGCATGAGGACGTCGCCGATCGCGGTGATCTGCTCGTCGGGTCGGCCTTCGACGAGGTCGATGCGGATGAGGGGCATGGGGGTTCCGTTCGGTCGAGGGAGGGTGATCAGGCTATGCCGCCGGTGCCGAGGAGGCTGCCGATGGCGAAGGTGGCGGCGAGCGCGACGGCACCGCCGACGACCACGCGGACGGTCGCGCGGCCGACCGGGCCGCCGCCGAGCCGGGCGCCCAGCGCACCTGTGAGGGCCAGCGCGACGAGCACGACCGCGAACGTGACGGGCACCCGGATCCCGGCGGGCGGCAGGAGGATCGCGACGAGCGGCAGGATCGCGCCCGCGAGGAACGCGACCGCGGAGGACAGCGCCGCCTGCCAGGGGCTCGCGACCTCGTCCTCGTCGATGTGCAGCTCGGCGGAGAGGTGGGCGGCGAGGGCGTCGCGGGCGGTCAGCTCCTCGGCCACGCGCGCCGCGGTCGCGTCGGACAGGCCCTGCGCCCGCCACAGGGCGGCCAGCTCCGCGAGCTCGGCCCCGGGATCCGCGGCCAGCTCGGCGCGCTCCTTCGCGATGAGCGCGCGCTGGCTGTCGCTCTGGCTGCTGACGGAGACGTACTCGCCGAGCGCCATGGAGATCGCGCCGCCGACGAGGCCCGCGATGCCCGCGGTGGCGATCGCGCCGGTCGACGACGTCGCGCCGGCCACGCCGACCACGATCGCCGCGACGGAGACGATGCCGTCGTTCGCGCCGAGCACACCGGCGCGCAGCCAGTTCAGGCGGCCGGCGATGCCGCCGACGTGGGGCTCGTCGGGGTGGGTGGGGAGCGGGGTCGCGTCGGGGCTCACCCGTCGTCGCCGTCCCCGCCGGTGTCGCCGCTACCGCCGGTGTCGCCGCCGCCGCTGCCGGCGCCGGAGTCCGACCAGACCGCGCGGGCGCCCGACTCGCCGATCCGCACCGTCGTGATGATGGCGCCGACCGAGGACACGGCCACGGCGACGGCCAGCACGGCCGTGATCGCGACGCGGCGGGAGCGCGGGATGTGGCGCCCGGCGCGGCCGGATCCGTGGGCGGCGACGCGGCGGATCCACAGCCACTGCGCCACCGCGACGACGAAGACCGCCACCGCCCAGGGCAGGAGCGTGTCGCCGAGCTCGGTGTGCGCCTCCAGGACGGCGCTCCCGCGCACCTTCTCCTCGAGGTCCTCGCCCGACGAGGTCGCGAGCGGCACCGCGATCAGGGAGGCGAGGGCCACGAGCGGGGTGATGATCCCGAGCCGTCGCGCGAAGGCGGGCCAGATCGCCGACACGAGGATGAGGAGGGCTGCCGTGGGGAACGCGACGACCACGAAGTGGACGATGAGGGGGTGCAGCGGCAACCCGTTGATCTGCCATGTCATGCGGTGGTCTCCTTCGCGTGATCCCCGGATCGGCGCGGCGCGCGCGGCGCGGCCCGACGCGCCCGAGCCGGTCGCTGCCCATCGTGGCCCGGGGCCGCGGGCTCGGGCGCTCGCTGAGAGCAATCACAGCGTGCGCCGGCCGTTCCCCAGCGGTCGCCGGGCGAGGTCGCGCTCCGCGGCGGCCAGGATCGCCCGGGCGTCAGCCCAGGTAGGCGAGCACGGCGAGGACCCGGCGGTGGTCCTCGCCCGTGTCCTCCAGGCCGAGCTTGGAGAAGATGCTCGTCACGTGCTTCTCGATCGCGCCCGTGCCGATCACGAGGGCCCGCGCGATCGCCGCGTTGGTGCGGCCCTCGGCCATGAGCGCGAGCACCTCGCGCTCGCGCGGCGTCAGCGCGCTGAGGGGGTCGCGGCGTCGGGCCATGAGCTGCGTCACCACCTCCGGGTCGAGCACGGTGCCGCCGGACGCGATGCGGCGCACGGCGTCGTCGATCTCCTCGAGCCGGGTCACCCGGTCCTTGAGGAGGTAGCCGATGCCGGCCGTCCCGCTGCGGAAGACCTCCTCGGCGTAGGCGGCCTCGACGTACTGGGAGAGCAGCAGCACGCCGATCCCCGGCACGCGGCGGCGCGCCTCGACCGTGGCGCGGATCCCCTCGTCGGAGAAGGTCGGCGGCATGCGGACGTCCATCACGACGACGTCGGGGGCGTCGTCGGCCAGCGCGGCGAGGAAGCCCTGCGCGTCCGCGTGCTGCGCGACGACGTCGATGCCGGCCTCGACGAGCACGCGCGCGAGCCCCTCGCGGAGGAGCACGGCGTCGTCGACCACGACGGCCCGGATGCGCGCTGCATCCGGGCCGTCGTCCATGGTCCCGAGCGTAGCGAGCGGGATGCTCACGCGGCGGGGTCGGGCGATGCGGCGACCGGGCCGGTGCCGTCGGCGCCGCGTGCGGCGGATCCGTCGGTCGGCACGCCCGTGAGCGTGACGAGCGGCACGCGCGCCGTGATCCGCGTGGGCCCTCCGAGCGGGCTGGAGATGCTCACGTCGCCGTCGAGCGCGCCGATGCGTCCGAGGAGCCCCTCGAGGCCGTGGCCCTCCTGCACGGACGCCCCGCCCTGGCCGTCGTCCGTCACCCGCGCGGCGAGCACCCGGGTGTCGTCGAAGTCGCGCATCAGCATCAGGGTGACGTCCGCCCGGGTCGCGCCGGAGTGCTTCGCGACGTTGGTGAGGAGCTCGCTGACGGTGAAGTAGACGTTGCGCTCGACCTCGGTCGGGAGCACCAGGGACTCGGGCAGGTGGACGTGGAGCGCCACGGGGACGGTCGCGCGGGAGGCGAGCGCCTCGAGGGCCGCCACCAGCCCGCGGTCGAGGAGGATCGGCGGGGCGAACCCGCGGGACAGCGCGCGCAGCTCCTCGAGGGTGTCGTGCGCGTGCGCGGAGGCCTCGGCGATGAGCGTGCGGGCCCGCTCCGGATCCGCGTCCAGCGCGCGCTCGGCGGCCGCGAGGTCCATGCGGAGGCGCACGAGCCGCTGCTGCGGTCCGTCGTGCAGGTCGCGCTCGATCTGGCGGAGCGTCTGGCCCTCGGCCGTGACGGCGCCGGCGCGGGACTGCTCGAGGCCCTGCACGCGGCGCTCGAGGACGTCGGACTTGAACCCGCCGAGGAGCGCGTGGTCGGTCCAGTAGTGGGCGAGCACGGCGCCGCGCGCCCAGAGCGGGAGCAGCACGACCGACAGGATCATGGCCGTCACGCCGAGGACGCCGGCGAGGGCGAAGGTGCGGGGCGCGTCGTAGCCGTGGTCGACGAGGGCCTGCTCGAAGCGCCAGCCGTAGCCGAGGATGGCGATCCCGCCGCCGATCGGGCCGAGGAACCCGGCGACCAGCAGGGCGCCCGCGCCGAGCGTCACGAAGGAGACCAGCGGGTAGACCACGACCGCGTGCAGCAGGTGCAGCCAGTAGTGCGGGCTCGCGACGGCCGAGAGGATCCGCGTGACGCGGTTCTGCTGCCACCTCGGCGTCCAGTCGACGGGGCGGAACGGCCGGGGCTCGGCCCACCCGATCCGCACCCGCTCGACGGCGCCGAGGCCGCGCGCCGCGAACAGCGCGGCGAGGAGCGCGACGGCCGCGAACAGGCCGGACGCGGACCACAGGAGAGAGTCGAAGAGGCTGTAGACGGCCGAGGGGAGCGCGATGTAGACGGTGGCGAGCAGCAGGGCGGTGAGCGCGAGGTACCCGATGTCGCGCGGGAGGTGGCGCCAGGCGTCGCCGTAGAAGGAGCGGCGGCGCGAGGTCGGAGGCGTGGCGTCGTCCGCGTCCGCGTCCGCGTCGGATCGGGCGTCGGCGTCCGCGTCCGCGGGTGCGGCGGGATGGGATTCGGGGGGCACGGGCGTCGATTCGGCCTCGGTGGTGGGCGATGTCTCGTTCATGATCCCAGCCTCGCGAGCGACGGGCACGGGCCCCATCCTGCCCGCTCCCGGATCGGGGGTGGGGTCAGCCCCACCCCCGGCCGGCCGTGGACGCCCTCGCGGACGCCCGTCGGCACCGGCGCGTGTCACGCGGTGACGAGCACCTCCGCCACGGCCGCGGTGAACGCGTGCTCCCCCTGCCCCACGACGTACGTCGATCCATCGGGCAGCAGCACGTCCCCGCTGGTGCCGACGGGCAGCGTCACGGTGAGGTGCATGGTGGTGCCCACGATCCGCCAGGAGGACGACGTCGATCCGTAGGGCGAGAGGTGTCGCGCGCTCGCGTGGGTGAGCCCGCCGCCGGGTCGCGGGGCGAAGCGGACGCGCCGCCACCCCGGTTCGGCCGGGGCGAGCCCGGCGATGGTGCCGTGCATCCAGTCGGCGACGGCGCCGAGGGCGTAGTGGTTGAAGCTCGTCATCTCGCCGGGGTTCACGGTGCCGTCGGGCAGCATGCTGTCCCATCGCTCCCAGATCGTGGTGCCTCCCATGCCGACCGTGTACAGCCACGACGGGCACGAGCGCTCGAGCAGCAGGTCGTACGCGGTGTCCGTGTGGCCCGTCGAGGTGAGGGCGCCGGTCACGAGGGGCGTGCCGGCGAAGCCGGTGGCGATGCGGTTGCCGGCGTCGCGGACGAGCTCGGCGAGTCGATCGCCTGCACGCTCCGCGTCATCTCCCGTGACCAGGCCGAACTCGATGGCGAGCGAGTACGCGGTCTGCGCGTCGCTCGTCATCTCCCCGTCGGGCAGGACGTAGGCGCGACGGAAGGCCTCGCGCACCTCCCCGGCGACGCGCGCGTAGTGCGCCGCGTCGTCGTCGAGCCCGAGGACCTCGGCGGTCCGGGCGAGGTGCAGCGTCGACTGGGCGAGGTAGGCGGTGGCGACGAGGTACCGGTCCGTGGAGGCGTCGGCGGGGTCCTCGGGCGGTGCGGCCGGATCCAGCCAGTCGCCGAGCTGGAAGCCCTCGTCCCACAGCCGGTCGGGGCCGGCGAGGGAGACGATGAGGTCCACCCACGCCTTCGCGGATGGGTACTGCTTCGCGAGGACGCCGGCGTCGCCGAAGCGCTCGTAGAGGACCCACGGGGTGAGGACGGCGGCGTCGCCCCAGACCGCGCCCGGCTCGATGGGCTCCCAGGACGGGCCGCCGGGGATGCGCGGGATGAACCACGGCACCGTGCCATCGGGGAGCTGCTCGATGGCGAGGTCCTGCAGCCAGGATCCGAGCATGCCGGAGCAGTCGTAGAGGAAGGAGGCGGTGGGGGCGAAGACCTGGATGTCGCCGGTCCAGCCGAGGCGCTCGTCGCGCTGGGGGCAGTCGGTGGGGATGTCGACGAAGTTGCCGCGCGTGCTCCAGAGGACGTTGTCGTGCAGCCGGTCGAGGTCCGCGTCGGAGGACGCGAACCAGCCGGTGCGTTCCATGTCGGTGTGGCAGACGAGCGCGGTCACGGTGGAGGCGTCGAACCCGTCCGGCGCCCCGGTGATCTCCGCGTAGCGGAAGCCGTGGATCGTGAACCGCGGTTCCCAGGTGACCGGTCCGGTGCCGGCGAGGGTGATGGTGTCCTCGGCGGCGGCGATCCGCAGCGTGCGTCGGTAGAGCTCGCCGTCCTGGATGACCTCCGCGTGACGGAGGGTGACGACGTGCCCGGCGGGGCCGTCGACCGTGATGCGGAGGCGCCCGACGAGGTTCTGGCCGAAGTCGAGGAGCAGCGCGCCGGATCCGGTGCGGCGGATGTCGACGGGGGTGAGCTCCTCGGTGCGCCGCACCGGCGGCTGCTCCGTGGCGACGAGCGTCCCGGGGTCGCGCGCGCCGACGGCGACGGGCGTCCACTCCCCGCCATCCGATGCGGGCGTCGTCCACGCGGGGTCGTCGAGGCGCTGGTCGTAGCGCTCCCCGTCGTAGAGGCCGCTGAAGGTGATGGGGCTCGGGCTGGCCTCCCAGGAGGCGTCGGTCGCGATGCGCTGGACGGTGCCGTCGGTGAGGGTGATCTCGAGCTGTCCGATGAAGGAGAGGTCGGTGCCGTAGAGGTCGTGGTAGCCGCCGTTGAAGCCGAGCCGTCCTCGGTACCAGCCGTCGCCGAGCCAGGCGCCGATGACGTTGTCGCCCTCGGTCAGGAGGGCGGTGACGTCGTAGGTGCGGTAGCGCAGACGTGATGCGTAGGAGGTCCAGCCGGGCGCGAGGACGTCGTCGCCGACGCGCGCGCCGTTGATCTCCGCCTCGAAGACGCCGTGGGCGGTCGCGTGGAGGCGGGCGGAGGCGATGGGGGCGTCGGCGCGGAAGCGCCGTCGCACGCGCGACGGGCGGCGATCGGTGCCGGCCTCCTCGGGCCAGCTGCCGCCGACGGGAGCGGCGGACCAGTCGGAGGGCTGCAGGAGCCCGGTCTCGAGGGCGGTCGGCGCGCTCCACTCCCCCGTCGTGCCGTCCTCGCCGTGGAGGCGGATCCGGAGCGCGACCCGATCACGGCTGGCGAGCGGCGGGAAGGGCCAGGGTACGAGGACCTGGTCGACCGAGCGGACGAGCGCGGTGAGGGGCTCGTCGGAGCCGCGGCGGAGCTCGACCTCGTACGCGGTCTGTCGCCAGTCGTCGGACGCGGCGGTGCGCCAGCTCAGCCGGGGTGCGGCGGTGCCGATGCCGAGCGGATCGCGGAGGTGCTCGATGCGGATGGGGCCGTCGATGTGCGCCATGCCTCAGCCCTTGACCGCGCCGGCCGTCAGGCCCTTCTGGACCTGCTTGTTCAGGAAGAGGTAGATCACGAGGATTCCGATCACGTTGAGGCAGATGGCCGCGAAGAGCGGGCCGTACTGCACCGAGCCGAACTGGCCGGTGAAGTTGAGGAGACCGACCTGCAGGGTGCGCAGGGAGCCGGAGTTGGTGAAGGTGAGGGCGATGAGGAGGTCGTTCCAGAGCATGAAGAACTGCACGAGGCCGACCGTGAAGAGCGCGTTCCGCACCATGGGCAGGCCGACCAGGAAGAACGAGCGGATGATGCTGGCGCCGTCGAGGGTCGCGGCCTCGAACACCTCGCGCGGCACGGCGCGGAAGAAGGTCGCCATGAGGAACACCGTGAGCGGCAGGCTCGTCGCCGTGTAGGTGATGATCAGCGGCCAGAGCGTGCCCGTGAGCCCGGTGCGGAAGTACGCCGCGAACAGCGGCAGCAGGATCATCTGCGTGGGGACCATGATGCCGGCGAGGAACGTGAGCAGGATGGCGCCGCGGCCCTTCCAGACGAGGACCTCGAGGGCGAACCCGGCCATCGAGCCGAGGAGCAGGACGAGGAACAGCGACGGGATCACGGTGACGACGGAGTTGAACGCGTACTGCGCGAAGTTGCCCGTCGTCCAGGCGAAGACGTAGTTGTCGAGGTTCCATTGCTGCGGCAGCATCCAGACGGGGTTCTCGAGGAACTCGGTCTGGGTCTTGAAGGAGCCGAGGACCATCCAGATCAGCGGTCCGACGACGATGACGAGCAGGAAGGCGACGAGGGCGCCGCTGACGATGCGGCCGACCAGTCGTCGTGGGGACATGGGTCGCCGCGTGGGGCGAGTGGTGCGACGGGGTGCGTCGATTCGCGGCTGTGCGGTGGTGGTCATCGGTCAGCCCTTCGTGGCGTCGCGTCGGTTGGCGCGGAAGATGACGACCGTCACGGCGAGCGAGACGATCGTGAGGAGGAAGGCGACCGTGGATCCGTAGCCGTACTGCCCGTAGCGGAAGGCGGTGTCGAACATGTAGATCGTCAGCGGGCTGGTCGAGGTGCCGGGGCCGCCGTTGGTCAGCGCGAGGATGCTGTCGAAGACCTTCAGCGTCCCGTTGATGGAGAAGATCAGCGAGGAGATCAGCACGGGCAGCGAGAGCGGCAGGACGATGCGCCGGACGAGGCCGAAGCCGGAGGCGCCGTCGAGGCGCGCGGACTCGAAGATCTCGTCGGGGATGTCGAGGAGGCCGGCGTAGAGGAGCACTCCGTAGAAGCCCATCGATCGCCACACGTCCATGACGATGATGACGAGGAACGCGGTGCCGCCGTCGCCGAACCAGTCGGTGGAGGACAGGCCGATGGCCTCGAGGAACGTGTTGACGAGGCCGTTCTGCGGGGCGATGGCGAACATCTGCTGGAAGAGCAGGGCGACGGCGACGGTGGGCAGGACGACGGGGAAGAACACGAGCGTGCGCACCGAGCTCGACCACTTGCGGAGGATGAAGACGTAGGTGAGCGCGAGGAGGTACCCGAAGCCGACCTGGAGCACGGTCATCACGATCGCGTAGCGGATGGTCAGCAGGAGGGCGTCCCTGACCCGGGTGTCGGAGAGGAGCTCGGCGTAGTTCTCGATGCCGGAGAACTGGAAGCCGATGATGGCGTTGCCGGAGGTGAAGGTGTACCCGATCGAGACGATGATCGGGACGAGCATCACCACGCTGTAGATCAGCAGGGCGGGTCCGACGAGGATCAGGGTCGATCGCCGGTCTCCGAGGAGGGGGTTCATGGGCTGCCTTCTGTGCGGATGGGCGCGTGGAGGCGCGGCTCACGGCGGTGCCGTGAGCCGCGCCCGGGTCGATCAGTCCAGGTCGCCCTGGACGAGGGTCATGAACTGCTCAGCGGTGATGGCACCCGTCACGAGCTGGGCGGCGTTCTGCTGCGACGTGGTGGTCGCCTGAGCGGAGAAGTACGCCTCGAACCACGGGACGGTGGTGTCCGTGGAGGAGATGAGGTCGCGCACCTCGGTGGTGAGCGGCGACGTCTCGACGTCGCCCTCGACGGTGAAGCCGGAGATGCGGCTGCTGTCCTGCAGAGCGACCGTGCCGTAGTTCTCGGTGATGCACTTCACCCAGGCCTTGCTGTCGTCGTTCAGCGCGGACTCGTTGATGGTGAAGGGCAGACCCACGTTGGCGACGAGCTGGCTGCTGTCGCCGGAGCCGCCGTCGACGTCGGGGAACGGCATGAACCCGACGTTGTCCTCGCCGATCTTGTTGGCCTCCGGATCCGCGATGTTGCTCAGCAACCAGCTGCCCATGTAGATCATGGGCGAGCTGCCGTTGAGGAACTGGTTGAGCGAGGTGTCGTAGTCGATGGATCCGACTCCCTCGCCGAAGTAGCCGGCGGCGCCGAGGTCCGCGACCTCCTGAGCGGCGGCGACGTACTCGGGGTCGGTCAGCTTCGCGTCGCCGTCCTTGACCTTCTGCAGCGCATCGGGACCGAGGTCGCGCTCGATGTAGTTGCCGATGAGGCGGGTGAGGGGCCAGCCCTGTTCGCCGCTGGCCGAGAACGGCACGACGCCGGCGGCCTCGAAGGCGGCCGCGGCTGCCTTCAGGTCGTCCCAGGTCTCCGGGACCGCGACGCCCTTCTCCTGGAACTGCGCCTTGTTGTACCAGACGCCCTCGATGTTGTACTCGGTGGGGAGGACCACGAAGTCGCCGTCGTAGAGCGACTCGACGGTGGAGCGCGCCGCGGGCTCGATCTTGTCGGAGACGCCGAGCTCGTCGAACAGGGTGCTGAAGTCGGCGCCGCTGCCGGCTTCCTTCAGCTGCAGGGTGAGCTCGCTGGTGTCGACGGCGTACATGACGGGGAGGCCGCCCTGACCGGCGAGGAGCTGGACCTGCTGGTTGAGGTTCGTCTGCGGCACGGTGTCGACCTTGAGCGGCATGGCCGCCTGCTCGGTCTTGCACGCACCCTCGGCGAGCGTTTGAAGGGTTTTAGGTACGACCTCGTTCTCGACGTTGCCGAGGACGGTGAACTCCGTGGGGGCAGCGCCCCCTCCGCCGCCGGCGCACGCGGACAAGGCCAAGATGGTCACGCCCGCTGCGGTGACCGCAGCAGCCCGACGAGCTGACTTGAGCAACATTCCTCCTTGAATGGCTGGACGCTCCAGAAGTTGAAGCGCTTCAAAGTAAGCCACGGTGCCACCGTCGTGTCAAGTCGCGATCCGATCACGGGACGGTACGCTCGGTCGCACCATGACGGCTTCCCCGACGACTCCCCCGCGCCGTGCGCCGCTGATGTCGGATGTGGCGAAGCTCGCGGGAGTCTCCATCGGGACGGTCTCCAACGTGCTGAACAGCCCGACGGCCGTCCGCGCGAGCACCCGGGAGAGGGTCCTCGACGCGATCTCGACCCTCGGCTTCGTCCCGAACAGCACCGCGCGCAGCCTCGCGGTGGGGCGCGGGACCGCGATCGGCTTCATCGCGGTCGACCTCGGGAACTCCTACTTCCTCGACATCTCCCGCGGCATCGAGCAGGAGGCCGACGCGCTCGGGCGGCGCGTGCTGCTCGCCAACTCGGACGTGGATCTCGGCAAGCAGACGGCGCACCTCGAGCTGTTCGAGCAGGCGCGCGCCGCGGGCATCGTCCTGGCCCCGTTCGACGGCCCCCTGGACGAGGTCCGCACGCTGCGGCGCCGGGGGACCAGGGTCGTCTTCGTCAACTGGCCCGGCGTCGACGGGGAGAGCTGCGGCGTCGTCGTCGACGAGGTCCTGGGGGGCGAGCTCTCCGCGCAGCACCTGATCGACCAGGGCCGGACCCGGCTGGCCTTCATCGGCGGCCCCTTCAGCCTCACCGCCGTGCGGGACCGGTTCGAGGGGGCGTCGCGTGCGGTCCGCGCAGCCGCCGGCGTGACCCTGGAGCTCATCACCACGACCAAGCTCACCGTGCCGCCGGGGATCGCCATCGGCCGGGAGCTCGCGGCGCGGCCGCCGTCCGCGCGCCCCGACGGGATCGTCTCCGCGTCGGACGCCCTGGCCGCCGGGATCGTGCAGTCCATGGTCGTCGAGGGCGTCCGCGTCCCCGAGGACGTGGCGATCGTCGGCTACGACGACAACCACTTCGCGGACAGCACGCTGCTCCCGCTCTCCACCGTGGGGCAGCCGGGCGTCGAGATGGGACACCGGGCCATGCGCCTGCTGGCCGAGGAGATCACCGCGCCGACGGAGCACGTCCACGAGACGGTGACGCTCTCGCCGCGTCTCATCGTCCGCGCCAGCAGCGCCTCCGCCTGACACCGACGACGCGGCATAGAGCGCAGGGGCCTTCGGTGGTGCCTCATCCCGCGGTGGAAGCCCGGACGACGAGCTCGGGCTGGAAGAGCACCTGCCGCGGCACGTCGCCGAGCAGGAGGTCGACCGCGGTGGCGCCGATGAGCGCGCTGGGCTGGCGGATGCTCGACAGGGGCACGACGGTCGCACTCGCGAAGGCGATGTCGTCGTAGCCGATGAGGGCGATGTCCTCGGGTACGCGGATGTCGCCCAGCAGCGCCAACGCCTGGAGGACGCCGACGGCGACGAGGTCGTTCGCGGCGAAGATCGCGTCGGGGCGCTCCCCTGGATCGCGGTCGGCGATCGCGCGCCCCGCCTCCCGTCCGGCCAGGACCGAGAGCCCCGCGGTGGGGATCTCCTCGAGGGTGGCTCCGGGGACGGCGGCGACCGCGGCGCGCGCCCCCGATACGCGGTCAGACACCTGTCGGATGGACGTCGGCCCTCCGAGGACGGCGATGCGACGGCGGCCGAGCTGCAGGAGGTGCCCCACCGCGAGGCGGCCGCCGGCCGCGTCGTCGACGGCGACTGACGAGTGCTCGGGATCGTCGGCCTCGCGGTCGACCAGGACGCAGGGGATCCCGTGCGCGCGGAGCCGCGCGATGCGGGCCGAGCCCTCGCCCTGCGGGGAGATGAGGACGCCCGTGACCCGCTGCTCCTCGAACAGGTCGATGTAGGCGTCCTCCCTCCCGGCGTCCCCGTCGGTGCTGCCGAGCAGCACGGCGAGGCCCGCGTCCGCGGCACGGGCCTGGGCACCGCGGGCGAGCTCGGCGAAGAACGGGTTCCCGGAGTCGAGGACGACGAGGCCGATGCTCCGGCTCCGGCCCGCGCGCAGCTGCCGTGCGGCGTCGTTGCGGACGAAGCCGAGCTCGGCGATGGCGGACTGCACCTTCCGCACGGCGTCGGGGTTGACCCGCTCCGGCCGGTTGAGGACGTTGGACACCGTCCCGACCGAGACGCCGGCCCGCGCGGCGACGTCGCGGATGCTCACGGACACGTCGGCTCCTCGCCACGGGATCGGGGATGGAGGACGGGGGATGCCACGGCCTCGGGTCCCGAGGCTATGCCATGGCGGTCTCGCGGCCGAGGCAGCGCGGGGCGGTCGGCGCCCACCTCGTTGACAGTCTGTGGAGCGGCGGACTACTGTCGCAGACGAACTGATGAAACGATTCATCGGCTGCCTTCCTCCATCGTCGCAGACAAGGACTCCCCCGTGACCGACCTCGGCCCCGACATCCTCCGCCAGCTCGAGCAGCAGGCCATCGAGCTGCCCTCCTGGGCGTTCGGCAACGCCGGCACGCGCTTCAAGGTCTTCACGACGCCGGGCACGCCGCGCACCATCAAGGAGAAGATCTCCGACGCCGCGACGGTGCACGAGCTCACCGGGCTCTCCCCGACGGTCGCGCTGCACATCCCCTGGGACCGGGTGGACGACTACGCGGCTCTCGGCGACTTCGCCGCGTCGAAGGGCGTGCGGCTCGGCACGATCAACTCGAACACGTTCCAGGACGACGACTACAAGTTCGGGTCGCTCACGCACTCGGATCCGGTCATCCGGCAGAAGGCGATCGACCACCACCTCGCCTGCATCGACATCATGGACGCGACCGGATCCCGCGACCTCAAGATCTGGCTCGCCGACGGGTCGAACTACCCGGGCCAGCAGGACATCCGCGGCCGCCAGGACCGCCTCGCCGACTCCCTCGCGGAGATCTACGCACGCCTCGGAACGGACCAGCGGATGGTGCTCGAGTACAAGTTCTTCGAGCCGGCGTTCTACCACATGGACGTCCCGGACTGGGGCACCAGCTACGCGCACGTGGCCGCCCTCGGGGACCGGGCGCTCGTGTGCCTGGATACCGGTCACCACGCGCCGGGCACCAACATCGAGTTCATCGTCGCCCAGCTGCTGCGCCTCGGGAAGCTCGGCTCGTTCGACTTCAACTCGCGCTTCTACGCCGACGACGACCTCATCGTCGGCGCGGCCGACCCGTTCCAGCTGTTCCGGATCCTCTACGAGGTCGTCCGCGGCGGCGGCTACGGGCCCGACTCCCCCGTCGCGTTCATGCTCGACCAGTGCCACAACGTCGAGGACAAGATCCCCGGTCAGATCCGCTCCGTGCTCAACGTGCAGGAGATGACGGCGCGCGCGCTCATGGTCGACCGCGCGGCGCTCGAGCAGGCGCAGCTCGCCGGCGACGTGCTGGGCGCGAACGGGATCCTCATGGACGCGTTCTACTCCGACGTGCGCCCGTCGCTGGCCGCGTGGCGGGAGAGCCGGGGTCTCCCCGCCGACCCCATGCAGGCCTACGCCGCGTCCGGACGCGCGGAGCGGCTCGCCGAGGAGCGGGTCGGCGGCACGCAGGCCGGCTGGGGCGCCTGACGCGTCGCCGCCTCCCTCACCTCCAACCTCTCGCTCCCCCCTCAGGACAGGAACCTCCGAACCCCATGACGAACGACACCGCCGCTGAGCTCATCGCCCGATCGAACCGCCTGGGTGCCGACCCCAGGAACACGAACTACGCGGGAGGCAACACCTCCGCGAAGGGCACGGCCACGGATCCCGTCACCGGGGAGCCTGTCGAGCTGCTCTGGGTGAAGGGGTCGGGTGGGGACCTCGGCACGCTGACCGAGTCGGGCCTCGCGGTCCTGCGGCTCGACCGCCTCCGCGCGCTGGCGAACGTGTACCCGGGCGTCGAGCGCGAGGACGAGATGGTCGCCGCCTTCGACTACACGCTGCACGGCAAGGGCGGTGCCGCGCCGTCCATCGACACCGCGATGCACGGTCTCGTCGACGCCGCGCACGTCGACCACCTGCACCCTGACTCCGGCATCGCCTTCGCGACCGCCGCCGACGGCGAGCGACTCACCGCCGAGGCGTTCGGCGGAACCGTCGCCTGGGTACCGTGGCGTCGACCCGGATTCCAGCTCGGGCTCGACATCGCCGCGATCAAGGCGGCGAACCCCGGCGTGATCGGCGCGATCCTCGGCGGCCACGGGATCACCGCATGGGGCGACACGAGCGAGGAGGCGGAGGCGAACTCCCTCCGCATCATCGAGACCGCATCCGCCTACATCGCGGAGCACGGCACCCCGGAGCCGTTCGGTCCCGCGCTCGACGGCCACGCCGCCCTGCCCGAGGAGGAGCGCCGCGCCAAGGCCGCCGCACTCGCCCCGCACCTGCGGGCGATCGCTTCCCAGGACCGCCCCCAGGTCGGCCACTTCACCGACTCGGCGGAGGTCCTCGACTTCCTCGCCAGCACGGAGCACCCGCGCCTCGCCGCGCTCGGCACCTCCTGCCCGGACCACTTCCTCCGCACCAAGGTGAAGCCCCTCGTCGTCGATCTGCCGGCGACGGCGCCCGTCGAGGAGATCCTCCAGCGCCTCCCCGCGCTGCACGACGCCTACCGGGCCGACTACCAGGCCTACTACGACGCGCACGCGACGCCCGAGAGCCCGGCGATCCGCGGGGCCGATCCGCTGATCGTCCTGATCCCCGGCGTCGGCATGTTCTCGTACGGCGCGAACAAGCAGACCGCGCGCGTGGCGGGCGAGTTCTACGTCAACGCGATCAACGTCATGCGCGGCGCCGAGGCGATCTCGACCTACGCGCCCATCGACGAGGCGGAGAAGTTCCGCATCGAGTACTGGGCGCTCGAGGAGGCGAAGCTGCAGCGGATGCCAAAGCCGAAGCCCCTCGCGTCCCGCATCGCGCTCGTGACCGGCGCCGCGTCGGGCATCGGCAAGGCCATCGCCACCCGCCTCGCCGCGGAGGGCGCATGTGTCGTCATCGCGGACCTCGACCTCGCCAAGGCCCAGGCCGCTGCCGCCGAGCTGGGACCCGCGGACGTCGCGGTCGGTGTCGCGGCGAACGTGTCCGACGCCGCAGCGGTGAAGGCCGCCGTCGACGCGACGGTCCTCGCGTTCGGCGGGCTCGACCTCGTCGTCAACAACGCCGGGCTCTCGCTGTCGAAGTCGCTGTTCGACACGACCGAGGCCGACTGGGACCTGCAGCACGACGTGATGGCCAAGGGCTCGTTCCTCGTCTCCCAGGCCGCGGCACGCGTGCTCGTCGACCAGGGGCTCGGGGGCGACATCATCTACATCTCCTCGAAGAACTCCGTCTTCGCGGGCCCGAACAACATCGCCTACTCCGCCACGAAGGCCGACCAGGCCCACCAGGTGCGCCTCCTCGCTGCGGAGCTCGGCGAGCACGGCATCAAGGTGAACGGCATCAACCCCGACGGCGTCGTCCGCGGCTCCGGGATCTTCGCCTCCGGGTGGGGCGCCAACCGCGCCAAGACCTACGGGATCGAGGAGGAGGACCTGGGCGCGTTCTACGCGAAGCGCACCATCCTCAAGCGGGAGGTCGTCCCCGAGAACGTGGCGAACGCCGTGTTCGCGCTCTGCACCTCAGACTTCTCGCACACGACCGGTCTGCACGTGCCCGTCGATGCGGGCGTCGCGGCCGCGTTCCTCCGATGACGCATGTCGGCGCCGCGAGGGCACGCGGATGGTGAAGCAGGTAGCGGCCGTCGATCTCGGCGCGAGCAGCGGCCGCGTGATCCTCGGCAGCGTCGACGTCGGCGGCATCCGACTCCGCCACATCGCGCGGTTCGCCAACCGCCCCGTCCCCCTGCACGAGAGCGCGCCCGACGCGTCCGGCCTGCACTGGGACACGACCGGGCTCTGGCGGTCCGTCCTCGACGGCCTCGGCGCTGCCGTCCGCGACGCCGATGAGCTGGTCTCCATCGGCGTGGACTCGTGGGCGGTGGACTACGCGCTCCTGCGCGGCGGGAGGATGCTCGGTACGCCCTACCACTACCGCGACGCGCGAACCGCGGCGGGAGTGGCGGCCGCGCACAGGCGCATCTCCGCTGAGGACCTCTTCGCCCGCACCGGATTGCAGCACCTACCCTTCAACACGGTGTTCCAATTGACCGCCGACCGGCTCAGCGGCACGTTGCCGCTCGCCGACCGGGCCCTGCTCATGCCGGACCTGCTTGCCTGGTGGCTCACCGGCGTGCAGGCGACGGAGGTCACCAACGCGTCGACGACTGGCCTCGTGTCGCCTATCACCGGCACCCTCGACCTCACGCTCCTGGACCTCCTCAGCATCCCGCGCGATATGTTCGCGCCCTTCATCGAGCCCGGAGCGACGCTGGGGTCGCTGCTGCCGTCGATCAGAGGCGCCATCGGAGCAGGCGATGCGGTCAGCGTGACCGCGGTGGGGTCGCACGACACCGCATCCGCCGTGGTCGCCGTGCCCATGATCGGAGACAGCGCCGCGTACATCTCCAGCGGGACGTGGTCGCTCGTCGGTCTCGAGCTCCACCGCCCGCTGCTCACTGAGGACGCCCGTCTGGCCGGGTTCACCAACGAAGGCGGCGTCGACGGCACCACGCGCCTCCTCCGCAACGTGTCCGGGCTGTGGCTCCTCAGCGAGTCGATGCGGGCATGGGACGGCGCGGGATCCACAGATTCCGAGCGCAGCAGCGACCTCGCCACCCTCCTCGACGAAGCCGCGAGCGTCCCGGGACTCGTGCCGACGTTCGACATCCAGGACCCGCGCTTCACCCCGCCCGGCAACATGCCGACGCGCATCGCCGCCTGGTTCGAAGAACACGACGTGCCAGTGCCCGCCACGCGTGCTGCGCTCGTCCGCAGCATCCTGGAATCGCTCGCCGAGACCTACGCGGCGACCCTCCGGGATGCGGAACGCATCTCCGGCCGCACCGTCCGGGAGGTCCACGTCGTCGGCGGCGGATCCCAGAACGCCCTCCTGTGCCAGCTCACCGCTGACCGCACGGGGCTCCCCGTGCTCGCAGGACCGGTGGAGGCGACGGCAATCGGCAACATCCTCGTGCAAGCCCGATCCCAGGGTCTTGCGAGCGGCTCCCTGGAGTCGCTTCGCTCCCTCGTCCTACAGTCGTACCCGCCGGTCCGGTACCGACCAAGGACCCGCGCCCGCTGAGCGTAACGACCACTCCCCCGCATCCGATTCCACAGAAAGGGCGGCGCGCACATGGTGCAACGTCAGTTCCCCAAGCCCGTCGAGCTCCTCGAGTACCTGAGCTTCAAGAGGCCCGAGCTCGACGGCCGGAAGCGCCGGCTCGACGCGGCGCTCACCATCGAGGACCTGCGGACGATCGCGAAGCGCCGCACGCCGAAGGCCGCGTTCGACTACACCGACGGATCCGCGGAGGGCGAGATCTCCATCGCCCGCGCCCGCCAGGCGTTCGAGGACGTCGAGTTCCACCCGCAGGTGCTGCGGGACGTCGCGGCGGTCGACACCACGGCGACGGTCCTGGGGGCTCCGTCGGCCCTGCCCTTCGGCATCGCGCCGACCGGCTTCACCCGGTTGATGCAGACCGAGGGCGAGACCGCGGGGGCGGGGGCGGCGGCGGCCGCGGGCATCCCCTTCACCCTGTCGACCCTCGGCACCACCTCCATCGAGGACGTGAAGGAGGTGAACCCGGACGGCCGGAACTGGTTCCAGCTGTACGTGATGCGCGACCGCGACATCTCCTACGGGCTCGTCGAGCGGGCTGCCGCCGCCGGGTTCGAGACGCTCTTCTTCACGGTCGACACGCCTGTCGCCGGCGCGCGCCTCCGGGACAAGCGCAACGGCTTCTCGATCCCGCCGCAGCTCACGGTCGGCACTGTCCTGGATGCGCTCCCCCGCCCGTGGTGGTGGTACGACTTCCTCACCACGAAGAAGCTCGAGTTCGCGTCCCTCAGCTCGACGGGCGGCACCGTGGGAGACCTCCTCGACCTCGCCATGGATCCCACGATCAGCTTCGACGACCTGCGGATCATCCGCGGGATGTGGCCCGGGAAGCTCGTGGTGAAGGGCGTGCAGAGCCTCGAGGACGCGAGGAGGTTCGTCGAAGCGGGCGTCGACGGCATCGTGCTCTCCAACCACGGCGGCCGCCAGCTCGACCGCGCCCCGATCCCCTTCCACCTGCTGCCCGAGGTGGTGCGCGAGATCGGGTCCGACAGTGAGGTGATGGTCGACACGGGCATCATGAACGGCGCCGACATCGTCGCGTCCGTCGCCCTCGGGGCGAGGTTCACGCTCATCGGCCGCGCCTACCTCTACGGCCTGATGGCCGGCGGGCGTCAGGGCGTGGACCGCACCATCGCGATCCTGTCGGACCAGATCGTCCGCACCATGAAGCTCCTCGGCGCGCATTCGCTCGAGGAGCTGACCCCGCAGCACGTCACCCAGCTCGAGAGGCTGCAGCCGCGCGCGCGTCCGTGACGCCGGCGGGCGCGGGTGCCGCGCCGCGGGCGGCGCCGACCGTCGTCCCGCGGGTTCAGCGCCCCCGGGCCGTCCGCCCGCGCCACAGCAGCCACACGAAGTACGGCGTGCCGACGAGCGCGGTCACGAGGCCGGCGCCGAGCTGGCCCGGGGCGATCACGGTACGGCCGAGCAGGTCGGCGAGGGTCACGAGGGCGGCGCCCAGCAGGATCGCGACGGGCACGACGCGCGCGTGGCGCGATCCGACGAGCGCGCGGGCCGCGTGCGGCGCGACCAGGCCGACGAAGCCGATCACGCCGACCGCGGCGACCGCCGTCGCCGTGAGCACCACCGCGATGGAGAGCGCGAGCAGGCGCGCGCGGCCGAGCCCGACGCCGAGGAGGCGCGGGGTGTCGTCGTCGAGGGCGACGAGATCCAGCATCCGGTGCCGCGGGGCCGCCACGGCCACGGCGAGCACGAGGGCGACCAGCACCGGCAGGGCGTCGTCGAAGCCGCGGCCGTAGGTGGATCCGGAGAGCCAGGTGAGCGCCTTCGCCCCGTTGAACGGGTCGGTGAGCACGATGATCATGCTGATGGCCGCGGCCGTGCCCGCCGAGACGCCGACGCCGATGAGCACCAGCCGGTTCTGCGGGAAGCCGCCGCGCGCGGCGAGGCCGAAGACGACGGCCGCCGCGGCGAGCGCCCCGAGTCCGGCCGCGCCCGCGATGCCCCAGCCGGACGCGAGGGGCGCGCTGGTCACGAACAGCACGGCGCCGAGGCCCGCGCCGCCGGAGACGCCGAGGATCGCGGGATCCGCGAGCGGGTTGCGGGTCACGGCCTGCACGAGCACGCCCGCCAGCGCGAGCGCCGCGCCCGCGAGCACGGCGGCGAGCACGCGCGGCACGCGGGTGTCGAGCACGTAGCTGACGACGGGACCGGCCGTGCCGCGGATCCCGTTGACGACGTCGCCGAGGAGCAGCTTCGCGTCGCCGAGGAGCACGGACGCGACGAGCAGCCCGACGAGCACCGCGACTAGCGCGCCGACCACGAGCGCGGCGCGACGGCGGGTGATCACGCCGTGCCGCTCGGTGGGCGCGGGCGTCGCGCTGTCGCGCGTGCGCACGGCCAGCACCACGAGCACGACCGCGCCGATGAGGGAGGTGACGAGCCCGGTCGGCACCGCGACCGATGCCTCGGCGCCGACGACCGCGCGCAGCAGCACGTCGGCGAGCAGCACGACCGCCGCGCCCATGAGCCCGGCGACGGGGATGAAGACCCACGAGCGGCGGACGCCCGGCACGAGCCGCCGCAGCGGCCGCACGAACGCGGGCGCGTACAGGCCGACGAAACCGATGGGGCCGGCGACCGTCACGGCCGCGGCGGCGAGCAGCACCGAGGCGAGCACGGCGATCACGCGGGTCGCGCGCACGTCGACGCCGAGGCTGCGGGCGGCGTCGTCGCCGAGCCCGAGCGCGTCGAGCCGGCGGGTGATGAGGAGCAGGATCCCGAGCGCGACCACCACGACGGGCGCCATCTGCGCGACCGCGTCGAACCCGTTCTGGCCGATGCCGCCCTGGCCCCAGCGGTAGAGGCCACTGGTCTGCTGCGGGAAGAGGAGGAGGAGCGCGCTGGTGACGGATCCGAGGCCGAGCGCGAGCGCGCTGCCCGCGAGCACGAGGCGCACCGTGCCGGATCCGAGGCCCGAGACCGCGAGCACGACCGCCGCCGCGACGAGGCCGCCGACGAACGCGACGCCCGCGCCGGCGAGCACCGGCAGCGTGAGCCCGGTGACCGCCGCGACCGCGAGGGCCGCGTAGGCGCCGGCGTTCACGGCGAGGGTGTCGGGCGAGGCGAGCACGTTGCGGCTCACGGCCTGGAGGGCCGCGCCGGCCGCGCCGAGGGCGAGGCCGACGAGGATCCCGGCCGCCATGCGCGGCAGCCGCGACGCCACCACGACGGACGCGTCGCCCGGGGTCGCGCGCCCGGTGAGCGCCTCCCACACCTCGCGTGGGCCGACCGCGGCGGTGCCCTGGGTGACGTCGATCACCGCGAGCACCGCCACGACGAGCGCGAGGAGGGCGACGACCGCGACCGCCCGCACCGGGATCCGGCCGGCCCCGTCGGCGCGCGCGACGGCGGCGAGCGCGGGGGCGGGATCCGGGATCGACGCCGGGCCGACGGACGCGGACGCCGGGGAGGCGTCGGTCGACGGGGGCGCGGTGCGGACGGGAGCGGTCATCGGAGGGGTGCGGGTCAGCCGGCCAGCAGGTCGGACACGGCCGTCGCGTACGCCGTCATCGACGCCGGGCCGCCGAACGCCCAGATGCCGTCGGGCATGCGGTGCACGTCGCCCGCCGTCACGAACGGGAGCGACTGCCAGACGGCATTGCCCGCGAGCGTGGAGGCGAACGGGTCGTCGCCCTGCGTGGCGTTGGAGTTGTAGAGGAACTGCACGTCGCCGACCGTCGTGAGGCCCTCGACGTCGGTGGATCCGAGGCCGTAGGCGGGGTCGACCTCGCCCGTCCACGCGTTCTCGAGGCCGAGCTCGGTGGTGACGTCGCCGATGAGCGAGCCCGTGCCGAACGGACGGATGGTGACGGCGCCGGCGTCCACGTACGCGTCCGCGAACAGGAACTTGGATCCCGCGAGCCCGGCGGCGTCGAGCTTCGCCTTCGCGTCGGTGACGGCCTGGTCGTAGGCGTCGATGACCTTCGTCGCCTGGTCCTCGGTGCCCGTCGCCTTCGCGATGAGCTCGAGGTTGTCCTCGCTCTGCTGGATCTGCTTGCTGCCGTCGGCCGACTCGACCTGCAGCACGGGCGCGATCGCCTTCAGCTGCTCGATGGCGTCCACGGGCAGGTCGGTGGTCGCGACGATGAGGTCGGGCGCGAGCGACGCGATGGTCTCCACGCTCGGCTCGCCGCGCGTGCCGATGTCGGCGGGCTCGTTCACGAGCGGGACGGCCGCGGACCACGCGCCGTAGCCCGCGACGTCCGCGACGCCGACGGGGTCCACGCCCAGCGACACGAGGTTCTCCACGACGTTCCACTCGGTGCCGACGACCTTGGTCGCGGGCCCGTCGAGCGTCACCTCCGCGCCGGTACCGTCGGTGAGCGTGACCTGCTCGCCGCTCGGGGTGGATCCGGCGCCCGTGGATGCCTCCTCGGTGGTGCCGCATGCGGTCAGCGTGAGCGCTGTCGCGGCGGCGAGGGCGGTCATCGCCAGGGTTCGTCGTCTCGTGATCACGGGTGGAGCCTCTCGTTCCTGTGGTGGTGGCGGGCGACCGCGCGGGTGCGCAGGCTGCCCGTCGTCGGGTCCGCGTGGACCTCGACGGGGATGCCGTAGACCTCCGTGAGGAGGTCGGGGGTGAGCACCTCGGATGGGGTGCCGGTCTTGACGATCCGGCCGTCCGAGAGCAGCGCGACGGTGTCGGCGAGCGCGGCGGCCTGATCGAGGTCGTGGAGGACGACGCCGACGGCGATGCGCCCGTCGTCGGCGAGGTCGCGCACCAGGTCGAGGAGCTCGACCTGGTAGCGGAGGTCGAGGTACGTGGTGGGCTCGTCGAGGAGGAGCACCCCCGTCTCCTGGGCGAGGCAGCTCGCGAGCCACACGCGCTGGAGCTGGCCGCCGGAGAGCTGGTCGACGCCGCGGTCGGCGAGGGCGGCGAGGCCGGTGAGGTCGAGCGCGCGATCCACGGCCGTGCGGCCCTCGGGATCCGCCCCGCCGAAGCGCCCGCGGTGCGGGTAGCGGCCGAACTCGACGACGTCGCGGACGCTCAGGCCGCCGGGCGTCGGGCGTCCCTGCGTGAGGAGCGCGACGCGGCGGGCGAAGCGGCGGAGGGAGAGGTCGAGGGCGTCGGACTCGCGAGCCTCGCCGCCGTCCTCGCGCAGCACGAGCGATCCGGAGCGCGCCGCCTGGAGCCGGGCCATCGTGCGCAGCAGCGTCGACTTGCCGCTGCCGTTCGGGCCGACGAGCGCGGTGACGCAGCCGGGCCGGATCTCGAGCCCCGCGCCGTGCACGACCTCCGCGTCGCCGTACGCGACCGTGATGTCGCGGGCCTCGAGGGCGGAGGCGGCGGGTGACTCGGGCGTCGGATCCGGGTCCGCGGCGCGCGCGAGCGGAGCGGTGGAGGCGGGGAGGGTCACGCAGGTGAGGTTAGCCTAACCTCACCATCCGGGACAAGCCGGGCGAGGGTCCGGCCGCCGTCGGTGCTCAGGCCCGCGCCGCGACGAGCGCCTCCGAGAGGTGCGCGCCCCACGAGCGGTAGGTGCGCTGGTACCGGCGCTCCTCCGACTCCGGCCGCCACAGCGCGCGCGTGAGCTCCTCGGGAAACGGGACGGCGCGCGTGCACGGGAGGCCGGCGATGGCCTCGCGCGTGTGCCGGTTCAGGGCCTGCGCGTGGAGGCCCGCCGCGAGGCGCGCCGGCTGCGAGAGGCTCCCGGCGTTGTCGAGCGGCGGGATGTCGGCGACGAGGATCCACGCGTCCCGCGGCAGGTGCGCCCGCAGCGCCTCGATGGCGCTCCGCATCTGCCGGCTCCATGCGCGGGTGGAGGTGACGCGCAGCACGTCGGTGATCCCGGCGAGCAGCACGACCGCGTCCGCCCGCGCGAGCTCGCCCTCGACGGTCGCGATCACGGCGGGCGCCTCGCGGAGGCACGAGCGCGGCAGGGGCGCGATCGACCAGGCGACGCCACGTCCCGTGCGCGTCGCGTGGTGCCGGGCGAGGAACGCGGGGAGGGCGATCTCGTGGGTGCGCACGCCGAGGCTGATCATGCCCATCTCGCCGACCACCGCGATCCGGTCGGGGTCCGGGCCCGCGACGGTGCCGTGCGCGGCGTCGTCCGGGTGGATGTCGCCGGACGCGTCCGAGCGGCGGTAGAGGAACTCCCCCACCCGGGCGGCGATGCCGGGGAGGGCGAGGACGGGCAGGAGGAGGGCGGGGATTCGGGGCATGGGGGTCCTGGGCAGCGGGCGGATCCGGCGCGCTCCGCTCCCGGGACGCCGTCGTGCGGCGGCCCGCGCGGAGGGGCGGGAGGGTCGCGGAGAGCGCGCTCTCCGTCGTGCGCACGGGTGGTGGATCCATGCGGCCCGGGGTCCAGGGGATGCTCCACCCTAGACGCGCGTCCTGGGCACCGACCCGCTCCGCGGAGGTCCGTCGCTCAGCGGAGATCGGCGGGCCCGAGCCGGTGCGCCCCACGCAGCCAGGCGACGAGCTCCCCCGCCGTGGCGTCCGGGGACGACGGCAGCGGATCCGCGCTCGCCAGCGCGTGCGCGATGCCGCCCGGCGCGCTGCCCAGCACGGCGTCGAGGAGCGCAGCGCCCCGCAGCCCGACCTCGCCCAGCAGCTCGACCTCGCGCGCGTTCAGGCCGACCGGGAGGTCGCCGTTGCCGAGGTCGGTGCCGTGGGCGACCCGGCCGCCGAGCGCGACGTAGCGGCGCGCGTTGTCGAGGGCCGTCGCGAGGTCGGCGCCCTCGTGGATCGCCAGGGTCGAGATCCAGAGCGCGCCCTGCGCCGCGGATGCCCGCAGCGTGGCGTCGTCGAGCCGCTCGGTCCACGGCACGTGCACGAGCGCGTCGGCGCCCGCCCGGATCGCGCGCGCCGCCTGCCCCGCGCCCTCCGCGTGCACGGCCGCGGGCAGCCCGGCGTCGTGCGCGGCGTCGACCAGCGCGGCCAGGACGTCGTCGGCGAGGAGCGGACCGCCGTCGTGCAGCACGATCTTCACCGCGACGGATCCACCCGCCCGCGCCGCGGTGACGGCCGCCGCCGCGTCCTCCGCCCGCGCCACCTCGCGCACCGCGGCGGCCGGCGCCCACGGCCGGTCCGAGGGGTAGCCGCCCGGGGCGGTGTGGAACGGACCCGCGTAGCGGACGTCCACCCCGGTAGGCGGCCGGGCGGCGATGCGCGCGATCTCCGCCGGATCCCACCCGAGATCGACCACGGCCGTGACGGGCGAGCCGGCGAGCGCCGCGTGGTCCACGAGCCCCAGGTGCACGTGCCGATCCACGACGCCGCCGCTCACCGACAGGTCGAGCCGCCCGAGCGCGTCCTCGGCCGGGTCGGCCAGCGCGACGCGACCGCCGGCGATCCGCACGGCGACCTCGCGGTGGATCCGATCGAGCCGCAGCTCCCGCACCCGCCAGACGCCGCCGGGCACCGCATCCCCACCCGTCATGGCGTCAGCCGTCCGCGCGGGTCGGCGGATCGAGGTCATGGGCCGAGCGTAGGCCGCGCCGACGTCCGGACCGGGTCGGCCGAGCCGTGCTGCGGATCCCGGTCCGCGCCGCGGCATGTGCAGGGGCCGCGACGGCCTATCCGCGCGGCCCGTAGCCTCGTGCCCCTCCCGTCCGAGCCGCAGCCCGAGGTCCCATGCCGCACGCCCCGCACCCGCGCACGCCGCCCGGCGTCGGCCCGTCACGCCGCGGCCGTCCGCGCCGCGCCCCTCGGGGAGGCCGCGCGTGCTGAGCAGCCCCGACCGCGACGACGACCTCCTGCAGGAGCGGCTGCGCGCCCTCCACGACGTCTGGCCCGGGGATCCGGCCGACGACGACCCGCTCCGCGCGACCCGACGTGCGACGGCCGCCGCGGACTCCGGCGGGACCACCGCGGCGCGGCCGCCCGTCCTCCTCCGCCTGGCCGGGCGCGCGGTGCTCCGCCGCCTCGGATCCAGCGCGTCCGGCCTCCCGCTCCCGCGCCGGCTCCCGCCCGACGAGGACCCGCCGGCCGCGCGCCCCTGACCCTCCCCCGCACGGCGCCCCCGCATCGCTAGCGTGGACACGTGCCCTCCGCCGCCCGCCGCCCCGCGCCCGACCCGCGCTCCGCAGCCGCCCCCGGGTCCTCCCCCGCGCGGATCCCCGCATGAGCCGCCCCGGCGCCGCCCCCACCATCCACGACGTCGCCGCGCGCGCGGGCGTCTCCAAGTCCGTCGTCTCGCGCGCCCTCTCCGGCGCGCCGGGCGTCGCCGCCGCCACGGAGCGGGCGGTCCGCGACGCCGCCGCCGCCATCGGCTACGTCGCCAACGCCCACGCCCGCGGGATGTCCGCGCACCGCACCCACACGCTCGGCGTGCTCGTGCGCGACGCGTCCACGCCCTTCTACGGGCACCTGCTCACGGCGCTCCAGCAGCGGGCCTCCGAGCGCGGCTACCGGGTCGTGACCGCCACGGGCTTCGGCGCGTTCGACGTCGAGGAGGAGCGCAAGGCCCTCGAGACGCTCGTCTCGCTGCAGGTCGAGGGGCTCGTCGTGTGCAGCGGCGCGCTCCCGGTCGCCGACATCCTGCCGTCCGCGCGGCGGATCCCCACGGTCGTCGCCGGCCGCCCCGAGGTCGACGCGTCGCTCAGCAGCGTCTACTGCGACGAGACGACGGGCGGCCGCGGCCTCGCCGATCACGTGGCGTCGCTCGGCCACCGCCGCGTCGCCGTCGTCACGCTCGCGCCCGTCCTCTCCCTCACGATCTCCGCCCGCACCTTCGCGATGCTCGACCGCCTCCGCGACCTCGACCTCGACGTGGTGCACGTGCGCGGCGAGGAGCACGCGGACGGGCACATCGACGGCGCCGACGGCATCGCGCAGGCGATCGTCGACGCGGGCGGCGTGACCGCGATCATGGCCCCGAGCGACATCTGGGCCCTCGCGATCCTCGACGGCCTAGGCCGCCGCGGCATCACCGCCCCGGCGGACGTCTCCATCACCGGCTACGACGGACTGCCGCCCTTCACGAGCGAGCTCCTCGGCTTCACCACCTGGCGCCAGCCGATCCCCGTGATCGGCGCCCTCGCCGTCGACGCCGTGGTCTCCCGCATCGACGGCACCGTCACGGGCACCCGCCACACCGCGGTCGACGGCGAGCTGATCCCGGGCCGCACGGCCGTGCCCCTCCGCGCCTGACGGCCGCCACGCGGCCGCCGGACGGGCGTCGATCCCGCACGCACCACCCGTCCACCCGCCGTTCACCCCGCGGCCGCTCCCACCCACCCGTGGTGTGCCACCGTGGTCGTCGCATCGTAGGGAACGTTCCCTGCGCCCGATCGACGCCCTGGAGGATCCCGCATGGACCACGACGACCCCACCGCCTACGCGCTCGCCGCCCCCGACACCGCGCCCGCGTCGGCCGCCCGGGTCGACGGCCGCGCGCACCCCTCCGCGCTCCCCCGCGACGACAGCGACCCGTTCCGCTACGGGATCTTCCTGCGCCCGGACCCCCGCACCTGCCGCGCCGTCACCGTGGTCACCGACCAGCTCCGGGCGCAGTACGGGCTCGTCTCCGCCGGCGCGTTCCCGCCCCACGCGACCCTGGTCGGCAGCCAGCCGCTCGGCCGCGACGAGGACCTCGTCATCGACGCCGTGACGGAGCTGCTGGCCGGCCGCCCCGCCTTCCCCGTGCACAACGCCGGCGTCCGCGAGCAGGGCGTCGGCTTCGTCTACGACGTCGACGGGACCCCCGACGGGTCGCGGAACGCCGACCTCCTCGCGCTCGCGGCCGACATCGACCGCGTCGTCGCGCCCTTCCGCCGGCCCATGTCGTCGCCCGAGCTGCACGAGTTCGACCCCGAGCGCTTCCGCGCCCACCTCTCGCTCGCCTCGCACGACCTCTACGTGCGCCCCGACCTGCACGACGAGGTGGGCGCCTTCATCCGCGAGCTCGACGAGCCCGTGCCCACCGGCTTCGTCGGCGACACGGTCGTCATGTACCGCACGGCCAGCCCGGACTGGTCCGGCCGCTGGTGGACGACGCTCACCTGGGAGCACGTGCGCACCTGGACCCTCGGCGGCACCGCCCGCTGACCCCGGATCCACGGCGGCCCGCGCTTCTCACCCTCGCCTCACCCTCGGATCACCCGCAATTCGTGCGCGACATGTCCCCCTAAATGAGGACCGGCGTCGTAGAGTCATCTCAGCACAGCGGGTTCCCCCCGATGCCGCCGTGCGAATGGATACCCGAGGAGCTCCCCGCCGCGTCCCCCCGCCCGCGGGGCAGCTCATCAGATCCCTCCGCGACCCGACCCGAACGGACGCGGCAGCAGCAGGAGCCCGGCGCGCGCCGTACCCGCGGACGCGTCGGGCTCTTGTGCGCTCACCCCCGCGACGGACGGGATGCCGGACGGTCGTCGATGTCCGGCTCCCGCCGTCCGCGCGCGTCCCGTCTCCCGACGACCGCCGCGACGCGCCAGGATGGGAGGACGGCCTGAGGGGGATCCATGCGCACGACCGTCTACACGAGCACCGCCACGCGGCACCTGACCGACGACGACCTCGCGGAGCTGCTGCGGCAGTGCGCGCGGAACAACGACAGGACGGGCCTCACCGGGCTGCTCCTCCATCGCGACGGCCGCTTCATGCAGGTGCTCGAGGGCCCGGACGACGCGGTGCAGGACGTCTTCGCCACCATCGCGGCGGATCCGCGCCACGGCGAGGTGCGCCTGCTGCTCGACGAGCAGATCCCCGCCCGGCAGTTCCCCGCCTGGTCGATGGGCTTCCGCACGGTCGACGACGCGACCGTGCGCGAGCTGCACGGCTACGACGACTTCCTCGACAAGCCGGCGTCCGCCGCCGAGCGCCCCGACGCGCCGTCCCGCGCCCGCTGGCTGCTGGAGTGGTTCCGCACGCACCCGGCGTGATCCCCGCGGGCCTCGACACGGGGCCGCGCGCGTGCGACCATATCGACATTCGTTGTAACGATGATCGATGGGACATGACATGGGACGCTCGCCTCTCGCCGGCACCGGATCGTCCGCGCGCCTCACCCGCGGCGTCCTGTGGGCGGCCCTCGCGATCGCCGTGCTCGTGCTGATCCTGGTGGCCGCGGCCGCCGTCGCGAGCGCGGTGGAGACCGTGCGGACGGGGGTCGTGCACACGTCGCTCGAGATGCGCGGATCCCTGCCGGCCGAGGCCGACGCCGGCCCCGCCGACCTCCGATCGGGCGCCTACCGCACGGCCGAGGTCGCGGTGGGCGCTCTGCCCGGCGGGATCGTCGCGCTGCACGTCGTCCGCATCGCGCTCGACGCCTCCGTGGGCATCGCGCTCGCGGGCACGGTCGCGATCCTCGCCCGCCGGCTGCTCCGACCGGATCCGCTCGCCCGCCGTCTCAGCCTCGTGGTGACGCTCGCGGGCGGCACCGTCATGATCGCGGCGCTACTCTCGCTCGCCGCGCGCACCGGCGTGGCCTGGATGGTCGGCGACGCGCTCAACGACCCGGCCGCGGGGCTCGAGGGCTTCTGGCCGGTGGTCGCGGAGGTCGACGCGTCGACCATCGCGCTCGGCTTCGCCCTGATGATCGTGGGCCTCGTGGTGGAGCACGGCGAGACCCTGCAGCGCGACACCCGCGGCCTCGTCTGATGGGCGCCGACGACGACGCCCCCACCGGCGTCCACTGCCGCCTCGACGAGCTGCTCGCCGCGCGCGGCATGACGCTGACGCGGCTGAGCGCGATCGTGGGCGTGAGCCAGGTCAACCTCTCGGTGCTGAAGAACGACCGCGCCCGGGCGATCCGCTACTCGACGCTCGTCGCGGTCTGCCGTGCGCTCGAGTGCGAGATCGGCGACCTGCTGGTGCTGGATCCGCCGACGGCTTGACGCGCGCGACCCGTCGGCCGTCGGACTCAGCCGCGCAGCGCCGCGAGCGCCTTCTCGACCCGGCGCGCGCGGGTCTCGTCGGTCTTGGCCTCGGCGATCGGATCCACGAGGGCGCGCTGCCGGCTCGACGACAACGCGTGGAACGCCTCCGCGAGGGCCGGCTCCGCGGCGAGCGCGGCCGCGACCTCCTCCGGGACCACGGCCTCGCGCGGCGCGGCGTCGAGCTCGATGGTGACCTCCACCTCGTCGTCGGCGGCGACGCCCGACGCGGCGCGGTGCGCGGCGCTGAGCGGGATCAGGTGCTCGCCGCCCATCGTGCCGACGCTCGTGCGGTACGTGTAGCCCGCGACGGTCACGACGACGGCGGGGCGCTTCCCGGCGCCCAGCTCGTCGAGGGCCTCCGCAGGCACGGGGAGGCCGGTCGCGTTGACGCGGGCCTGCATGACGCGGGTGCGGAAGGTGGGCATGGCTGCTCCTCGGCGAGCGGGCGCGGCGCGGGTCGTCGCGATGGACCCGAGGCTAGGCCCGGGCATCCGGCTCCGTCGAGACGGCGACCGTGGACTTCGCGTTCCGGCCCGCCTCATCGCCGGACCCCGCCGGGCGGCCCCCTCCCGGCGCCTCCCTCGACGGCGCCGCCGCACGGGACGAGGCGCCCGGCCGCGACGGGTCCTGACGCGCGCGCGACAGGCGAGCAGGTAGGTTGTCCAGATGCGCGCGGGCGCCGGACGCCCGCCCACCGGTCCGGGCGCCGCGCATCCGGACGGCACGGGACCTCGACGGCTAGAGCCATCCCCGCCGTCCCGGCGCGATCGGGACCGGGATCCACCGCAGCCCCTGGAGGGAACCCCATCATCGTCGCCACGAACCCCCTCGCCGCCGGCGTCGCCGACCCCGCGCTGCGGGTGCGGAACCTCCCGTCCCTGACGGGCCTCCGCTGGATCGCCGCGTTCGTCGTGTTCGCGTACCACGTGTCGCGGCTCGGGTTCCTCGAGGGCGATCGGCAGATCCAGTACTCGTCGCTGGTGGCGGCGGGAGGCGTGGGCGTGTCCCTCTTCTTCATGCTCTCGGGCTTCGTGCTCGCGTGGGCCGACCGACCGGGCGGCAGCGCCCTGGCGTTCTGGCGGCGCCGCTTCGCGCGGGTCTACCCGCTGCACGCCGTGACGCTCCTGGTGGCCCTGCTGCTCGCGGCCACCCTCCTGCCGCAGATCCGCACCGGGAGCGGGAAGGCCGTGGTCGCGAACGCGCTGCTCGTGAGCACGTGGCACTCGCCCTGGTGGCAGGCCGGCAACCCGGTCTCCTGGTCGCTCGTCAACGAGGCCTTCTTCTACCTCGTCTTCCCGCTGCTGATCCTCCCGCTGCGACGGGCGTCCGCGGCCGTGCTGTGGGCCCTGTCCGCCATCGCCCTCGCGATCCTCCTGGCCATGCCGTACCTGCTGCCGCTGTTCCCCGGCGGGTTGCGCACCGACGTCTGGCCGCCCGCCCGCCTCCCGGAGTTCGTCCTCGGGGTCCTCGTGGCGATGCTGATGCGCCGGGGTGCCTGGCGCGGACCGCGCCTCGCGCTGCCGGCCGCCCTGGCCGTCGCCGGGTACGTCGTCTCCACCGCGAACCAGGACTCGCGCTTCGCCCTCACCGGGTTCACGGCGCTGGGGTTCGCACTCCTGCTGGCCGCGCTCGCCCGCCGCGACATCGAGGGCCGCCCCACGTTCCTCGCCTCGAGGCGCTGGGTCTTCCTCGGCGAGATCTCGTTCGCCTTCTACCTCGTGCACGTCCTCGTGATGCAGTCGGTCGTCGCGCTGTGGCCGGACGCGCTGCCGCGGTCGACGGCCGCGGGCGTGGTGCTCGCGCTCGCATCGCTCGTGATCGCGACGCTCGTCGCGGCAGCGCTGCACCGCCTCGTCGAGGTGCCGGCGCAGCGCGCGCTGGCGGGCAAGCGCCGGCCGCCGGCTAGGCCCGCGGATCCGGATCCGGCCCCGGCTTCGTCGAGACCGTGACCGTGAACTTCGCGTTCCGGCCCGCCTCGCGGGTGGGGCCGACGATGCGCGTCAGCTGCGGCCGGTAGCCGAGGGGGCTGTTGTAGACGGTCCACAGCTCGCCGCCGGGGCGCAGCATGCGGGCCGCGGCGGCGAACAGGCGCGGCGCGAGGCCCGCGTGCACGGTCGCGCCCGTGTGGAAGGGCGGGTTCAGGAGCACGAGGTCGGCGGATCCGTCGGGGACGGTGGATCCCGCGTCGTCGCGCACCACGGTCACCCGCTCGGCGACCCCGTTGGCGGCGACGGTCGCGCGCGCCGAGTCGACGGCCGCCCACGACTGGTCGGTCGCGACGACGCGCAGGTCCGGCCGGGCGAGCGCGACGGCCGCCGCGATGACGCCGGTGCCGCAGCCGAGGTCGACCGCGACGCGGGCGTCGGCGGGCAGGTCGGCGAGGAAGGAGAGGAGGAAGCGCGTGCCGATGTCGACGCGGGCGCCCGCGAAGGCGGCGCCGTGCGCGCGCACCTCGAGGCCCAGGTCGGGGTGGGAGGCGGCACGCGGGTAGAGCTCGCCGGAGCCGTCCAGATCGCCGTCGCGCAGGGGTCGGCGCGCCACGAGGATCCGCGACTTCTGCCGCGCGAGCGTCGCCCGCACGTCGCCGAAGCGGCGGGCGAGCACCTCGGTCATCGCGGGCGTCATGTGCTTCACGCGGCCGCCGGCGAGCACGGTCACGTCGTCGGCGGCCGCGCGCGCGACGACGCCGGCCCACTCGTCGAGCGCGTCGAGGCTGCGGGGCAGGCGCGCGACCACGACGCGGGCGCCGTCGGCCAGCGCGTCGTCGAGCCCGTGGTGGGCGATCTCCGCGGTCTCGCCGATCAGCTCCGCGTTGAGGTCGAGCGCGGTCTCGGAGGCGAGTGCGTCCTGGTGCACGCGGATGCGCACGGGATCCGCCGCCCCGACGCGACGCAGCGCCGCCACGGCCCCGAGCGCGAGGGCGCCGTACTGGTCGCCGACGACGACGAGCTCCTCGGGACGGACGGGACGCCCGTCGGCTGCCGCGGCGTCGAGCAGCGCGACCAGCTCGTCGAGGAGCAGCCGGTCGGCCGCGTCCACGGCGAAGAGGTTCTCGGCCTCGACGTCGGGCCGGCGGCGGAGCGCGCCGAGGTCGAGCAGGTCGTCGGCGACGGATGCTGTGGCGGTGGCGTCGCTCACCGCGCGTCGCGCCCGGAGCCGTCGCGGTCGGGGTCCGGCATGGAGAGCGCCGCCCGGTACAGCACGACCTCGGTGGGCCGCGAGGGCCGCACGCCCGCGCGCAGCGACACCACGTCGCCGTCGCCGCGGGCCGCGAAGACGCGGCGGCCGGGGCGCGACAGCAGCTCGTCGGCGAGCGCCGACTCCAGCTGGCGGACGCGTCCGCGGAGCTCGGCCACCTGGTTCTCGAGCTCGAGGATCCTCGCGATGCCCTCCAGGCTCACGCCCTCGGCGCCCAGCCGGGCGACCTCACGCAGCTGCACGACGTCGCGCATCGAGTAGCGGCGGGAGCGCCCGGCCGTGCGGGTGGGCGACACGAGCCCGAGGCGGTCGTACTGCCGGAGCGTCTGCGGGTGCATGCCCGACAGCTCGGCCGCCACGGAGATCACGAAGACGGGGGCGTCCTCGTCCATCGTGTCGCGCGGATCCACGTCAGCTCCTGGCCCGCTCGATGAGCTCGCGGCGCGGGTCCTCGTCGGGTCCCGAGCTGGCGAACGCGTCGAGCGCCACGCGCTGGGCGTCGCTGAGGCGGGACGGCACCGCGACCTCGATGCGCGCGAGCAGGTCGCCCGTGCCCTTCGGGGTCGTGACGCCGCGGCCCTTGACGCGCAGCACCTTGCCGCTGGACGTGCCGGGCGCGACCTTCAGCCGCACCGGGTCGCCGCCGAGCGTGGGCACCTCGATGGTCGCGCCGAGCGCGGCCTCGGGGAACGTGACGGGCACGTTGACCCGGAGGTTCAGCCCGTCGCGCTCGAACACGGGGTGCGGTCGCACGTGCACCGTGAGGATGATGTCGCCCGACGCGCCGCCGTCGCCCGACGGCTCGCCCTTGCCGGCGAGCCGGATCTTCTGCCCGTCGGAGACGCCGGCCGGCACGCGCACCGTGAGGGGGCGGCCGTCCGAGTCCTGCAGGCGCACGACGTCGCCCTGCACCGCGGTGAGGAAGTCGATCGTGGTGGACGCCGTGACGTCGCGGCCCTTGGTGGGCGCGCCGTAGCCCCGATAGCCGCCGGACGACTGGCCGAAGCCGCCGTTGCCGAACATGCCGCCGAGGATGTCCTCGAAGCCGCCCTGGCTGTACTGCGGCTGGCCGGATCCGAACCCGGCCGCCCGCCGGCCGCGGCCACCGGCCTGCTGGCCGAACATGCCGCCGAACACGTCCTCGAAGCCGCCGCCCGGCGCGCCGGCGCCGGGCGCGCTGAAGCGCGCGCCGGATCCCATCGCGCGGATCTGGTCGTACTCCTTGCGCTGCTCCTTGTCGGCGAGCACGGCGTGCGCCTCGCTGATCTCCTTGAAGCGCGCCTCGGCCGACGGATCCGGGTTGCTGTCCGGGTGGTACTGCCGGGCGAGCTTGCGGTAGGCCTTCTTCAGGTCGGCCTCCGAGACGTCCTTGGACACTCCGAGGACCTTGTAGAAGTCCTTGTCGAACCAGTCCTGGCTGGCCATCAGACGCCTCCCTTCTTCTTCGTCTCGTGGTGGGGGCCGCACGACCCGGTCCGGGCGCCCGCGCGTGCGGACGCCCGGACCGGGGTGGGTGCAGCCGGATCGATGCTGCGGTTGATGGCGCTACTCCGGCTTGTCGACGACGACCTTCGCGGCCCGAAGCAGCGTCTCGCCGATGTAGTAGCCACTCTCGACGACGTCCGCGACGGTGTCCACCTGGACCTCGGGGTTCGGCTTCTGGAAGATCGCCTCGTGCACCTGCGGGTCGAAGGCGTCGCCGACGGCGCCGACCTTGACCAGCCCGATGCGCTCGACGTTCGTCCGCAGCTTGGCGACGATCGCGGTGAGCGGTCCGCCCTCCGCGAGGTCGCCGTGCTTCTCGGCCCGGTCGAGGTCGTCGAGCACCGGGAGGATGCCCTTGACCACGTCGCCGACCGCGCGCTGGCGCTCGATCTCGCGGTTGGCCTCGGTGCGCTTGCGGTAGTTGGCGTACTCCGCGGTGACGCGCTTCAGGTCCGCGAGGTGCTCGGAGTCGCCCTCGACGGGCTCCGCCCGGGTCTGCTCGATGAGATCCTGGAGCTCCTCGTCCATGGGATCGGTCGTCTCGACGTCGGGGCCCTCGGCCTCGACGAACGCGCCGTCCTGGCCCGGGACGGACGCCGCGTCAGCGGCGCCCGCCGCCTGCGCGTCGGGCCCGGCCGGGGACGCGGGGGCCGACTGCTCGGCTCCCTCGTCCTCGGGCCCGCGGCCCTCGCCGTTCGCGGTGTCCTCGGTCATCGGTCCGTCTTCTTGTCCTCGTCGTCCTCGTCCACGACCTCGGCGTCGACGATGTCCTCGTCGTCCTTCTTCGCCTCGGATGCGCCCTCGGGGGTCTCACCCGCGGCCTGCTCCTGCTGGCCCTGCGCGTAGATGGCCTCGCCGAGCTTGGTCTGGCTCGCGGAGAG
The DNA here is from genome assembly GCF_021922925.1 of Clavibacter phaseoli. Classification (NCBI taxonomy): domain Bacteria; kingdom Bacillati; phylum Actinomycetota; class Actinomycetes; order Micrococcales; family Microbacteriaceae; genus Clavibacter; species Clavibacter phaseoli. The sequence continues at coordinate 2,722,531 of NZ_CP040786.1, forward strand.
CTTGTCGAACGCGGTCTTCACCGCGGCCTCGTCGTCGCCCGCGAGGGCGCTCTTCAGGCCGTCGACGTCGCCCTGGACCTCGGACTTGACGTCCTCGGGGAGCTTGTCGTCGTTCTCCTTGATGAGCTTGTCGATCGAGTAGGCGAGCTGCTCCGCGTTGTTGCGGACCTCGGCCTGCTCGCGGCGCGTCTTGTCCTCCGCCGCGTGCTCCTCGGCCTCGCGCACCATGCGCTCGATGTCCTCCTTGCCGAGCGAGGATCCGCCCGTGATGGTCATCGACTGCTCCTTGCCGGTGCCCTTGTCCTTGGCGGACACGTGCACGATGCCGTTGGCGTCGATGTCGAAGGTGACCTCGACCTGCGGGATCCCGCGGGGCGCCGGCGCGATGCCGGTGAGCTCGAAGGTGCCCAGGTTCTTGTTGTCGCGGGTGAACTCGCGCTCGCCCTGGAAGACCTGGATCGCGACGGACGGCTGGTTGTCGTCGGCCGTGGTGAAGGTCTCGCTGCGCTTGGTCGGGATGGCCGTGTTGCGCTCGATGAGCTTGGTCATGATGCCGCCCTTGGTCTCGATGCCGAGGCTCAGGGGGGTGACGTCGATGAGCAGGACGTCCTTGCGCTCGCCCTTCAGCACGCCGGCCTGGAGCGCGGCGCCGACGGCGACGACCTCGTCCGGGTTGACGCCCTTGTTGGGCTCCTTGCCGCCCGTGAGCTTCTTCACGAGGTCGACGACGGCGGGCATGCGGGTGGATCCGCCGACGAGGACCACGTGGGCCACGTCGCCGACCGAGACGCCGGCCTCGCGGATGACGTCCTCGAAGGGCTTGCGGGTGCGCTCGAGCAGGTCGTTCGTCAGCTCCTCGAACTTGGCGCGGGTGAGCGTCTCGTCGAGGTTGGCCGGGCCGTTCTCCGTGAGGGAGAGGTAGGGCAGCTGGATGCTCGTGCTGGTGGAGGAGCTGAGCTCCTTCTTCGCCTGCTCCGCGGCCTCCTTGAGGCGCTGCTTGGCGATCTTGTCGTTCGAGACGTCGACGCCCGTGGACTCCTTGAAGCGCTTGACGAGGTGGTCGACGATGCGCTGGTCCCAGTCGTCGCCGCCGAGGCGGTTGTCGCCCGCGGTGGAGCGGACCTGGATGGTGCTGAAGTCGTCGTCCTTGCCCACCTCGAGGAGGGAGACGTCGAACGTGCCGCCGCCGAGGTCGAAGACGAGGATGAGCTCGTCCTCCTTGCCCCGGTCGAGGCCGTAGGCGAGGGCCGCCGCGGTGGGCTCGTTGATGATGCGGAGCACGTTGAGGCCCGCGATCTCGCCGGCCTCCTTCGTGGCCTGGCGCTCGGCGTCGTTGAAGTACGCGGGGACGGTGATGACCGCGTCGGTCACGGAATCGCCCAGGTACTGCTCGGCGTCGCGCTTGAGCTTGCCGAGGATGCGGGCGGACAGCTCCTGCGACGTGTACTTCTTGTCGTCGATGCCGACGGTCCAGTCGGTGCCCATGTGGCGCTTGACGGACGAGATGGTGCGGTCGACGTTGGTGACGTTCTGGCGCTTGGCGGTCTCGCCGACCAGCACCTCGCCGTCCTTAGTGAACGCGACGACGGACGGCGTGGTGCGCGCGCCCTCGGCGTTGGCGATGACGGTGGGCTCTCCGCCCTCCAGGACCGAGACCACCGAGTTGGTGGTACCCAGGTCGATTCCTACTGCACGAGCCATGGGGTGTTCTCCTTCTATTGCCGCGGGCCCCGGATCACGGGGTCGCTTCGTGGGTGACGCGGGAGTCCCGCGGAGTCTGTCTCGCGGTGCCGCTTCGTCAGCGGCGTGCTACTTGAGCCGCGATGACTCAACTCTACTCACGGCTCGGCGAGCGTCAAGTCGCGGTCGCGGAAGTTGAGCGACGTCGGCTCAACTCACAGGATCCCCGCCCGGCGATCGGCCTCCGCGGGCGCGATGTGCCCCGGCCGGGGGGCCGGAGGGGCGAGACGGGGGCTACTGGTTCACCTAGATCGCTACTGAGCCCCTTTTCCTGCGCAGACCGGCCGATTTAGCGTTGCCGACGCGAGGCCGGGGGGCCTCGTGTCGCCCTCTCGGAGGACGTGATCTCCAGGGGGTGGTCGTGGTGGTGGGTACGCGTGCGCGCCATGCCGCCGAGCCGCGTCCCGACGCATCCGGCGCGCGCTCCCGCCCCGGGATCCGCCGCCTGGCCGCGCTCGTCGCCGCCGCCGTCGGGGCCGCGCTCCTCGTGACCCTGCCCGCCCAGACCGCGGGCGCGGCGTCGCAGCTGATCGCCGAGTCGTTCACCGGGACCAGCGTGGCGGACGCCGCGTGGAAGCCGCTCGGCAGCGCGTGCCTGACCCGCGCCACCTCCGCCCCGGCGAGCGGGAGCTCGACCCTCGGCGTGTGCTCGAGCCGGAACCAGTCGCTCCCGGCGAGCGCGAACCCGGGCGCCCTCCAGCTCACCGACAACCGCGGCAGCGCGGTCGGCGGCGTCGTGTACGACAACGCGATCCCGGCGACCGGCGGGCTCGACATCAAGTTCGACCAGTACCAGTACGGCACGTCGTCCGGCGGCGCGGACGGCATCGGCTTCTTCCTCACCGACGGATCCGTGCCGCTGACGGCGGCGGGCCCGGACGGCGGATCCCTCGGGTACGCCCAGACCAGCTTGCCGGGCGTCGCGGGCGGCTACCTCGGCGTCGGCCTCGACGCGTTCGGCAACTTCTCGAGCGCCACGGAGGGTCGCGGCACCGGCTGCGTCAACGCCGGGGTCGGCCAGCGTCCCAACACGATCGCGCTGCGCGGACCCGGCCAGGGCACGACGGGCTACTGCTACCTGACCGGTGCATCGCCGGCGTCGAGCCTCCGCGCGACGACCACCCTGAGCACGCCGACCACCGACCTCGGCCGCACGATCCGCATCACGGTCTCGTCCGCGCGGCTCCCCGTCGTCACCGTCTACGTGGGTGCGACGGCAGGGGCGTCCACCGCCTCGCTCACGCGGGTGGTGCAGTACACGATGACGACCCCCGCCCCCTCCTCCTACAAGCTCGGCTACCTCGCCTCCACGGGCGGCTTCACCGACACGCACCTGATCCGCGAGGTGAGCGTCTCGAGCGTCGACGACCTCGGCACCCTCACCCTGGTGAAGCAGGTCGACCGGACGACCGCCCAGCCGGCCGCGTACGCCGAGGGCCAGACGATCCCGTACCAGTTCGTGGTCACCAAGACCGGCGGGCTCACGCTCTCGAACCTGGCTGTGAGCGACCCGCTGGTGCCGTCGATCTCGTGCCCGGGCGGCCTGCTCGGGTTGGGCCTGTTCCTCGGCAGCAGGTCGATCACCTGCAGCGGGACCCACGTCGTCACGCCCGCGGAGGCCGTGGTCGGCACGCTCACGAACACCGCGACGGCCACGGGCGTCAACACGCTGCTGCAGACCGTGACGAGCACGAGCTCCGTCACGGTGCCGATCGTGACGCCCGCCCCCGCGCTCGCGCTCACCAAGACCGGCACGCTCACGGACTCCAACGGCAACGGCCGCGCAGACGTCGGGGAGCGGATCGCGTACTCCTTCGTGGCGAGCAACGCCGGGAACGTGTCGCTGCGGCAGGTGGCGGTCGCGGATCCGCGCGTCACCGGCATCAGCCCGACCTCCGTCACTCTCGCGCCCGGCGCCGCGCAGACCTTCACGTCCGCGGCGTACACCGTGACCCAGGCCGACGTGGACGCCGCGACGCCGATCGTGAACACCGCCACCGTCTCCGGCCAGACCCTCGCCGGCGTGGCCGCCCCGACCGCGACCTCGTCGACGAGCACGCCGGTCAGCGGATCCGCGGCGCTCACGCTCACCAAGGGCGCGACGCTCACGGGCGGGTCGGTGCCGGGCGCGACCGTCGCGTACTCCTTCTCCGTCAAGAACACCGGCACGGTGCCGCTGACCGGGGTCGCGCTCACGGATCCGCTGCCCGGGCTGTCGGCTGTGACCTACACGTGGCCGGGCACCGCGGGCACCCTCGCGGCGGGCGCGACCGCGACCGCCACCGCGAGCTACACGGTGCGGCAGGCCGACGTCGACGCGGGGCAGATCGCGAACACCGCGACCGTGCGCGGCGCGAGCTCCGGCGGCGTGCAGGCGCAGGCCACCGCGACCCGCACGGTGACCCTCGACCGCACGGCGACCATGGCCTTCACGAAGACCGCGACGCCCGGCAACGTGCCGGCGGCGGGCGGCGTCGTGACCTACGCGTTCCGGCTGCAGAACACCGGGTCGACCACGCTCACGGGCGTCTCCATCGCGGATCCGCGCACCGGCGTCTCCGCCCTGACGTACACGTGGCCGGGCACCGCGGGCACGCTCGCGCCGGGCCAGGTCGTGACCGCGACCGCCACGTACACGGCCACGACCGCGGACGTGACGGCTGGATCCATCGTCAACACCGCGACCGCCACCGCGACCGGGCCGACCGGGACGGTCAGCCGCACCGCGACGGCGACCGTGCTGGCCGTGCCCGACCCGCTGCCCGACGCCGCGACGACGCCGCAGGGCGTGCCCGTGGTGGTCGACGTGCTCGCCAACGACGGCCCCGCCGCGACGGGCGCGACGCTCAGCCGCGCCCAGCTCTCCGCGACGCCGACGCTCGTGGGCGGCGCCGCGGGTCCCGTCCCCGCCTCGCCTACCGCCGGCAGCGCCACGTGCGTCGCGAGCGGCACGGACCGCGGGCGCTGCACGTACCGCTCGGCCGCCGGCTTCACGGGCGTCGACGTCTTCGACTACGCGCTGCAGGGCGCCGCGGGCACGTGGAACGTCCGGGTCACGATCACGGTCACGCCCGTCAACCGCACCGCCGTGGCGCGGCCCGACCGGCTGGTCGCGACGGTCGGCGGGCCGGACGTGACGATCGACCCGCGCGCGAACGACACCGACGTGGACGGCGACGCGCTCGCGATCACGGGCGCCACCCCGCCCGCCGCGCTGCCCGGGTCGTTCAGCTGCACGGCCGCCCTCTGCACGTACCGGCCGCCGGCCGTCGGGTCGCCCGGATCCACCGTCGTCGCGTACGCCATCACCGACCGCCCGGCGGCGCCCGGCACCGGGATGGCCGCGTCCTCCACCATCACCGTCTACCTCGACCCCGCGCCGCTCGTGCCGCGCGGCTTCACGCATCGGGACGACGCGACCCTCGGCGCGTCCACCGGCACCTGGACGAGCACGACGACCGTCACCGCCGCGACCGCGAGCTGCGTCGCCGGCCGCCCGGTCACGGCGCTCGCCTGGACCGCCGTCCCCGACGCCACCGACCAGCTCGTCGAGCGGCGCCTGGCGGGCACGACGCCCGGCGCGTGGATCACCGTCGCCCGCGTCGCCGGGACCGTCACCGCGTTCTCGGACGACCGGCTCGGCGAGTCCCGCTCCTACCAGTGGCGCGTCCGGCCCGACCTGCAGCGCTGGGTCGGCATCCCGAGCGCGCCCTCCACCGCGGTCGCCCAGCCGGCGGCCGTCTCCGCGGCGGGCTGCTGATGCCCGCCCTCCGACCCCCCAGGCCGCATCCGCCCCCGGATGCGGCGACCCGCCCCGACCGGCACGCCCATCACCGCACCAGCAGGAACACCAGCAGCACCCGCGCACACCGCGCACCGCGAGACCCATCGAGAGGAAGCACCATGAGCACCACCACAGCACCCCAGCGTCGTCGCCCCTGGAAGAAGATCGTCGCCACTGGCGCGGTCGTCGCCGTGGGCACGATCATCACCGGCGGCGCGTTCGCCATCTTCACCGACTCCGACACGGCGACCCTCCAGGCCGACGCGGGTCAGCTCGACATCGAGCTGGCCACCGGCGACTACACGGTCGCCGACATCGCGCCGGGCGACACCGTCCAGCGGCCGATCGTGCTCTCGCTGCCGAACGCGACCAACGACGGGAACCTGGTCACGGCGGTCACCTTCGCGTACGCGGTGAGCGGCCAGACGCTCGGGACCGACGACGCGGCGCTCGACGGGCCGGGCGAGTCGCTCGTGACGGGGACGGACGGGCTGCGCTACACCCTGCAGACCTGCTCCACGGCGTGGACGCCCTCGGCCGCGGACCCCGCGGGCCCGTACACATGCGGCGGCACCACGACCACCACGGGAACCGGCACCCTCGCGTCGCTCACGGGCGCGGGGACGACGTTCACGCCCGCGAACTTCGGCGTGGCGCCGTCGGCCGACGGCACCTTCCCGAGCGACACCGCCGACGTGACGCTCAACACCCTGATGGTCCTGCAGCTGCCCACCACCGCGGACAACGACTACGAGAACGCGGCCGCGTCGCTGACGTTCACGGCGTCGGCCATCCAGCGCGGCGGCCTGCAGCGCTGATCGCCTCCGACCGGGTCCCGGCACGCGCCGGGGCCCGGTCGTCCGGCGTCGCGTCCGCGCGCCGCCCCGCATCACCGCACGACCGCACCACCCCACATCCGTCCCGCCCCCGGAGGACCCGACCATGCGCGCACACCGCCGCACCGGCAGCATCGCCGCCGCCGCGCTGTGCCTGGCGCTGGTCGCCGCGGGCCCGGCCGGCCCGGCCGCCGCGGCCGTGGACCCGGCCGACCTCGAGGTCCGCGAGCTCACCGGCCCCGACATCCCGCTCGACGACCTGGCCCCCGGCGACACCGTCGACTGGGCCGCCGACGTCACCAACGTCTCCGGAGGGGCGTCGCCGCTCTCCATCCGCCTCGACGCCGTGCGCTCGATGGCCCTCACCGGCGATCCCGAGGGCGGCATCCAGCTGAGCGTCCGACTCTGCGAGGACGGCTTCGCGACCCTCACGGCGCCCCTGCGGTGCCGCGGACCCGTCGAGCGCCTCGGATCCGGACCCGCCGCGACCCTCGACCGCGTCGTCACGCGCACCCCGCTCGACGCGGGCCAGACCGTGGGCGTCGCCGTGCGCGTGCGGTTCCCGGCCGGCGCCGACAACGGGATGGAGTCCACCGCCGGAATGGTCCGCATCGGCTTCGCCCTCGTCGACGACGCGGGCGCCGGCGCGGATCCGTCCACCGGCGGCGGCACGGGCACGGGGAGCGGCACGGGCACGGGGAGCGGCACGGGCGCCTCGCCCGCCGGATCCGCCCCCGCCGCCGACGCCCCGCGCGACCTGCTCCCCGTGACCGGCCGCGACATCGCGTCGGCCCTCGCCGGCGCCCTCCTCGCGCTCCTCGGAGGCGGGATCCTGCTGCTCGCCGGACGCCGTCGACGCCGCACCGCCGAGGCCGCGTCGTGACCCGCGTCCGCGCCGCGCGCACCGCCGATGCCGGCCCGGCCGGAGCGCAGCCCCGCCGGAGCCACGCCCGCCGCGCGCTCGGCCTCCTCGGCGGGCTCCTCACGGCCGCCGTCGCGCTGGCCGTGATCGCCGTCGTCGCGCTCTCCGCGCTCGGCCTCACCCGCTTCGTCCCCGTCCTCTCGAACTCGATGGCGCCCGGCATGCCGGTCGGCTCCCTCGCGATCACCGCCCCCACGCCCCGCGCGGAGGTGACGACCGGCGACGTCGTCGTCTTCACGGCGCCCATGGGCCCGCGCGTGCGGGTGATCCACCGCGTCACGCACGTCTTCGGCGCGGAGGACGCCGCGAACCTCGACGGCTGGTCGGCCGACCGCCTCGCGATCCAGACGAAGGGCGACAACAACCCCTCGGGCGATCCGTGGATCGTCACCATCGGCGACGACGCCGTGTGGGAGCGCACGTCGGTCGTCCCGCTCCTCGGCTGGCCGTTCGTCTGGCTCGGCGACCCCATCACCCGCGCGATCGCGTTCGCGGTCGTCGGCGCGGCCGGCACCATCTGGCTGCTGACGGTCATCTGGCGTCGCCCGCCGCGACCGACCGAGGGGCCGACCTGATGCCCCGACATCGCGCCGCCCCCGTCGCCCCCGCCGCCGCGCCGCACGGCCGCCGCGCCGCCCCTCGGCGGGGCCGCCGTGCCCGGCCCCTGCTCGTGCCCGCCATCGCCGTGATCCTGGCGCTGGCGGGCGCCGGCACCGCCTACGCCGTCCTCACCGACCGCGCCACGTCGCGGGTCACCGTGCGCGCCGGCGCCGTGGAGCTCGACTGGGGCGGGGGCGGAGCGGATCAGCTCGCCGTGCCGATCACCGGGCTGCGGCCGGGCGAGGCCCAGGTGCGGCTCGTGGACCTCGCGAACACCGGCACCGTCGCGGTGTCGGAGCTCGTCGTCACGCTCGGCGGCACGGCCGTGGCGAGCACGTCCGACGGCCTCCAGGTGGCGTTCGACCGCTGCCCGGTGGCGTGGACCGGCGCGCCCGGCACCGCGGTCTGCGCGGGCACGACGACCTCCGTCGTGGCCGACCGCCCCGCCGCGGGCCGCGTCGCGCTGCCGGACTCCCCCGCCCGCGCGGTCGGCGGACGCGACCACCTGCGCATCACGGTGCGCCTGGCCGCGTCGGCGCCCGCGACCGCCCAGGGCGCGACCGGATCCGTGACCCTGCGGGTCGACGGGAACCAGCGCCCGGGCACGCAGCGCTGACCCTCCCCGGGACCCATGGGCACCGGATCGGACCCCCAGGGTCACGAAAGCATCACGGGACCCATCGGTCCGACGAGGGGCGCCGAAGGACCTTGCGACTCCAACCGGCGACCACGTCGGCCGCCCTGACCAGAAGGATCCATCATGCGCAACCTCACCAAGTCCGTCTTCGGCCTCGCCACCGCGGGCTTCCTCGTCGTCGGCCTCGCGGCCTGCTCGACCCCCGCCGAGACCCCCTCGTCCTCCGCGTCCTCCGCCCCGTCCGCGACCGCCACGACCGAGGCCAACCCGACGCCGCTCGCGACGATCCCCACCCTCACCGGCGTCAACACGCAGGTCACCCTCGACTCCGGCTTCACCGGCGCCCTCACGACCCTCGGCCTGACCCCCGGCGTCATCGGCGGCGCGACCCTCGACGGCGCCACCGGCACCCTCGCGTTCCCCATCACCGGCGGCAACGTGAAGTACTTCGACCCCGAGCAGTCCTACCGCCCCTACGTCCAGGGCGAGATCGACCACGCCGGCTCCGGCATCAGCCTCACCGCCGGCGACACCGTCGTGAAGCTCACCGACTTCGTCATCGACCCCGGCACCAGCCGCCTCACCGGCTCCGTCCAGGTCGGCGACGGCGCGGTCATGAACGACGTCTACATCTTCAACCTCGACGGCACGACCCTGAAGCCCCTCCAGATGGAGGGCGACAACGCCGTCCTCGAGGGCACCACCGTCAAGGTCAGCCCCGACGCCGCCGCCCTGCTCAACAGCACCTTCGGCACCGACGCGGTCACCGACGAGCTCGTCGTCGGCATCGCCAAGATCACCGTCAACACCAAGTAGCACCCACCCGGGGCTCGACCCCCGGCACAGCACCACCGCGAACGGCCCGGCCCACGACGCCGGGCCGTTCGTCGTGCGCGCGGCGGACGCGGCCGATCGGGCTCCCGGACCCGGACGCAGGGAAGCCCCCTCGCATGCGCAGCGAGGGGGCCCCTGCCGGGCGACTCGGGTCCCGGTGCATGGCCTTCGGAACGGAGGGGCGATCGGGCGGGCGGGCAGCCGATCGGGTGGACGATCGGGTCGGGCCCCGCGCGCGAGCACTACCAGGAAGGCCCGGTGAGCGCCGCATCCATGCACATCGGAGGCTCCCAGCCGCGGGTCGCATCGTACGTGCATGAGCGTTCAACGAATCCCCGTCTCCCTGCTCGCCCGCTGCACCGCCACCCTCGCCGGCGTGGTCGTGCTCGCCGGATGCTCGACCCCCGGCCAGGCCTCGCCCGCCTCCGACGGCGCCCCCGACGCGACCACCGCCGTCGCCACGACCGCGCCCGCCGCGTCGGGCGACGGCGGCACCACGGCCGACCGCACCGACTCCGACGCCGAGGACCGGAACGCGGACACCATCTCGACGCTGTTCACCGCCGCGTTCCCGGATCCCGCCTCCGCCGGAGCGCAGGCCGCCGTGCAGGCGGTCGTCGCCCCCGACTCCACCGCGGACGGGGTCGGCGCGAAGGCCGGACCCAGCGGGCTCCTCGACGAGTTCGCCGCCGCCCACCAGCGCGTCCCCGGCGCGCAGGCCGTGATCAAGCACATCGCCGCCGACGGCGACCTCGTGGCCGTGCACTGGCAGGTCGCGGCGGACCCGGACGACGAGCGCACCGGCGAGGCCGCGGTCGACCTCTTCCGCCTCGCGGACGGCAAGGTCACCGCCCGCTGGTCGTTCGAGCAGGACATCCCCCAGGGGACGCCCGCCAGCGGCAACACGAACACCATGTTCAGCGACCTCTACCAGGGCGCGCCCGACGCGCCCGAGCTGACCGAGCAGCAGGAGGAGGCGAACCGGCAGCTGGCCGTGGGCGCCTACGACACGCTCTTCCGGGATCACGACGCGAGCGTGCTCGACCGCTCCTTCGACCCGGCGTACCTGCAGCACAACACGGTCGCCGCGAACGGCACGGCGGCGCTCAAGGTGTTCTTCTCCGGCGGCGCGCGCTTCCCGGCGCAGCAGTCCGTGATCTCGATCGCCGACGACGACCTCGTCTGGACCTTCTCGCAGCCCGTGGGCGCGAAGGCGGACGACCCGTTCCTCGCGGCCGACATCTTCCGGGTCGACGGCGGCCTCATCCGCGAGCACTGGGACGTGGTGCCCGCGAGCTGACCGGGCGCGCGCACGGACGCGACGACGGGACGGCCACGCGGCCGTCCCGTCGTCGCGTCAGCGGCCGGCGTTGTAGTGGTTCGTCACCTGCGTCGCGGTGAGCGCCGTCTTGTACACGGCCGCGAAGCGCATGCTGCCGACGAAGTAGTTGGATCCGGCGTTCGGCCACCCCGACGTGTTGTCGTAGCCGATGCGCCAGTAGCCCGTGTTGCTCTCCGGCGCCGTGAACGCCGTGTTGCCGGCCACGCGCGCGCCGTCGAGGTAGAGGGTCATGCCCGTGCTGGGCGACATCGTCGCCACGACGTGGTGCCAGGCGCCGTCGGCCACGTTGGCCGAGCTCGTGATGGTCTGGTACCCGCCGTTGTAGGTGCCGAAGGCCAGCTGGCCCGTCGTCGAGATGTAGGTGTGGCGGTCGTAGGCCGACGAGGATCCGGACTGCGAGTTGCCGAAGCCGATGAGCTTGCCGCCCTTGACGGTCGTCTTGAACCACACCTCGGTGCTGAACGTCGCCGGGCCCTGGGCCTGCAGCGCGTTCGTGACGAAGTCGCTGCCGTCGAGGACGTACGCGCCGCCGGCGTCGCGCGCGCAGGCCCGGCTGCTCGTCGTGTCGCTCGTCATGCCGCCGCGGTACGTGCCGGGGTAGGAGCCTGTGGCGGCGTCGACGGCGGTCGTGGACCCCGTCGCCTCGTTGAGGGGGTACGCGAAGAGCGCGTTGGCCTTGTCGGCCGCGAAGGCGCTCGAGCAGGTGAAGAACGCGGCGGACGACGCGGCGGTGTTGTTGGTGTTCTGGATCGCGGCCGTGTACGCGCCGTTCGTGCCGGGCGCGAGGAGGAGCACGGCGCCGAGGGCGGCCGCGGCGACCGAGGCGGCGATCCCGGCGAGGCGGGGCGCGCGGCGCGCGGCCGCGTCGGCGGCGGGGGCGGAGGCGCCGGCGCGGCGGCCGAGGAGGCGGGCGACGACGCTCATGCGCGGCGCTCCTCCTTCTCGGCGGGCAGGCCGACGACCAGCGTGTAGAGGAGGGGGACGGCGCAGCAGCCGTAGAAGAGGATCCAGCCCCAGAGCGGCAGGTCCAGCGTGGAGGAGATGTCGTGGAACTGGCCGGCATCGCCCGCGGGGGCCGTGATCGTGCCGACCTGGCCGGCGGCGAGCGTGACGTGCGTGCCGCCCTCGGCCGCGATGCGGATGGGGAGCATGCCGGTCGAGACGACGGTCGCCTCCACGTCGCTGCCGCGGGTCACGGCGTCGAGGACGACGAGGCCGACGAAGGGCTTGAGCAGGAAGACCGTGAACGCGGCGACGAGCGCGCCGCCGAGCATGCGCATGGAGGCGCGGTGCGTGGGCGAGCCGATGAGGCGGGTCAGGATCATGACGATGACGAGGCCGGCGAGCATCAGCGGCACGCCCTTCGCCAGCCAGCCGAAGCCGGGGAGGATCGTGGTGGCCTGGCCGACGAGGTGCGCCTGGTCGGTCTTCCACGGGTCGACCGCGCCGTTGATGTCGCCCTGGGTGGTGATCCCATCCGCGTCGACCGCGATGACGCGGTGCGTGTAGGTCTCGTCCGGGGTGGTGGAGGGGTGGAAGCTGACGACGTCGCCGACGTGCAGGTCCTCGAGGAGGACGGGGGTCGTGAGCAGCAGCGTGCCGACGGGGGCCGTGGTGCCCATCGACGGCGTCTGCACGACGAACCAGCGGCCGCCGGACGCCTGGAAGAGGAGCGTCGCCGCGACGAGGGCGGTGAGGAGGACGGTCGCGGCCCACATGACGACGGTGCGACGGCGGATCGAGCGGGAGGTGCGCGCGGCGCGGCGGCTCGCACCCCGCGCGGGGAGCGCGGGGAGGACCGGGGCGGCCGGGTCGAGGTGCCGGTCATCCGGGAGGACCTCCAGCTCGGGGAGGAGCTCCAGCTCGAGGTCGAGCTCGAGGTCGAGCTCGAGGGCGTCGATGGCCGTGGTGGCGATCGTCGTGGCGTCGGCCTTGGGGGCGGTCGAGCGGTCCTGGATGTCGGTCATGGCGCACCTCCCGGGTCAGGGGCTTCGAGGGGATGGGGTGCGGGGCCGCCTCTCGGCGGCCCCGCGGGGGATCCAGCGGGGGACTGGAGGGGGAGGACTAGCTGGCGAAGGTCCAGGTGAGGGGCAGCGAGGCGCCGAGGCCCTGGTACGTGTTGCCGGCGGAGGAGTCGAGCGTGACCGCGAAGGTGAAGTCGGTGCTCGCGTTGGCGGCGAGGGCCGTCAGCGTCTTGGCGGAGGAGCCGGCGAGGGCGGCGGCGGTGCCGGAGTAGACGGGCGTGGTGCTGCCGGCGGCGGTGATCACGACGTTGAGCTTGGAGCAGAAGTCCGTGGCCGAGCCGTTGACGGTGCCGTTCTTGCTCTGGGTGCAGGTGGCGCCCGGGGTCAGCGTGAAGGTCGAGGCCTTCGAGGTGCCGACGTTCTTGATGTTGACGACGCTGGTGACCGTCTGGCCGGGGATCATCGTGGTCGAGCCGCCGAACTTGTTGATCGTGGAGCAGGTGGCGGCGTTGGAGTCGACCCCGCCGGTCGCGCTCGTGCTGAGGCAGGTGACGGTCGCGGCGCCGTTGGCGCCGGCCTGCGACTCCTGCATGACGAGCGAGCCGGAGGCCGCCGTGTTCGTGTCGTTGGTGATGGAGGCCACGAAGCCCGACAGCGTGCCGGACATCGAGACGGAGAGGAGGACGGCGGCGGCGACGCCGGTGGCGATCGCGAGGGGCGCGAAGCGGACGCGCTTGGTCTTGGCGGCGGGGGCGATGTGGTTCGACATGATCTGACTCCGGGTGTCTCGGGGAGGAAGGGGCTGGGTGAGCCCCCTGGGGAGGAAGCTCTGTGACTCGCTTTGCAAGTAACTCGAATATACAGCTACTCGGATTGCGCGCAATCCCCCCACTGCGGGGGGCATGCGTTCGCCGAGGGGATCGGGGCCCCGGCGGCGCGTTACAGTCGCTGGACCGCCCACGGATCCCGCCGGATCCCCGGGCCCACCGACACAGGGACGCCCGACGATGACCCCGGAGAGAACAGCTCCCCGCCGCGACGACACCGCGGTGGAGGCCCTCGCGAACGCGCTGCACATGGTCGAGACCGCGCAGCGCCACCTGCGCACGCGCATCGCGCAGGACATCGGCGTCAACGTGACCGACCTCACGGTGATCAGCGTGGTCGGCGACCTCGGCCGCATGACCCCCAAGCTGCTCGCCTCCGAGATCTCGATGGGCACGGGCGCGGTGACCGCCGTGATCGACCGGCTGGTCGGCGCCGGGCACCTCGACCGCGTGCCCAACCCGAAGGACCGTCGCAGCGTCTTCGTCGAGCTCACGGATGCGGGACGCGCCACGCTCGCGCGCATCACCGCCGACTACCGGACGGCGGCGGCCGTCGCGCTGCGGGCGTCCCCCGCGCTCGGCACCGAGGAGACGGCCGAGGACATCGCGCGCGCCGCGATCGCGATGACGGCGCACACCATCGACGGGCCGGACGCGGGCGCATCCGCGTGAGCGAGGGCTGCCAGGTCGTGCTCGTCGACGCGGCCGGGCGGATCCTGCTCCAGCTGCGGGACGACATCCCGACCATCCCCTTCCCCGGCATGTGGGCGATCCCCGGCGGGATGCTCGAGCCGGGCGAGACGCCGCTCGCGTGCATCGTGCGGGAGGTCGAGGAGGAGCTGGGCGCGCGGATCCCGCCGGCCGAGGTCGCGCACCTCATGACGCGCACGCGCTCCTACGGGATCGAGCACACGTTCACCGCGCCGCTCGACGTGGCGGCGGAGGACATCCGGCTCACCGAGGGGCAGCGCGTCGCGTGGTTCCCGGTGGCCGAGGCGATCGGGATGGGGCTCGCCTACGAGGACGCGGACGTGCTCCGTGAGGTGGCGGGGCGGATCGCGCGCTCGGCGTCGAGGACCCCGCGGAGGGACGCGGCGTCGGCCGAGTAGTGCGCGGCCTCGTCGCGGAGGCGCGGCTTGCCGAGCTCGTCGGCCTTGGCGAGCGAGATCGCGGCGAGGTCGTGCAGGCGCAGGATCGCGACGCGGAGGACGTCGGCCCAGGTGGCGTCGGATCCGTAGGCGTCGAGGAGCAGCGCGACGCGGCGGCGGGCGTCGTCCATGCCGGGCGCTCCCTCCGGGGTCGATCCGGTGAGCGGCACCGCGCGCGTGGCGAGGTACGCGATGTCCCAGATGCGCGGGCCGGGCGAGGCCATGTCCATGTCGATCACGCCCGTGAGCCGGCCGTCGGCGAAGACGAGGTTGTGCGGCGCGAAGTCGTTGTGGCAGATCACCTCGCTCGGCACCTTGGTCGCCGACTGCCAGACCGCGTCGGCGAGCGCGAAGCCGACGCTCGCGTCGTGCAGCTCGCGGAGGCGGCGACCGGCCTGCGCGAGCACGTCGTCGGCCCAGACCCAGGGCGGGAGCGGGTACACGGGCACGTCGCCGTGCATGTACGTCAGCCGCTCGCGGCCGCCCTCGATGCCGAGCGGCCGCGGGATCCCCTCGACGCCGGCGAGCGCGAGGTGCCGCAGCCAGCGGTGCACGGTGGGCGTCCACGGGCCGGCGTCGCGGGTGACGGTGTCCCCCTCGCGCTCGACGCGGTTCATGTCGCCGCCGTCGAGGGGTCCGTCCATCGGGCCAGCGTAGGGGCGGGCCCGTCCGCCCGGCGACCCCGCCGCGACACGTCCACCGACTAGGTTGCGAGCATGAGCACCGCCGCGCCCGGACGCATCGACGAGCCCGCCGCCCCTCCCCGCCGACGGGTCGCCGCGTGGGCGCTGTGGGACTGGGGATCCGCGGCCTTCAACGCGGTCGTCACCACCTTCGTCTTCAGCACGTACCTCGCGAGCAGCCTGTTCGTGGATCCCGCGATCGTCGCGGCCGCGGGCGACGACGCGCGGAACCCGGCGCTCGTCGCCGCGAAGGCCGACACCTCGGGCGTGATCTCGCTCGCGCTCACCATCGCCGGACTCCTGATCGCCGTGCTCGCGCCCGTGCTCGGGCAGCGCTCCGACGGGTCCGGGCGCCGTCGCCTCTGGCTCGGGATCAACACCGGGATCGTCGTGCTCGCGATGCTCGGCATGGTGTTCGTCGAGCCCGTGCCCTCCTACCTCTGGCTCGGGGCCGTGCTGCTCGCCACCGGCAACGTGTTCTTCGAGTTCGCGAGCGTGAACTACAACGCGATGCTCGTGCAGGTGAGCACACCGCGGACGGTCGGCCGCGTGTCGGGCCTCGGCTGGGGCATGGGCTACGTGGGCGGCATCGTGCTGCTGGCCCTGCTGCTCGGCCTGTTCCTCTTCGACTTCGGGACGCCCGGCGCGTCCGGCCTCCTCGGCTTGCCGTCGGGGGCGGAGGGCGGCGCGCTCGACGTGCGCATCGCGATCCTCGTGGCCGCCATCTGGTGCGCCGTGTTCTCGATCCCCGTGCTGGTGGGCGTGCCCGAGATCCCCGCCGCGGCCGGGCGCGCGCGGCAGGGCATCGTCGCGTCGTACCGCACGCTGTTCCGCCGGATCGCCGAGCTGTACCGGGAGTCGCCGCGCGTGCTCGTGTTCCTGCTCGCGAGCGCCGTGTTCCGCGACGGGCTCGCGGCGGTGTTCACCTTCGGGGCGATCATCGCGGCCCAGGTCTTCGGGTTCTCGACCACCGAGGTGCTGCTGTTCGGGGTCGCGGCGAACGTGGTCGCCGGCATCGGCACCTTCGCGGCCGGCTGGTTCGACGACCGGTTCGGCGCGAAGCCCGTCATCCTCGTCTCGCTCGTCTGCCTCATCCTCGGCGGATCCGCGGTGCTCGCCGTCGGCGACGCCAAGGCCGGGTTCTGGGCGACGGGCCTGTTCCTGTGCCTCTTCGTGGGACCCGTGCAGTCGTCGAGCCGCACCTTCCTCGCGCGGATCTCCCCCGCCGGCCGCGAGGGCGAGATGTTCGGGCTCTACACGACGACGGGCCGCGCGGTGAGCTTCCTCGCGCCGGGCCTCTTCGGGATCGCGGTGGCGATCACGGGCGACACGCGCTTCGGGATCGTCGGGATCGTGATCGTGCTGCTGGCGGGGCTGCTGCTGATGCTGCGGGTGCGCGGGGCGGACGCGCGGGCGGCCTGACCCGGCGACCTGTCCGCGGGCGGGTCAGTCGAGGCAGAACTCGTTGCCCTCCGGGTCCCGCATGACCTGGCAGGACTCGTCCTCGCCGTCGGCGGGGAGGAGGCGCAGCTCCGATGCGCCGAGGGCCACGAGCCGGGCCGACTCCGCCCGGAGCGCGGCGAGGCGCTCCTCCCCGACACGACCCCTCACCGCGCGCACGTCGAGGTGCACGCGGTTCTTCACGACCTTGCCCTCCGGCACGCGCTGGAAGAACAGACGCGGGCCGCGGCCCGACGGGTCGACGCACGCCGCCCACGCGGAACCGGGCTCGGCGTCGCCGGGCGGCGACTCGTAGCCCAGCGCCTCGCACCAGAACGCCGCCAGGCGCACGGGATCCGCGCAGTCGAAGGTGACCTGGACCTCGCGCACCGTGCTCATCCGGTCACGGTAGCCCCGGCCGTGGGGATCCACCAGGCCGGCGTGCCACCGGGATCAGTCGAGCGACCCGCCGCCCACCTTCACGTCCGTCGCGTTCGCGAGGGTCGCCTTCACCACGGCCGTGAGGGCCGTCGCCAGCTGGTCCATGCGCATGTAGGGGCGGTCGGTGCCGATCGCCTCCTCCGTCGAGTACGGGATGTGGACGAAGCCGCCGCGCGTGCCCGGGCGCTCGCGCAGCTCGTGCATCAGCAGGTAGAAGACGTGGTTGCAGGTGTAGGTGCCGGCGGTCTGCGAGACGACCGCGGCGATCCCCTTCGTGCGCACGGCCGCGACCGCCGCCTTGATCGGCAGGGTGCTGAAGTAGGCAGCCGGGCCGCCGTCGACCACCGGCTCGTCGATGGGCTGGAAGCCGGTGTTGTCGGGGATGCGGGCGTCGTCGACGTTGATCGCGACGCGCTCCACCTCGAGCGTCTCGATGCCGCCGGCGAGGCCCACGGAGATCACGACATCCGGGTCCACCTCGGCGAGCGCCGCCCGCAGCGCGTCGTCGACCTTGGCGAAGTCGACCGGCAGCTGCCGCACCTGGATCTCGGCGTCGCCGTCCCAGCGGTCGCGCACCTCCTGCACGGCCGTCCACGACGGGTTGCTGGTGTCGCCGTCGAAGGGCTCGAATCCGGTGAGGAGGACGGTGGGCATGCGGGGGCTCCTGTCGGTGCGATTCGGGGGGCGTGATCCACGGTACGCCCCGCTCGGGGCGGACCCGGACGGGGGGATGCGGCCGCGGCCGCGCCCGGAGGAGCATCGACGCGGGGACGAGGACGCCCCAGGAGGAAGGACCGCATGATCCGCACCACCGGGGGACGACGACTCCCGCTCACCGCCCTGGCCGTCGTGGTCGCCGCTGGCACCGCGTTCGCGGGGGTCGCGCCCGCGCAGGCCGCGACCGCGCCCGCGCCCGCCGCCGACTCGTCGACCGCTGCCGCGATCAGCATCGGCGCCCCCACCTTCCGCGGCTACGGCTACGACTTCAGCCGCCAGCCGAACTTCCACGGTGTGATCTCGGTGGATGTCGACGACATCGCCGACCGCTCGGGGCTCCGCTACGAGTACCAGCTCGACGGCGCCGGGCCGTGGCTCTCCGACGGCACGGGCGGCGTCTCGGGCGACGAGGACGAGGTCTACATCCCCGCGGCGGCCGGCTACCACCAGCTGAGCGTGCGCGTCGCCGGCACCGTGGACGGCGTCCCGGTCGAGGGCGCGGCGTCGGCACCGCAGCAGGTCAGGTCCGTCGGCGGATCCCTGCCCTACACGCCCGAGGTGGTCGTGGACGGCCCCTCCGTCACCTTCCGCTGGGACGTGCGCGCGGCCCTCAACGGGTTCACGCCCGAGGAGAGCGACATCTTCTACCAGATCGACGGCGGCGCCTACGTGGACGCCGGAGGCGTCGGTTCGGTGACCGTCACGCCCGGCTACGGCCAGGTGGTCGCGTTCGACCTGGTCTACGGCTACATCCCCGACACCTGGGGCTACGCGCACGCGGACGGCGCCACGGCCAGCGCGCCCGGCGCCCTGCCGCTCGTGTCGGCGCCCGTGCCGGCCATCGTCGGGACGGTCGAGTTCGGATCCACGCTCTCCGTGCGCACCGGTCTGTGGCAGCCCGCGCCCGTGACGCTCGGGTACCAGTGGTTCCGCGACGGCGAGCGCATCGGCGGGGCGACCGATCCCACGTACACGATCGACGCGTACGACGCCGGGCACCGCATCACGGTCGCCGTGCGCGGATCGCGCGACGGCTACGTCGCCCAGACCCGGACCTCGGGGCAGACGAAGAAGGTCGCCGCGCCGGTCATCACCGCCGGCACGCCCCGCATCACCGGCAACCCGGTCGTCGGCCGCACGCTCACCGCGCAGCCCGGCATCTGGAAGCCCGCGTCGCTCGAGCTCGGGTACCAGTGGAAGCGCGACGGGAAGGCGATCGCCGGCGCGACCGCGAAGACGTACACGCTGACGGCAGCCGACCGCGGGCACACCGTGACCGTCGTGGTCAGCGGCGTCATCTACCTGTACGACCAGGCCGCCGTGGCGAGCGCGGGCGTGAAGGTGCGCTGACCCGCGCATCCCCCGCCCGACGGGCCCGGCTCCTCCACGGGGCCGGGCCCGTCGGCGTCCACCCCGGTGCGGGTGGCGCTCCCGACCGGCCGGATCCCCCGCCGCTAGCGTCGGGGGATGATCTCCTCCCCCGGCGCCAGCATCGGCATCGCCCTCTACATCCTCGTGATCCTCGCGCTCATCGCCCTGGGGGTGCTCGCGCTCGTGGTGCTCATCCGGCTCGCCCTCACGGCCCGCACGACGCTGCTCGTCACGACCGAGCTGCAGGAGGCGCGGCTCGAGCTCATCCGCGAGCAGACCGCGCGGCTGCAGGCCGACGACGGGGACGCGAGCGGGCCGTACGCGCCGGGCGCCGGTCCCGTCGGTCCGGCGGCCTGAACGTGGGCGGCACGTCCGACAGCGTCCTGGTGCCGACCGCCTTCGACGTCGTCTGGTCGATCGCGCTGCTCGCGGCCATCGCGCTCGTCGCCCTCGTGGCGGTGGCGCTCGTCGTGGTGGTGCGGGTCGCTCTGGCCGGTCGGGGCGCGCTGGCCGCCACCGCCGCGCTCGACGAGGCGCGGCTCGAGCTGGTGCGCGAGCGCACGGCGCGGCTGCGGGCGGGGCTGCCGGAGGCCGGCGGCATGGACCCCGAGGATCCGGCCGCCTGACGCGTACCGGGCGCCGGGCGCCGGGCGCCGGGCGCCGTGCGCCGCGCGGATCAGCCCACGGGCTCCGCGAACACGACGCGGTTGTCCTCGTAGTGGCCCACGCTGCGGTCGAAGACCCCGCCGCAGGTGATGAGGCGGAGCTGGTCGGTGGGCTGCGCGCCGAACACGCGCGCGGTCGGGAAGTCGGCCTTGGCGAAGTCCGCGACCTCGGTCACGGCGTAGCGCGTGGTGCCGCCGTCGACGTCCTGCACGGCCACCTCGTCGCCCACGCCGAGCTCGGCGAGCCGGGCGAACGCGGCCGGTCCCACGCGGGAGTCGACGTGGGCGGCGATCACGGTCGGACCGCGTCCGCCGGGGCGCCCGCCGCCCGTGAACCAGCCGACGTCGTCGAAGTCGACGGGCACCTCCATGCGGCCGTCGGGGGCGATGCCGAGGTCGATGAGCGGCCGGTCGAGGTCGATGGCGGGGATGGCCACGCGCGACGGGGTCGCGCCGATCCCCTGCACGACCTGCGGCGAGGTCGTGGGGGCCGGGCTCGCGGTCGGGACCGGGGCGGCGGACGCGGGCGGCCTCGCGGAGTCGGCGCCCGGCACCGGATCCGCGGGCGCGCATCCCGCGAGGACGGCCAGCGGGATCAGCGCGCCCGCGAGCACCGCGGCCCGGCGGGCGCGCCGCGCGGGCGACGCGTCCGCCGGGGAGCGGTGCATGCGGATCAGGACTCCTGCGCGCGGTGGCGGCGCATCAGCACGACGCCGGCCGCGGCGAGCGCGACGGCACCGCCGCCCGCGACGAGCGGGAGCGCGGACGAGGTGGAGGTGGCGGATCCCCCGGCGCCCGTGTCGACGCCGCCGACCGGCACCTGCGTCAGCTGGCCGCGGACGGCGCCCGCGGTGAACGACGCCGTGTGGGTGTCGGCCGCGAAGGCGGACGGGTCGGCCTCGATCTGCGCGACCGTGAAGCCCGTGCCGGTGTCCTGGTCCTCGGCGCTCATGATCCCGGTGGTGAAGGGTCCCTGCATGCAGCCGGAGCTGGTGCGGGTACCGTTCCCGGCGTCGACCGGGTTGGGGAACGCGATGCGGGGCGGGCCGGCCTTGCCGACGGCGGCCTGGTGGATGTGCGTGGCCGTCTTCGCCGGGCTCTGGTACTCGCCGGTGACGCCCGTGAGGGTGATGTCGTAGCAGATGGTGTTCGACGCGGAGTCGAGGCGGAGGTCGAACCGGCCGGTCGCGCCGGGCTCGCCGGGCGTCGCGACGCCGTCGGCGTTGAGCACCTGGTCGGGCGTCGCCATGACGGTGAACGCGCTCGTGAAGCGCTCCGGCTCGGGGACGGTCGTCTCGGCGGACGCGGGCGTCGCGACGAGGAGGGTGAGGGCGGCCGCGGCGGCGCCCCCGATGGTCGTGTTCCGGACGAGTCTCGTGTGCGTCATCGCGTGCAGCCTCTCGTGGTGGGGCGCCCGGACGGGCACCGCTTCTGACAGGGCATACGCACGGCGGGCGGCGGGCGTTCATCGGATGCCGGAGATCCATCGGATCCGGTCGCCATCCCTCCGCGGCCCGGTCGGTGAACGCCGCGCCCTCCCCCGACGTATCCCCCGGTGAGGGCGCGCACCCGCCGCCTAGGCTGAGGGGATCACGATGGCGCTCGTCCTGACGCGTCCGGCACCTGCACCCGAGCGGAGCACGATGAGCGCGTCCACGCCCGGCCTCGACGTGCGCGCCGCGTTCGCGGAGCACGGCGGCGCGCTGCTCGGCTTCGCGGTCAACGCCCTGCAGGATCGCCAGCTCGCCGAGGACTGCGTGCAGGAGACGTTCCTCCGCGCCTGGCGGGCGCGCGACTCCTTCGACGGCGAGCGCGGCAGCGCGCGCACGTGGCTGTTCGCGATCGAGCGGCGGGTGATCCTCGACGTGCACCGCGCCCGGGCCCGCACGCCGCGCATCGTCGCCGAGGAGGAGGCGCCCGAGCAGGCGACGCGGGAGGCGGATCCGCTCGAGCGGCTCGGCATCGTCGAGGGCCTCGCGCGCCTGAGCGACGCGCACCGCGAGGCCGTCGTCGCGGTCCACCTCACCGGGCTCAGCTACCAGGAGCTCTCCACCGCGACGGGCGTCCCCGTCGCCACCCTGCGCACGCGCGTCTTCCACGCGCTCCGCGCCCTCCGCACGCATCTCGACGAAGTGGATCCCGCATGACCGACGACCGCATCCCCGATCCGCACGCCGCCGAGCCCGACGACCGCCGCGGCGAGCTCATCGCGGCGGCCCTGGCCGACGACCTCTCGCCCGCCGAGTCCGCAGAGCTCGCGGCGATGCGCGCCGCCGACCCGACGATCGACGAGGAGATCGCGCTGCTCGGCGGGCTGCCCGGGGCGATCCGCGGGGTCGGATCCTGGCAGCGGGCCGAGCCGAGCGCGGAGCTGGCGCGGCGGATCGAGCGGATCGCGGACGGCCGCGGCGAGGCGGCCAGCGCAGCGGATGCCGTGACGCCGACCGACACCGCGCCGCCGGCGGACGCCGACCGGCCCGCCGACCTCGACGCCCACCGCGCGACCCGCGGGACGCCTCCGCACCGCCGCCGCACGGCCCTGCTCATCGCCGGCGCCGCCGCCTGCCTCGTCCTCGGCGCCGTCGGCGGCGCGTTCCTCGCCACCCCGCGCGCCGACGTCGCGACCGGCCCGGCCGGCACGCTCGGCGCCGTCGAGGACGTGACCTTCCAGGGCGCGCCGGCGGGCGTCGACGTGGAGGGCGACGTCGTCGCGCACACCTGGGGCACCGAGACCGTCCTGTCGGTCGACGGCCTCCCCGCGGGCGACTCCTTCTCCGTGGTCGTGGTCGACGCCGCGGGCGGCGAGCACCCCTCCGGCACGATGCTCGGGTCCGCCGTGCGCATCGACTGCCGCCTCAACGCCGACGTGCTGCGCCAGGACGCGGCGTCCGTGGAGATCCGCGACGCCGCGGGCGACCGGGTCGCCGTCGCGGAGCTGCCGCCCGTCACCGCCTGATCGGCCTGAGCCACCCGATCCGCGGATCCGCCGGCATCACGACGCCGGCGGCAGCCCCGCCTGCTGGCGCACGCCCGCGAGGAGCAGGTCGAGCCCGGAGCGGAACACGTCGAGGTCGTCGTGCGTCGCCATCTCGCCCGCGGCGTCGTGCGCGAACGGGAACTCCGCCGGATCGAGCTCCCGCCAGCGGTCGGCGAGCACCCCCAGGAACCCCTCCCGGTCCATCCCGCTGTCCAGGAACTCCTGCGGCGGCGGCTCGGCGAGGTCGGCCGCGACCCCGACGACGTAGCTGACGATCGACGACACCGCGTGGAAGCGCTGCCGCGGCGTAAGGTCGAGCCCGAGCAGCTGCTGGCCGATCCGCTCGTACATCGCCATCGAGTTGGGCTGCAGCCCGTTGTTGCGGAGCATGTACTGCCCGAACCACGGCCGGCGCACGAGCTCGTCGAAGAGCGCGAGGGCGACGGCGCGCACGTTGCCGATCGGGTCGGATCCGTGGGTCAGCGGCTCGGTGTCCGCCAGCACCCGGCCCATCACCTCCTCGGTCACCTTCTCGAGCAGCTCGTCGCGGCTCGCGACGTACCAGTAGATGCTCGCGACGCCCCCGCCGAGCCGAGCGGCGAGCGCGCGGAAGGTGAGCGCCCTCTCCCCCGACTCGTCGAGGATCGCGAGGGCCTCGGCGAGCACCGTGTCGAGCGAGTGCGACGCGCGCTGGCGTCCCCGAGCGCGTGCGGGCGCGGCGGTGCCGCCGCCCTCCTTCGTGGATCCATCTGCCGCCATGGCTTGCATCCTACCGAACGGCGTTCCATACTATCGAACGTCGTACGGTTCTCGTACGGCGTTCGAGAGGAAGAGGATCCCGATGAGCACCCCCACGATCGCCTCCGCGCCACCCCGCGGCTACCCGTCCCTCCGCGCCGCGGCCATCCCGCTCGCCGCGCTCTGCCTGGCCTTCTTCGTCGAGATGGTCGACAACACGCTGCTCTCCATCGCCCTGCCGACGATCGGTCGCGCGCTCGACAGCGGCACGACCGGCCTCCAGTGGGTGACGGGCGCCTACTCGCTCACCTTCGGCGGCCTGCTGCTGACCGCGGGATCCGCCGCCGACCGGTTCGGCCGCCGCCGCGTCCTCCTGATCGGCCTCGCGGCGTTCGGCCTCATCAGCCTCGCCGTCGTCCTCGTCACCGACATCGGCCAGCTCATCGCCCTGCGCGCGGCGCTCGGAGCCGCCGCCGCGGCCATGGCGCCCGTCACGATGTCGCTGATCTTCCGCCTCTTCGAGGACGACAAGCTGCGCATGCGCTCGATCACGATCGTCATGGTCGTCGGCATGTCCGGCTTCGTCCTCGGCCCGCTCCTCGGCGGCTCGATCCTCGGCGCCGTCAGCTGGCAGTGGCTGCTGGTCGTCAACGCGCCCCTCGCGCTGCTCGTCTGGAGCGGCGTGCGCGCCGGGGTCCCCGCCGACCGCCGCGACGACCTCACCTCCGAGCGCCTCGACCTGCCCGGCACGGTGCTCACCGTCGCCGCGATCGGGCTCGGCTGCTACACGCTCACGAGCGGCGTCGAGCGCGGCTGGCTCGCGCCCGTCACGATCGCCTGCGCGCTCGGCGCCGTCGCCGCCGTCGCGGGCTTCATCGCCCGCGAGCGCCGCGCGGCCTCGCCCATGATCGACCTCGCGATCTTCCGCGCCGGCCCCGTCCGCGGCGCCGCGCTCACGCAGCTCGGGGCATCGGTCGCGTTCGCCAGCATCCTGTTCGGGCTGATCCTGCACTTCCAGTACGCCTACGGCTGGAGCCCGATGCGGGCCGGCCTCGCGAACCTGCCCATCATCGTCACGATGATCGCCGCGAGCCCCATCGCCGAGCGGCTCGCCACGCGCCTCGGCCACCGCATGGCGTGCCTCGTCGGCACCGGCTTCCTGGTGGGCGGGCTGGTCGGCCTGGCCTGGGCCGTGGACCGCGGCTACCCCTTCATGATGGCGGCGATGATCCTGTTCACCGTCGGGCTGCGCACGATCATGACCATCTGCGCGGTCGCCCTCGTCGAGTCGATGCCCCGGAACCGCACCTCGATCGGCGCCGCGCTCAACGACACCGCGCAGGAGCTCGGCACGAGCCTCGGCACCGCGGTCGTCGGCACGCTCATCGCGGCGCTCGTCACGACCGCGCTGCCGGCGGGCGCGTGGAGCGCCGACCTGATCCACTCGTTCTTCGCCGGCGAGCGGACCGTCTACCTCGTCGTCGCCGTCCTCACCGGTGTGATCGCCACCGTCGGCGCGCTCTCGCTCACGGACTCCCGCACGACGGAGGAGCCGGCGGCGGCCGACGAGCCCGAGCCCGACCGCGTCGCGGCGTGAGCGGGCGGCTCAGCCGAGGCGGGCCAGCAGCTCGAGCGACCGCTCGAGCACGAGCGCGGTGGCGACGGGATCCGACGACGGCAGCGACGCGTCCGTGAACAGGTGCGCGTCGCCGTCGTAGACGAACACCTCGGCGAGCTCCGGGCCCACGAGGTCGACCAGCTCGCGGGCGCCGTCGAGGTCGCCCTCGCCGGCGAAGAACGGATCCCGCGCCATGCCGTGCACCTGCGCGGGCACGCCGGCCGGCCACGGCCCGAAGGACCACTCCGCCGAGAGCGACACGAACGACTCGTAGAGGAGCGCGCCTCGGGCGCCCGGCCGGGTCTGGGCGAGGCGCTGCGCGATGGATCCGCCCCACGAGAAGCCGGCGTAGACGAGCTCGGCGGGCAGCCCGTCGAGGGCGCGGTCGGTGCGCTCGGCGACCACGTGGTCGGCGAGGCCCGCCATCAGCGCGAGGCCGGCCTCGATGGACTCCGGCAGCGCGCCGTCGAACAGGTCGGGCACGTGCACGGTGTGCCCGCCGTCCCGCAGCGCGTCGGCGAACGCGTGCACGCCGGGGCTCGCGCCCTGCACGTGGTGGAACAGCACGATCTCGGCCATGGGCGCACCTCTCGTCGTCCGCGCGCGGGCACGGATCCGGGCGCTCCCGTCGCGGGGCGCCGTGCCGCGAACCTACTCGCGGGTCCGCGCCGGGGACAGCCCCGATGCCCGGATCCGCGGGCCCGCCGACCCCTCAGGGAGCCGGCGTCTCGCTCACGTAGGACTCCGCGGCCAGCTCCATGCACCGCAGCCGCGCCGGGGAGAGGTCGTAGGGCATCCTCGCGATGGCCTCCATCGCGCTCATCGACGGGGCGGGCCGGCGGGAGCCGACCTCGTCCGCGGCGTCGGCGCCCTCGGGGTGCAGCGCATCCCAGGCGTCGACGAGCTCGTCGTCGAGGCGCGGGAGGTCGGATCCGTCGATCGCCGCGTGCAGCATCGTCTCGAAGGCGCGTCGCTCGGCCGCGACCTCCGCTACGCGCGGGTCGTCGACGGCGACCGTGTCGTCGAGCGCCTCCTCGGCGGCCTCGACGCGGTCGGACGCCGCGCGCAGGCCCGGGAGGGTGGCGATGGCGATGTGCCGGGTGGCGTTGAGCGCCGCGCCGAGCGGCCCGAGGACGCGCTCCACGACCAGCAGGTCGTCGAGGTCGGCCGGGCGGAGGGATCCGGCGGGCAGGCCCTCGAGGCGGGTGGCGACGGAGTCGGAGAGCAGGCCCAGGCGGCTGCCCCGGGCGCGCATGCGCCGGACGGCCGCGCGCTGGCGGCGCAGCTCCGCCTCCTGGGCGTCGAGGGTCGCCTCGAGCCGGGCGAGGATGCCGGCGACGTCCGCGTCGGCGCCCGGGGTCCCGCGATCGTCCGCGTCCGCATCCGCACCCGCGGGCGCCGGGTCGGCGAAGGCGTCGCGGATGTCGTCGAGGGCGATCCCGGCGTCGGCCATCCGCCGGATCCACAGCAGCCGGATCATCTCCGCGTAGCCGTACCGGCGGCGGTCGTCGGCGCCCCGTTCGGGCTCGGGGAGCAGGCCGATCTGGTGGTAGTGCCGGATGGCCCGCGGGGTGGTGCCGACGAACGCGGCCGCGTCGCCGATCCGGACCTGGCGGGGCGGGATCAGGGACGGGTGCATGGCGGGGCCTTCCTCGGCGGGGTGGGTCATGGGACCACCCGACCACATGACGCTACGGGAGGTGCAAGCCCGGCCGGCGGGCGAGGTGCGCGCCGAAGGAGGCGCGCCGGGCCTCGTCCACCGCGTCGTCGAAGCGGAGCTCCGGGTCGGCGAGCTGGGCGATGACGGCGAGCGCGTGGATCCGCACCCGGGCGTCCGCCGCGCGCCGCGACCGCTCGAGGACCGGCAACGCGGCCCGGCCGACGCTCGCGAAGGCGCGCGCGAGGCTGGCCTGCGTGTCGCGGCCGCCGCGGCCGAGCTGCGACGCGAGCTGCTGCGAGAGCCAGCGGGCGCCGGCCGGATCGCGGTCGCCGTCGACGAGGCCCGACGACGTGCGCCACGCGGTGCGGGCGACGTGGTCGTCGGGATCCCGCAGCAGCGCCGGCGTGATGGCGGGCAGGGCGCGCCGGTCGCCGATCTTGGAGAGCGTGTGCAGCGCCTGGCTGCGCGCCTGCGGGATGGGCGACGTCAGCTCGGCGATGAGCGGCGGGATCGTCAGCTCCGGGTCGTGCCGGATCAGCGCCCACGTGAGCATCTCGCGCACGTTGAGGTCGGGCTCGACGCGGCAGCGGTGGATGAGGCCCTCGACGAGCGCGGGATCCGGCCGGGTGCCCGCGGTGAGCGCGGCCTGCAGCCGGGAGGACGCGTCGGGCGCGCGGAGGGCCGCGGCCAGCCGGGCGGCGATCTCGGCGTCGGCGGGGCGCTCCTGGCGTCCGGGCTCGCGCGGCGCGTCCGTCACAGCAGGTCCTCGATCGCGGCGAGCACCCGGTCGGGGTCCTCGAGCTGCATGTCGTGGTGGATCCCCGGCAGCCGCCGGACGTCCCACCCGGCGCCCGCGAGCTCGGCCGAGTACGCGTCCGGCAGCACGGCGGGCGCGTCGTCGGAGAGCACGACCGTCGACGGAACGGCGGGCGCGCTCACCGCGAGCGGGTGGAAGGCCACGTCGCGGAACACGCCGACCGCCATGCCTCGGTCGAACCGCTGCTGCGCCGCGTCGAGCGACGCGCGGACGGCGGCCGGGTAGGCGGCGCGCACGCGGGCGGCGGCGCGGGCGCGCGGGATCTGCGCGGCGGCGAGCCCCACGAGCGGCGCGGCCCAGAACAGGCGGCCGCGGATCCCCGTGGTCGGCAGCGCGAGCCGGAACCCGGGGTCGAGGTAGATCGCGCGCGCGGGCTCCAGGCGGGCGACGGCGCGCACCAGCACCGATCCGCCGAGCGAGTGGCCGACGACCGCGTCGAGGCCGCGCGGCAGGGACGCGACGAGGTCGTCGGCCATGTCCTCGATCCCGTAGGAGCCGGCCCGGTCGCTCGCGCCGTGCCCACGGAGGTCGACGGTCGTGACGGTGACGCGGCCGGTGGCGACGAGCCGGTCGACGACGGGCGCCCACGTCGCCCCCTCCGCGCCGAGCCCATGCACGAGGCCGACGTGGCGCGCGCCGGATCCGGTGGTGACGCGATGCAGCTGCATGGGTCCAGTCTCCTCCGCGGGCCGCCGCCTGCCGAGCGCGGGACGGCCCCGCATCCGTCACCGGATGCGGGGCCGTCAGGTCGAGCGGATGCGGCGCTAGAGCGTCGCGGCCGCCGGGTCCCAGTCCTCCGCGAGCGGCGTCGGCTTCTCGACGCTCGAGGCGACCTCCACCACGTCGCGGCTGTCGGCCGCGTCGCGGATCGCGAGCAGCACGTCGAGCACGTGCGCCGCGACCTCGCCGGAGGCGCGCACCGGGTCGCCGCCGCGGATGCTGCGCGCGAGGTCCAGCACGCCGGATCCGCGGCCGTACGTGGACCCGTGAGCCGCCAGCGTCTCCGGCTCCTGCTGCCCGAAGCGCCACAGCTGACTGTCGCCCTCGAAGGTGTTCGGGTCGGGGAGCACGATGGTGCCCTCGCTGCCCGAGATCTCGACGAAGCCCATGCGCGGCAGCGCGTTCTGGAAGCTGAACGTCGACTGCGCCGACTGCCCGCCCGCGAACGAGATGAGCGCCGCGTGGTGCGTCGGCACCTCCACCGGGAAGTCGGTGCCCGCACGGGGTCCGCTGCCGATGGTGCGCGTCGTGCGCGAGGTCGAGGAGACCGCGCTCACCGTCTCCGCCGCGCCGAACGCGTGCACGAGCGTGGTGACGTAGTACGGGCCCATGTCGAACAGGGGTCCGGCGCCGCGCGCGAACAGGAACTCGGGGTTCGGGTGCCAGGCGTCGGGGCCGGGCACGTGGAAGAGCGTCGTCGCGGTGAGCGGCTCGCCGATGTCGCCGCGGGCGATGGCGCGCATGGCCGACTGGATCCCCGCGCCGAGCACGGTGTCGGGCGCGCACGCGACCTGCACGCCGGCGGCGCGGGCCGCCTCGAGCAGGTCCTGGCCGG